>CAZHRQ010000016.1:0-29028 GCA_964535075.1 uncultured Rhodobacterales bacterium | reverse complement strand
GTCAATGGGACCCGAAAATGGGTCCCATTGACCGCGTGACTCCGCTCTAATGGCCCCCGACCCTACCCCCGCCGGCCCGGTAACGCAAGCATGACCCCCCTTTTCACCCGGGCGTGGGCAGGTCACACTGGAGCCGCCCGCCGTTGCCGGATCGAGGACCATGACCGACACCGACCCCATCCCGCCCGAAGCCCGCCACGCCTTTGAGGACCTGACCCGTCTGTACGGTGCCGGCGACCTCGCCGCCGCCCGTACCGCGGCCCTGGCCTTCACCGAACAGTGGCCGCACCTTGCCGCCGGCTGGAACGTGCTGGCCGCCCTCCACGGTCAGACCGGCGCGGCGGAGGCGGGACTGGCGGCCTGTGCCCGCGCCTTCGCTCTCGCCCCCGGCGTGCCCGAGTTCTACAACAACCAGGGCAACCTGCTGCTGCAATGCCAGCGCTGGGCCGAGGCGGAGACCGCCTTTCGCGCCGCCCTCAAACGCCGGCACCGCTTCGTGGAGGCGCAGTTCGGTCTGGCCCGGGCCCTGGAGGCCCAGGAAAAAACAGACGCCGCCGCGGAGGCCTATCAGCGTACCTACGCCCTGCAACCGGATCACGTGGCCGCCCTGCGTCAGGCCATTCCCCTGTTGCGCCAGGGGGAAAAACCAGAACCGGCCCTACAGGCCGCCCGGCGGCTGCTGCGGCACGTTCCTGGCGACCGCCTGGTGCGCTTGTGGGAGGCGCAGTTGCTCCAGCAACTGGGCAATCCCCAGGGGGCGGAGGCCGCCTATCGCGCCCTGCTCAACCAGGACCCCGGCAACGGCGCCGCCCTCCAGGGCCTGGGCAATGCCTTGCAGGAACAGGGTCGGCTGGCGGAAGCCGAGGCCGCCATGCGCGAGGCCTGGGAGCGGGAACCGAACTCCCTGGAAAACACCCTCAACCTGTTGTGGTTCCTGGAAAAGCGCAACCGCCTGGACGAAATGCGTCCCCTGGTGGCGCAAGCCGAGCACCTGGACCGGGAGGATGCCCGGGTGGGGCTGGCGCGGGCCCAGTTGCTCACCCGCGATAACCAGTGGACGGAGGCCCGCGCGCTGCTGGAACGTCTGGTATTCGAGGACCAGCCGTTCCTGGAAAGCACCCGGCTCTACACCCTGGGGCGGGTGCTGGACCGTCTGGATGCTCCGGCGGAGGCCTTCGCCGCCGCCGCCCGCGCCAACCACATCCGCGCCGCCACCGGCGAGGTGATCAGCCAACGGGAACGGCAACGCCTGGCCAAGGTGCGCATCCGTCGCCTGTGCCAGACCTTCACCCCCGAGGCCATGGCCCGCTGGAGCACCCCAGAAATCACCGACGCCCACCCCGATCCCGTGTTCCTGGTGGGCTTTCCCCGGTCCGGCACCACGCTGCTGGGCACCATTCTCAACAGTCACCCCCTGGTGCGGGGCCTGGACGAGCGCCCGCTGTTCGACCGCGCCTGGCAGGGCGTGGTGAGCGACGCCCGGGGCGAGGCCAACACCATCGCCCAACTGGATGCGGAAACCCTGGCCCGGGTGCGCCACAGCTATTTCAGCGAAGTGGAACGGCAACTGGTGCGCACCGGCCTGGGCCCCGTGCCCGCTGGGGGCCTGCTGGTGGACAAGATGCCCTTGAACCTCATGCGGCTGGGGGTGTTGGCCCGGGTGTTTCCCCGCGCCCGGTTCATCGAGGCCCGGCGTCACCCCTGCGACGCGGTGCTGAGCTGTTTCATGCAGAACTTCGACACCAATCTGGGCATGAACAACTTCCTGGACCTGGACACCGCCGCCGAATTCTATGACCTGGCCCTGAGCGCCCTCACCCATTATGCCTCGGTGCTGCCCTTGGCCCTGCACACGGTGCGTTATGAATCCCTGATCACTGATTTCGAGACCGAGGCCCGGGCCCTGCTCGCCTTCCTGGGATTGCCGTGGGACGACGCCGTGCGCGACTATCGCCAGACCGCCAGCCGTCAGACCCAGATCCGCACCCCCAGTTACACCCAGGTGACCCAGCCCCTGTACACCCGGGCCCGGGGGCGCTGGGAACGCTATCGCGCCCAGTTGGCGCCGGTGATGCCGGTGCTGAGGCCGTGGATCACCACCCTGGGCTATCCGGCACCCACCGCGGAGGACACCCCATGACCGCTCCCTTCGCGCCCGGCCTTGCCGTGGACCTGCAACCACGCATGGTGGCGGCCGTGGCTCACCATCGGGCCGGCGATACCGCCGCCGCCGAGGCCGGGTATCGCGAGGTGCTGAGCCTGTGGCCCCTTCACCCGGAAGCCAACCATCACCTGGGCCTGCTGGGGGTGGAGGCGGGCCGACCCGATCTCGCCCTGCCCCACCTGCGCATTGCCGCCGCCCTCAAGCCGGAGGACGCCCTATTCCAACGCACGCTCGCCCGGGCCTGGTTGGGCGTGGGGCAGCCGGAACGGGCCCTGGCGGCGGTGGCCACTGCCCGGACCCTCGGCCCCGACCGCCCGGTGCTCCAGGAACTGGCCGCCGTGGCCGAGGCCCGGCGGGCCGCCGGCGAACCGGTCCCCTGGCGCGATCCTCCCGCCACGGCGCCCGGTCCCGGCGGTCAGACCCCGCCGCCGCCGGCCACGTCGGCGCTGGCGGCGGCAGAGAATAGGGTGGTGGCCGCCCTCAACGCCGGTGAGGCCACCACCGCCCTGGCCAAGGCCACCGAGTTGTGTGACCGGTTTCAAGAGGCCCCCGGCCCCTGGCGGTTGCGGGCCGGCGCCGCCGCTGCCCTGGGCCAGCACGACGCGGCGGTGGGTTTTTTTGGCGCCGCGGCCGAGCGGGGCGATGCCTCGGCGGAACTCGCCACCAATCTGGCCAACAGCCTGTTCGCCCTCGGCCGGCTGGACGCGGCGGAGAGCATGGCCCGGCTGGCGGTGGTGCGGGCCCCGGCCATGGCCGCCGCCCACAACAACCTGGGCACCATCCTGTGGCACCAAGGCCGGACCGAGGATGCGGCCAGTGCCTTCCGCGCCGCCGTCACCCTGGCGCCGGGGCACGTACGGGCCTGGGTCAACCTGGGCGGCACCCTGCGCGATCTCAAGGCGCTGGAGGAGGCAGAAACGGTGCTGGCCCATGCCGTGGAGCTGGCCCCGGACGATCCCGACATCGCCTTCAATCACCTGGCCCTGCTGGAGGGACGGGACCGGGTATGGCTGGACCGCCTGAAGGCCCTGCGGGCGCGCTTCCCCGACCATCCCCGGCTGCAACTGCCCGAGGCCACCTTGCTCTACCGCCAGGGGGATCTGGACGGCGCCCGGGCCCTGCTGGAGGCGCATGCGCCGGGCGAAGCCCCAGACACCCGGGCCATGCACGGCTTCCTGCTGGCGCGCATCTGCGATGCCCAGCGGGATACCGCCGCCGCCTTTGCCGCCTATGCGGCCGGCAACGAGGCCCGCAGCCACCATCCCCAGGCCCGCCGCCACGACAAAAACCGCTATTTGGCGCGGGTGCGGACCATGGATCAGGCGCTCACCCCCGATTGGCTGGCCCGGTGGGGGCCGCCGGCGCCGCCCGATCCGGCGGGACGCCCGTCGCCGGTGTTCATCGTCGGCTTTCCGCGTTCCGGCACCACCCTGCTGGATACGGTGATGCTCGGCCATCCACAGGCGGCGGTGCTGGAGGAAGACACCCCCATCGACGACGTCACCCGGGTGCTCCTGGAACGGGGCGTGCCCTACCCCGAGGGACTGGCCGACCTGACTCCCGACACGTTGGCCGAGCTGCGCGACATCTATTACGACACCGCCCCGCCGCGCTTTGTGAGCGCGGGGCACCAGGGGCCGCAGATCATCGACAAAATGCCGCTCAACATGGTGAAGGTGGCGCTGATGTACCGGCTGTTCCCGGACAGCCCCATCCTGTTTGCCCTGCGCCATCCCTGTGATTCAGTGCTGAGTTGCTTCATGCAGAACTTTCAGTTCAACGAGGGCATGGCCAATTTCCACACCCTGCCCGATGCCGCCCGGCTGTACACCCGCGTGATGAGCCTGTGGCACAAAGCCACCACCCTGCTGCCGCTCCGGCTGATGACCGTCCGCCATGAGGCGCTGGTGGCTGATTTCGAACCGGTGATGCGGGAGGTGCTGGCCTTCATCGCCCTGCCGTGGCGGGAAGGGCTGGAGAACTTCCACGAACGGGCCGCTCATCGCGATCCCCATCGTACGCCCGGCTATAACCAGGTGCGCCAACCCCTCAACACCCGGGGCTGCGGCCGCTGGGAACGCTATCGGGCCCAGATGACACCGGCGCTGCCCGTCCTGCGCCCCTGGGTGCAGCACTTTGGCTACACCATGGATGAACCCGCCCGGGATTGAAGATCGGCTCTCTCTATATTTTAGGGCGGATTCACGCACCCAATCCGGTTCACAGCGTGAACCCGATTGGGTGCGATCCGCTCTAGCAAACCGGGATTACGCTTGTTCCTGTTTGCCGCGGCAGGAAACCACCCGGTACAGCAGGCCGCCCAAGGCGCCCCCCACCAGCGGCGCCACCCAGAACAGCCACAATTGTTGCAACGCCCAGGTGCCCTGGAAGAGGGCCACGCCGGTGGAGCGCGCCGGGTTCACCGAGGTGTTGGTCACCGGAATGCTGATCAGGTGGATCAGGGTCAGGGCCAGACCGATGGCCACCCCCGCCAACGCCGCCGGCGCCCGCTCATCGGTGGCCCCCATGATGATGAACAGGAACATGGCCGTCAGCACCACTTCCGCCACCAGGGCCGCCATCAGGGTATAACCGCCGGGCGAGTGCTCGCCATAACCGTTGGCGGCAAAACCGGCCGCGGCATTGAAATCCGCCTTGCCGCTGGCGACCACGAACAATACCGCCGCCGCGATCACCGCGCCCACCACCTGAGCGATGATATAGGGCGCCAGATCACGGGCGGGGAAACGACCCCCCATCACCAGCCCCAGGGACACGGCCGGATTCAGGTGACAGCCGGAAATATGACCAATGGCATAGACCATGGTCAGAACCGTCAGGCCAAACGCCAACGACACACCCAGAAGACCAATCCCAAGCTCGGGAAACGCCGCGGCCAACACCGCGCTGCCACACCCCCCCAGCACCAGCCAAAAGGTGCCGATGGCCTCGGCGGCCATGCGTTGCGGAAGACCCATCTTCGTCAGTCCTTGTCCATGAGGTTGCCATCCCCGGCCCCGACGCTGGGGAAAACCATGGTCTCCCCAATCGGCTTTCCCATCGTGGGGTTCCCCAAACATATGGTATCACCGGGCGCCCGCCGGGCCGGAGCGGAAGACTACCTCACGTTCCCGGGAAAGTACGTTACAATTTTACCATGCTTCAGCCGATCCCCCACCGATCCCCAAAAAAAACGCCACCGCCTCTCCAGAAACGGCGTTCAATCTCGCGTGACCATCACGGAAAAGGAAGGGCCTCAGAACTCGGCCCACTCATCTTCGTCCTCCACGGGCGCCGGTGTGGGCGCCGGGGCCGGACGGGAAACCGTCACCGCGGGGGCCGGCGCGGAAAGGGCCGGCGCGGTGGGCGCGGGGGCCGATGCGCCGCCAAAGTCGTCCCATTCGTCGGCCGGCGCCGACGTCCCGGTTGGCAGGGCGGCCTGACCGCCCCCCTGGGGGCCCCCTCCACGCACCTGGAAGAAGGACACCAGTTCCTTGAGCTGCCCCGCCTGCGCGGTCAAGGTGCTCACGCCGGCGGCGTTCTCCTCCACCAAGGCGGCATTTTGCTGGGTGATTTCGTCCAGGTGGGCCACGGCGCTGTTCACTTCGTCCAGGGCCACCGCCTGTTCCTTGCTGGCAGAGGCGATTTCCACGATCAAATCCGCCACTTGCTTCACCGCGGCGATGATCTCCTCCAGGGCCTCGCCGGTGCCCTTCACCAGCCCCACCCCTTCCTCGATCTGCTGACGGGTATTGAGGATGAGTTCCTTGATTTCCTTGGACGCCTGACTGGAACGTTGGGCCAGAGAGCGCACCTCGGCCGCCACCACGGCGAAGCCCTTCCCCGCCTCGCCGGCCCGGGCCGCCTCTACCGCCGCGTTCAGGGCCAGCAGGTTGGTCTGGAAGGCGATTTCGTCGATCATGCCAATGATGTCGGAAATCTGGCCCGAGGACGCCTCGATCCGTCCCATGGAATCCACCGCCGAGTGCACCACATCGCCGGAGCGATCGGCGGTATCGCGGGCGCCATCGGCCAGGGCACGGGCCCGTTCGGCATTTTCGGCATTCTGGTGCACGGTGGCGGTAAGTTCCTCGATGGAGGCAGCCGCTTCCTGCAAATCAGACGCCTGGTTTTCCGTCCGGTGCGCCAGGTCGTTACTGGCGGTGGCCATTTCCTGCACCCCCTCGTTCACCGTATCCACGGTGTCGGTGAGGGAGAGAGCCATGTCCGCCAACCGTTCGCTCATGGTGTTGGCGGTACCCTTCAGACGGGCAAAGTCCCCCTGGTACTGGTTTTCGAAGCGGCGGGTGAGGTTGCCATCGGCCAGGGCGGAGAACACGCCAATGGCCTCCTCAAGCCCCTGGTCCACGGTGTGGGTGACACTGTTGATTCCGGTGGCGATCTGGGCCAGCCCTGGGGGGTCCTGAGGAACCATGATCTGGCCGCTGTAATCGCCATCGGCGGCCCGCGCCACCAGGCTGTTAATATCGTGTTCCACGGCCTTTTCCGCCTCCACCCGCTGGCGGATGGTCCCCAGGGCGGTGTTGATCACCTCGGCCGCATTGGCGAACCCCCCCCGCATGCCGGTGGGCACCACGGTGCGGTAGTACTGTCCCCGTGCCACGTGGTCCATGGCCGCCTTGGCTTCGCGCACAAAGGCGTCGGTGATATCCACGAACTCGTTGATGGCCCACAGGGTTTCCCCCACCACCCCGTGTTCGTGAATGTGGGTGCCCCGCACCTCAAGATCACCATCGGCCACGACCCGACACACCGTTCGCGCCTTTTCCAAGGAAAAATACAGGCAACGCAACCAGCGCACCGTCAGCAACGCCAGCACCACCACCACCGCCAGTCCCGCCAGAATGGCCATGGTCCGGCCATCCCAGGGACAGGTGGCCACCACCAGCCCCCCGACCACAAGGGCCGCGGGGACGATGAGGGTGCCGGTGATTCCGGCCTTGCGCAGGGCACTTACAGACATGCGTGGTCACCTTTCCGGCCAGGAACGCGGAACCCGTGCCGGTGCACGGATGGGCGGCGCCTCCTTGAGTTCAGGGCGCTAACTGGTTCAGGCAGTTCAGAACATGTTGCGAACTGGTCTCCATCTGCTGGATTTCCCGCAGAGCCTCATCGAACTGGCCGCTGTTGATGTAGTCCACCGCCCGACGGCCGTGGGCATGCACCTGGGCGTGGGGATCGGCGATTTCCCGGAAGGCGGACTTTTCTGCCACAGCCTCCCCGGTGTTGCGATCATACCAACGGCCGAAACGGCACTGATGATGATCGGAAAGCTCGGCGCTGGCAAGCTGGGTCCGTCCCACCAGGGCCGAAACCACCCGCTTCTTCCACAAGGCGTGGTCCGACTTGGCCAGATGAATGGGGAGATTGGGCAGAGACAGGTGGGAGAGACGATCCAGATTGGCCTGCAACTCGTCGCTCACCCGATCGAAGGTGTCCACGGTGCTGCCCAGTTGACTCAGGGTATCGTCGCCCTGCTGACTGATAACACTGATGCCTTCCGCCACGTCACGGGCAGCGGTTTTCTGCTGTTCCAGGATGCCGGCGATCTCTTGCACCCGGTCGGACACGTGGTCGATGCGCTCGGAAATCTGCCGGGTGGTCTCGCCCGTGGAGCGAATGGCGGTCCGCCCCTCTTCCACCACCGACGACACCTCCCGCATGGAGGCGATGATGCCGTCCATTTCCGTGCGCACGTGCCGGATGCGCTTGTTGATCTCGCCGGCGGCGTCCTTGGCCTGATCGGCCAGCCGCTTCACCTCCTCGGCCACCACGGCGAACCCCTTGCCGGCCTCGCCCGCCCGCGCGGCCTCCACCGAGGCGTTGAGAGCCAGGATATTGGTTTGAAAGGCAATTTCTTCGATCATGCCCAGGATCTGACCCACTTCCTGGGAGGCGCTGGCCAGCGACTCGGCCTGATGGGCGGCGGAGTCCACGGTGCTGGTAATGCGGGTCATGGCCTCGCCGGCGGCGCCGGCGGCATCCTCGCCCCGGGAGACCGCCCCGCGCACCTCGGTCACCTCGTCGGCCACCGAATTGCCGTGATTAGCGATTTCCTCCACCGAGGCCACCAGTTCCTCGGCGGCGGTGGCGATGGTCTGGCTGCGGTGGTTGGTTTCCTGGGCGGCGCGATACATGCGCACGCTGGCGATCATGCCGTCATTCAGCTCCACCGCCAGCTTGACCATGCCCTTGAGGTCGCGGGAAAACTGCTTGCCGAGGCCCCGGGCCGCCTGCCGCAGGGCATCGTGCACGGTGCCTTCGCCCTGAGGCATTTCCATGAATCGCCCTTCGGCCAGCACCTGCAGGGCCTGAACCAGGGTTTCGGTATCGCGGGGAGACATCCAGCCGGCGGCCTTCAGCGCCGCCTCCCGCCCCCGGGCCGGATCCCCTCCCAAAAAGCCCTCCTCCCCGCCGGGCGCTGTCCCCTGCAAAACCGAGGGAGGCTCTGCCTGCTGTGCGTCCATCGCCAAATCTCCACGCCCCTACGGTTTGAGGCCCCTGTGAGGGTACAGCCCCGCTGTTAGCAAACCGTAACCTGTGACCGGGATGCCGGTCCCCATCCGGGACCAGCGGATGTCATCCGGTCCGAAATCACCAGAATTTCGCTCGAATTGCAAACATATCGATCCGAAAGAGGCACAGGTTGGCCACATTCTTACCCAAAGGCATTACACCAGTGGCTGACAGCGGTCGTAACGCGGCGGATCAGAGCATAGTGTTGTTCGATGGGCTGGAACAGGCGGTCGTGTTCCCGGCCGTATCCCTGGGAGGCATGGGTCTGATAGGTAGCCGGCGCCTCGGTAAGCGGCGACTCGGGCGTCTGGGCATCCTGCGGGAAGGCGCGGCGCAACACATCCAGGGCGTCGGGCACGTCCAGGTGCAGCAGGTTGTCGAGAATGGCGGCGGTGGTGACATTGGGCTGGCTGGTCACTTGCGGCACCCGCATGGCCAGCAGGAACAGCCGTTCGATCAGCAGAATGCGCACGGCGTGCAACACGTCCAGGGCATCCCGGGACCGGGAATCCACCCGACCGGTGGGGCGTTCGTGGTTGAGTTCCCGCAGGGCGCGGGTGAGTTCCACATAATCCTTGAACAGATGCCGCAGCAGCCGCTGCTGCTTGTCGCCCCGACTGGTGGCCCCCAGCATGCCGGTGAGACGCTGCATGGCCTCCATCTGCGTGGGGTCGCTCTCCACCGCCAGCCGCCGCAGCCAGCCACCGGAATCAAACAGGCTGCAATAGGCGGACAACACATGGATGCTGCTGAGCTGATTGGCGTGGTCCACCAGCCCCAGGATACGCCGCAACCGCTGTGATTCGTTGTAGACCACCCGGAAGCGTTCGCGGTCGGTGGCGATGGCGGTGCCGATGCCGCCAATGCTGTTGGCCAGATACCCCAACTGCTGCAACAGGGCATTGTGGGGAATGGCCCGCAGTTGGCTGGGGTGGTCGATGGCCACCTGCACATTGCCTTCATGCTGACGCCGGGCCACCCGCGATCCCGTGGGGAAGAACATGTTGACCCCGAAGGACCCCAGTAGGGCGGCATAGTCGGGATTGTCGATCAGCTTGGTATTGAACTCCTTCACCGAAATGAAAAAGCCCAGGGACGTGTGGGTTTCCGTATAGAAGGCATCCTCGCGCCCGGGATCGGCAGGGGTGCAGACTCCTTCCACCAATCGGCACAGGGTGGCGAAGGCCAGATCGGGGTCGCTGAAGAACAGATACCCGTCGCCGCCCTGGAAGCTGATCTCCTGCTTGACCGTCACTTCCTTTTCCGCGAACAGGCCACGGCTGGCCGGCGAGGCCAGATAAAGCAACCGGTCGGCCAGGCTGGCGGGGTGACCACCACGGCCGATGGACTCGCCGTGGGTGTCGAAGATGACCAGCTCCACGCCCTGAAGGTCCGCGTCTCCCAGCAGGCGGGCCAGTTTCATGCGCAGCCGCTCGATGGCCATCGCCGCCGCCGACTGCCCCAGGAAGCGCCCCGCATCGGAATAGCCGGTCTGGATGCACAGCCGTCCACGCTGCTGTACATACGCCCGGTAGTGCCGGTTTTCCAGCAGTTCCCGGATCACATCCGACCCCCGCTCCAGGGCGGTATCGGTCTCGAACAGGGGGGAGATGTCCACCCGGTCCGCCACCCCGAACAGCTTGGCATAATAGAGGGCCGAGAGCACCGTGAACGGGGTGTCGGCCTCGGCGATGAGGAAGCGCACCGGCGTCACCGAATCCACGTACTTGAGCATCTGCGCCACCACCATGAACAGGCGCTTGGCCGTGGCCCGTTCCGCCACCAGGGAGGCATAGTTGATGGTGGCGGGGGACACCCGGTCCAGGTGCTCGTCCAGGGCCGCCAGATAGAGGCGCCGGCTGGCCGAGTGATCGGGTGACTGCTCCATGCCGATCAGACCGCGAATGGCGTTGTGCACCTGGTTGGCGTTCAGGCGCACGTGGCTGTGGGCCATGCACATGCCGTAGTTGGCCATCTCCGCCGCCAGTACCAGCAGCCGCCGGCGCAGGTCGTCATCGGTGACCACGGCCGCCGCCTGATCCAGCAGGGCGGTGATTTCCCCCGCATCGGTCAGGCGCGTGTCCTGGCCCTTCAACACCTGGGCCGCCAGTCGGCTAACACCCTCCTGGTCGTTACCCCGCTCAGGCAGGCTGCCCTTTTCCGCCCGCACCGTGGACAGGGCGAGATTGAGCCGGGTCTCGGCCAGAGTGAGGGTGGGCACCAGCGCCGGGTCCGCCCCGTCGCCCAGGGCTTGGGCCTCGGCCACCAGCCCCCCCACTTCCGCCGTATAGCGCTCCAACTGGCGGATTTCGTTCCAGAAGCGGTGTTCGAGGGTATGGTTCCAGTGGATGTCGGCGCGGCCGTCCAGATCGTACCCCACCCATGAGGCCACGGTGACCAGACGGGGCCGCAGACGGGACCAGTTGGCGGGATAGAGCTCGATGGCCACCTCGAAAATCACGTCATAAACCTGACGCAGGGCGACCTGCAGGGCGGCGAGGGCGTCCAGGGCCAGTTCGTGTTCCTTCACCAGGGTGATGGGATCGTCCGGCCGGTGCTCGGTGGTGAACAGCCATTCGCCCAGGGCGGCGCGCCGTTCACCATCCAGGGGCGCGCCCTCGGGATCACGACCGGCCGCCAATCGTGCCAGGGCCCGCATCAGGGTGGCGGAGATGCCAAAAGTGGGATGAGCGGTGATCACCACCCCCAGGGCTTCCCGCTCCACCTGCTCGGCGAAGGAGTCGAAGGGCCGCAGGCGCCCGCTGGAATCATGGGCCATGCGGCGGAACAGGGCCCGCAGCCGATCGGTGTTGGCCGCCGGGTCCATCTCGCCCACGTAGTCGGTGAGGTGGGCGGCCCGGGCCTCGAAGCCCTCCACGGTCAAGAGCTGGATGACGTTTTCCAGATCCCTCAGATCCATGTCCCCTTCCCGCAGGCGGGATTCCAGCGACAACACCAACTGGGAAATGGGATTGAGATAGGGATTGGTACCGGCCTCCTCCCGCAGAGCCGCCAGTTCCTCCAGCAGGGAATCACACAGGGTGGCGGCCCGTTCGCGGGCGGCATGAACGCCACACGCGTTCGGGATTACGGCATTCGCGGTCTCAGTCATCACCCCCAAATCTCCTTCAACCCGGCCACGACAAACCGGCCCGCGCGGGCCCGCGAGGGTGTTTTGCCCCGGGAGCGCCGCCGACACAAGAATGAAACTTTCTTCCACGCGCCAGACTGGCATAATCCCGGGCATCGTCCGCCTTTGATCTGGGAGGAAAGCAAGATGCAGATGGGCATGGTGGGTCTCGGCCGCATGGGGGCCAACATGGTGCGGCGCCTGATGAAAGGCGGCCACGAGTGCGTGGTGTTCGACCTGAACAAAGATGCCGTGGCCGAACTGGCCGGCGAGGGGGCCACCGGGGCCGACAGCATGGCTGACCTGATGGGCAAGCTGGCCAAACCCCGGGTGGTGTGGCTGATGGTGCCCGCCGGCGTGGTGGACCGCACCCTAGACGACGTGCTGCCCCATCTGGAGGCGGGCGACATCGTCATCGACGGTGGTAACTCCTATTACCATGACGACATCCGCCGCGCCGAAGCCCTGAAGGACAAGGGCATCCACTATGTGGACGTGGGCACCTCCGGCGGCGTGTGGGGCCTGGAGCGGGGCTATTGCATGATGATCGGCGGCGACACCTCGGCCGTGTCCCACATCGACCCCATCCTGGACACCCTGGCCCCGGGCATGGGCGACGCGCCCCGCACGCCCGGTCGGGAAAAGAAGGGCGGCACCGCGGAAAAGGGCTATCTGCACTGCGGACCGGCCGGCGGTGGCCACTTCGTGAAAATGGTGCACAACGGCATCGAATACGGCCTCATGGCCGCCTATGCCGAGGGCCTCAACATCCTGCACGCCGCCAACGTGGGTAAAAAAGACCACGTCACCGACGCGGAAACCACCCCGCTGCGCCATCCCGAACACTATCAATACGACTTCGACCTGGCCGACGTGGCCGAGGTGTGGCGGCGCGGCTCCGTGATCGCCTCCTGGCTACTGGACCTCACCGCCGCCTCGCTGGTGGAGGATCCCACCCTCAAGGACTTCCAGGGCCGGGTATCCGATTCCGGCGAAGGCCGCTGGACCGTGCAGGCCGCCATCGAGGAAGGCACCCCCGCCCCCGTGCTGGCCAGCGCCCTGTTCAGCCGCTTTAGCAGCCGCAACGAGGACGAGTTCGCCAACAAGGTGCTCTCGGCCATGCGCTTCCAGTTCGGCGGCCACCACGAGAAGAGCGAATAGGAACCGACCATCATGGGCAAACAGACCAACCACGAGGACCGCGCGGACGCCCTGGTGCTGTTCGGGGCCACCGGCGACCTCGCCTATAAGAAAATCTTTCCCTCCTTGCAGGAGATGGTGCGGCGCGGCATCCTGGATCATCCGGTGATCGGCGTGGCCCGTCAGGGTTGGGGCGTGGATCAGCTCAAGGAACGGGTGACCAACGCCCTCAACGACCACGGCAAGGGCCTGGACGACGCCGGCCAGCAGCTTCTCAACCTGTTGCGTTACGTGGACGGGGATTACAAGGAGCACAGCACCTTCGAGACCCTCAAGGAGGCCCTGGGAGATTCGGTCAAGCCCCTGCACTACCTGGCCATTCCCCCCACCCTGTTCGATGACGTGGTCACCGCCCTGGGCCGCACCGGCTGCGCCCGCAACGCCCGGGTGGTGGTGGAGAAGCCCTTCGGCCGCGACCTGGAAACCGCTCGCACCCTCAACCGGGTGCTGAAGAGCGTGTTCCCCGAGGAGCACATCTATCGTATCGACCACTACCTCGGCAAGGAACCGGTCCTGAACCTGATCTACTTCCGGTTCTCCAACACCTTCCTGGAGCCCATCTGGACCCGGGATTACATTGATAACGTGCAGATCACCATGGCCGAGGACTTCGGGGTCCAAGGCCGGGGCCGTTTCTATGAGGAAGCGGGCGCCATCCGCGACGTGATCCAGAACCACATGCTGCAACTCATCGCCTTCCTGGCCATCGACCCGCCCATCAACATGAGCGCGGAAGCGCTGCGGGACGAAAAGGTCAAAATTTTCAAGGCGCTGCGGCCACTCGATCCCATGCACGTGGTGCGGGGGCAGTTCATGGGCTACCGTGACGAGGACGGCGTGGCGCCCGATTCCACCGTGGAAACCTTCGCCGCCTGCCGCTTCCACGTGGACAGCTGGCGCTGGGCCGGGGTGCCGTTCTACGTGCGGGCTGGCAAGTGCCTGCCGGTCACGGCCACGGAAATCAAGGTCACCTTCAAGCAGCCGCCCCACAACGTGTTCGGCGAAGGGGTGCCGGAATTCGCCAACTATGTGCGCTTCCGCATCAGCCCCGACGTGAACATCGGCATCGGTGCCCGGCACAAGCTGCCCGGCGACCAGATGCTAGGCAACGACACGGAACTGGTGGTGACCGAGCAACTGGGACGGCAGATGGCGCCCTACCAGCGGCTTATCGGCGACGCCATGAAGGGCGATTCCAGCCTGTTCGCCCGTCAGGACGGCGTGGAGGCCGCCTGGGCGGTGGTGGACCCCATCCTGGACGATGCCACCCCGGTGCATCCCTACGAACAGGGCACCTGGGGCCCGGAACAAGCCAACGCCATCCTTACCGGCGGCGGCTGGCACGTACCCCGGCGTCCGGAAAAATAACCCTCTCCTCCCGGGGCCTGGTCGATTCGGGGGAGCCACATATTGCGCTAGAGCGGATCGCACCCAATCGGGTTCACGCTGTGAACCGGGTTGGCCGCGTGACTCCGCTCTAAATCAAATAGATAGAGCCGATTCACGCGGTCAATCGGGTTCACTCCGGGAACCGGGTTGGCCGCGTGGCTCCGCTCCAAAACAAATGAAGAGAGCCGGTTCACGCAGGCAAAAGGGAGATCCCGGGCATGGCACGCACGTCTTTGGAAGAAACGGTCCTGGCCGATGCCGCTGCGGCGGCGGAACTGGCGGCGGCCTACATCGCCAACCGCGCCCGCGCCGCCGTCAACCAGCACGGCCGCTTCACCCTGGCCCTCAGCGGGGGCCGTACCCCCTGGGTGATGCTGACCAAGCTGGCGGCCATGGACCTGCCTTGGACCAGCGTGCATGTCTTCCAGGTGGACGAGCGCATCGCGCCCGAAGGCGATCCCGACCGCAATCTGACTCACATGCAGGAAACCCTGCTGCGCCACGCCCCCCTGCCCCTCCCCAACGTGCACCCCATGCCCGTGAACGCCGAGGATCCGGCGGCCGCCTGTGCCGACTACGCCGCCACCCTGGCCCGGATTTGCGGCGATCCAGCGGCGCTGGATCTGGTGCATCTGGGATTGGGGCCCGATGGCCACACGGCCTCCCTGGTGCCGGAGGACGGGGTGCTGGCGGTGACCGACCGCGACGTGGCCCTTACCGAGACCCTGTATCAGGAACGCCGGCGCATGACCCTCACCTACCCGGCCCTGAACCGGGCGCGGGAGGTGATGTTCCTGGTGGACGGTGCCGGCAAGGCGCCCATGTATGCCCGGCTGAAGGCCGGCGATCCGGGAATCCCCGCCGGCCGGGTGGCGGCGGAACGCATGATGGCCTTCGTGGACGAGGCGGCGGCAAACTGAGCCCCGCCTTTCTGACTGACCCAGGCCTTTCGAGAGCGGATCGCACCCAATCGGGTTCACGATGTAAACCCGATTGGGTGCGATCCGCTCTAGGGCGAAAGGGACTCAGCCGTTGCCGTCGGTGGCGCGGCTGCCCCGGGAGTCCTTCAGCACGCCACGCTCGGTGAGCTTCTGCACCATGCGCTCCATTTCGTTGAAGGACTGCACGAAGCTGGGCACGCTCATGAGCAGGGTCTGGGTGTGCTCGTATTCCGGTTGTCCCTGCTCGGTGCGGCCGCTGGCCACCACACATTCCAGCCGCAGCACCCCGTTCACCATGCTGATGGTACGGATGCCATCCACAAACACCTGCTCGGCCATGAATCCCTCCTGACGTTCCATGCGATCATTGATGCCATACCGATCCTGATCGGTATGCGGGCCGGTCCTGTCCGGTGTGCGGGAGAGTAGCACACCGAGGCGCGTGTCCCCCACCGCAAAGCAAAGGCCCCGGCTTGCCTCTTCGCGGGGGGTGGCGTGCCCTTTACGGCGGCGATCCTAGAGCGGATCGCCCCCAATCGGGTTCACGCTGTGAACCGGATTGGGGGCGTGAATCCGCTCTAAATCAAATAGATAGAGCCGATTCACGCGGTTAATGGGACCCGAGAATCGGGTCCCATTAACCGCGATAGGCTCTAATATGGCGAGAGCCGATCAATGCCGTAGAATGCGTTGTTCTGGAAACCACGGGAGATCCACCACCATGCCTCTGGTGCACATGACCGACATGCTCGACCACGCCTACCGTCACGGCTACGCGGTGGGGGCCTATGATCTGGTAGACACCCTGTTCCTGGAGGGCATCCTGGCGGGGGTGGCGGCCGCCGACGCGCCGGTGATCCTCAGCCTGGCCGAATCCCACTTCGACTACTACGACCTGGCACCGCTGATGGCGGCCACGGTGGCGGCGGCGCGGCGCAGTCCCGTGCCGGTGGCCATTCATCTGGACCATGGCGCCAGCCTGGACTCGGCGGTGCGCGGCATCAACCTGGGGTGCACCGGGGTGATGGTGGACGCCAGCCAGCAGGACTACGAGGCCAACGTGGCCGCCACCGCCGCCGTGGTGGCCATGGCCCACGGCTGCGGCGTGCCCGTGGAAGGCGAGTTGGGCTATGTCCCCGGCGTGGAGGGCGAGGACGCCGAACGCCACCCTGGCGAGGTGATCTACACCACCCCCGAACAGGCCACCGACTACGTGGCCCGCACCGGCGTGGACTGCCTGGCCGTCTCCATCGGCACCGTGCACGGCCGCATGAAGGGTGCTCCGGAACTGGACCTGACGCGGCTGGCGGCCATCAACAGCGCCCTGGGCAAGCCCCTGGTGATTCACGGCGGCACCGGGCTCAGTGACCAGCAGTTCCGGGACCTGATCGCCCGCGGGGTGACCAAGATCAACTACTATACTGCTTTGAGCGACGCCGCCGGCAAGGCCATTGGCGAGGCGGCCCAACGGGGGGCCACCCGTCACACCGCCCTGGTGGCCGGCGTGCGGGAGGCCATTGCCGCGGAAGTCACCCGCACCAGTCGGCTGTGGGGCGCGGCTGGTCAGGGCGCGGCCGTGCGGGCAACGGCCCGGCCCTGGCGCGAGGTGGCCCACGTGATCCAGTGGAACACCGACGGCAGCGTGGACGCAGAGGAAGTGGAACGGCGCATGGCCCACGGCCACGCCACCCTGGGCGCCATTCCCGGCGTGCGGGAGGTGTTCACGGGGCACGTGCTGCAACAGGACGCCCGCTATCAACACTGCTGGGTGGTGCGGTTCAGTGGCCCGCCGGTGGTGGAGAGCTACAAACACCATCCCGACCATGTGGCCTATGCCGACACCCACTTCCGCCCCATCGCCGGCGACCGCATGACCTTGGACTACATAGAGGCTGGGAACTACATAGAGGCTGGCACGCCTCCCTCCTGAGACAGCCCCGACATCGCGCGCGGGGACGGGAATGTGATTTTTTTGTTGACCCCGTCCCCCGCCATCGCTTAGAAGGGGCCTCCCACGACGGTGATGGGGCGTCGCCAAGCGGTAAGGCAACGGTTTTTGGTACCGTCATACCCAGGTTCGAATCCTGGCGCCCCAGCCACCTTCCTCTTTCTCAGGCTTCCAACAGGGCCCGCACATGGGCCGCCACCGACGCCGCCAGGGCGTTGAGGTTGTAGCCCCCCTCCAGAACCGAGACCACGCGATTGTCGGCGCAGTCCCGCGCCACCGCCAGCAGTTCCCCGGTCAGCCAGCCGAAATCCGCCGTGCTCACCCGCACGGTGGCGAGGGGATCGGCCTTGTGGGCATCGAACCCGGCGGAAATCAGCACCAGTTGCGGCGCAAAGGCCCGCAGCCGGGGCAGGATGGTTTCCGTATAAGCCGCCCGGAACGCCGCCGAATCCGCGTCCGAGGCCAGGGGCACATTGACGATGTTGTCATGGGCCCCGCGCTCCGCCGGGGTGCCGGTACCCGGAAACAACGGCATCTGGTGGGACGACGCGTAGAACACTCCCGGATCGGACCAGAAGGCCTGCTGGGTGCCATTGCCGTGGTGAACGTCGAAGTCCACCACCGCCACCCGCTCCAATCCGTGCACGTTGCGGGCGGCCCGGGCGGCCACCGCCACGTTGTTGAACAGGCAAAAGCCCATGGCGTGGTCGGCTTCCGCATGGTGACCCGGCGGCCGTACACCACAGAACACGTTGCGAGTGGTACCGCCCACCACCGCCGCCACCCCCTCCACCACGGCGCCGGCCGCGCGCAGGGCCGCCTCGCCACTGGCGGGCGACACCACCGTGTCGCCGTCATCCACCACCGCGCGGCCGCTTTCGGGAATCGCCTGCAACACCCCTCGGACATAGGCGGGGGTGTGCACGGCCTCCACCAAGGCCGGGTCCACCGCCGGCGCGTTCTCCCGCACCAGATAGTGAAAGGCCGGAGTCTCCAGGATGGTATTCACCGCCCGCAAACGGTCGGCGGTTTCCGGATGCCCGGGCCCGGTATCGTGGTCCAGGAAAACGGGGTGGGTGATATAGAGGGTGGTCATGATGACAATCCCGATCCAAAGCCCCATGCTTCCGGGGCGTGACTCAGCAGGCCAAGGGCGCCACATTGTCCGCCAGCCCTGCGCGGGATGCAAACCTCCCCGCGCGAGGCCCTTGCACCCGCCCGTCCCCTGATGCACTTTAGAGCGGATCGTACCCAATCGGGTTCACGCTGTGAACCGGATTGGGTGCGTGAATCCGCTCTAAAACAAATGGATAGAGCCGATTTACGCGGTCACTGGGACCCGAAAATGGGTCCCAGTGACCGCGATAGGCTCTAGAGATAACCGAACCAGCGGGGACGGCTCCGCCCATCCTGAACCGCCCCGTCCCCCTGACGATAGAGAAAAACGCATGTGCGTCTCGTCGCCCCTGTTCTGGATCCGGATTCTTCTGGGCCTCGTGCTGTTGACCGGTGCCGCCAATGCCCAGGACCGTGCCGCCGGCGTGCTGGTGGACACGGTGCGCACGGAAGAAGTGCTCACCACAAAACCGGTGGTGGGCCGCTTCGTGGCCGCCCAGGCCGGCACCGTGGCCGCCCGGGAGGCCGGGCCCGTGGCCGAAGTGCCGGTGCGGGTGGGCGACCGCGTGGCGGAAGGTGAGGTGCTGGTGCGGCTGGACGACGCCGCCCTGGAAGCCGGTGCCAACCTGGCCCAGGCCCAGGTGACCCAGGCCCGGGCCGGGCTGACCCAGGCCCGGGCCCGGCTCAACCGCGCCCGGCAGGAACTGGGCCGACTCGCCCGCTTGCGCCGCTCTGCCGCCTTCAGCCAGGGCAAATACGAAGACAAGCAACAGGACGTGGCGGAGGCGGAAGCCTCTGTTCACGATGCCGAGGCCAACCTGCAACGGGCCCAGGCCGCGGCGGTGATCGCCGCCCTGGCCCTGGAACGGGCGGAGGTGCGGGCCCCCTATGACGGGGTCATCACCCACAAGGCCACGGAAGTTGGGGCCTACGTGACCAAAGGCGCCTCTCTGGTGACCCTAGTCAACGACCGCGATCTGGAAATGGAGGCGGAGGTGCCGGCGATTCTGGCGGCGGACCTGCACGCCGACGACACCGTTGCCGTGTTCCGCAACGGGCGACCCCTCACCGAGGCCACGGTGCGTGCCGTGGTGCCCGAGGAAAATCCCCGCACCCGCACCCGGGTGGTGCGCCTGACTCCCCGCCTGGAGTCCCTCAGCCCCGCCCCCACCGTGGGCGAAAGCGTGACCCTGATGGTGCCAGCCGGCGGCCAGACCAAAGCCCTGACCCTGTCCAAGGACGCGGTTACCTTTCAACAGGGGCAAGCCATGGTGTTCGTGAACCAGGACGGCACGGCCATGCCCCGACCCGTGACCCTGGGCCCGGCAACGGGCGGCCGCTTTCAAGTAATCCACGGTCTCGCGCCCGGAGATCAAGTGGTGGTGCGCGGCAACGAACGCCTGCGCCCGGGCCAACCCATCGCCCCCACGCCCGTGGATCAGGCCGCGTCCCAGGCCGCCGCCGCAACGAAGGACTAGGCGCCCATGGATCTCATCCGGCTGGCCATCACCCGCCCCATCGCCGTGGTCGCGGCGGTGATCATGGTGGTGCTGTTCGGGCTGGTGGCGCTGCAAACCATTCCCATCCAGCTCGCCCCCGACGTACGCAAACCCGTGATCACCGTGGAAACCCGCTGGCCCGGCGCGGCTCCGGCGGAAGTGGAACGGGAAATCATCAACCGCCAGGAAGAGGCCCTCAAGGGTCTGGACGGCCTGGAGGAAATGCTGTCCGAATCCGAGGACGGCAAGGGCGAGATCGAGCTCACCTTCCGGGTGGGCCAGAACATGGACCGGGCCCTGTTACTGGTGTCCAACCGCCTGGACCGGGTGTCCGACTATCCGGCGGAGGCCTCTCAGCCCACCTTGTCCACCGCGGGCAACGAGGACAGCGCCATCGCCTGGTTCGTGATGCAGCCGGGCCCGGGCAACGACCGCCCCATCCAGACCTATGGCGACTTCGCCGAGGACATGGTGAAAAGCCGCCTGGAACGGGTTCCCGGGGTGTCCCGGGTCAACGTGTTCGGCGGCGCCGCCAGCGAAATGCGGGTGACCGTGGATCCCGAACGCATGGCCCACTATCGCCTGACCGTGGGCGAGGTGGTGACCGCCCTGCGCCGGGCCAATGTGTCCGCCACCGCCGGCAAGGTGGATGAGGGCAAGCGCCGCTACGTGGTGCGCACCGAAGGCCGGCTGGTCACCCCCGCCGACATCCAGGCGGTGGTGGTGCGCAGCCAGCAGACCACCGATTCCGGAGGGCTGGCCCGGGTGACGGTGGCCGACATCGCCACCGTGGCCCCGGCCTTCAAGGACCCCACCGCCGTCATCCGCCACCTGGGGGAACGGTCGGTGGTGATGAATGCCCAGCGGGAAACCGGGGCCAACGTCATCCGCACCATGGAGGGCATCCGCGCGGCGGTACAGGACCTCAACGAAGGCGTCCTGGAACAGGAAAACCTCACCCTGCGGCAGGTGTATGACGAAACGGTCTATATCGATTCCGCCATTGCCCTGGTGCAGCAGAACATCTGGATGGGGGGCGCGCTGGCGGCGGTGGTGCTGCTGGTGTTCCTGCGGTCCTGGGGCGCCACCCTGGTGGTCTCCATTGCCATTCCCATTTCGGTGATCGGCGCCTTCGTGGCCATGGCCTTCATGGGCCGGTCCCTGAACGTGATTTCCCTGGCCGGCATCGCCTTTGCCGTGGGCATGGTGGTGGACGCCGCCATCGTGGTGCTGGAGAACATCTACCGCCTGCGCCAGGAGGGTCTGAGCCGCTTCCAGGCCGCTTATCAGGGCGCCCGGCAGGTGTGGGGCGCCATCCTGGTCTCCGCCCTGACCACGGTGATGGTGTTCATCCCCATCCTGGCCATGGAGCTGGAAGTGGGCCAGTTGTTCCGCGACATCGCGGTGGCCATTTCCGTTTCCGTGTCCCTGTCGCTGCTGGTGGCCGTGACCCTGATCCCCGCGCTGTCGCGGCGGTTGCTGGGCCGGCGGGTGGCGGAGTCGCGACGGCTGCGGCTGCCCCTCATTGATCCTTTCGGCGGGTTCATGGTGACGGTGTTCGCCGGCTTCGCCCGGGTGGTGGCCCATTCGCGGGTGCTGGCGCTGCTGGCGGTGATGCTGATCGTCGGCGCGGCGGGTGTGGTCACCTGGGCCTGGCTGCCCAAGCTGGAATACCTGCCCGAGGGCAACCGCAACCTGGTGTTCGGCATGATCCTGCCGCCCCCCGGCTACAACCTGGACACCACCACGGACATTGCCACCCGTCTGGAAAATGCCGCCAAACCCTTGTGGGCCACGGAAACGGGCCCGGAGGCCGAGCCCGGCGGCCCTCCCAAGATCGACAACTTCTTTTTTGTTGCCCTGCGCAACATGGCCTTCGTGGGCGCCTCCGCCGTGCAGAGCCAGCGGGCCAGCGAGTTGATTCCCCTGCTGCGCGGTCCCATTTTCGCCGAACCCGGCACCTTCGGCTTTCTCACCCAGCCGTCCCTGTTCGGGCGGGGAATCGGCGGTGGCCGTTCGGTGGATATCAATATCTCCGGGCCCGACCTGACCCAGGTGCTGGGTGTGGCCCTGAAGGCCATGGGCCTGCTCAACCAACACTTCCCCCGCGACCAGGGCAACCAGTTCCGGCCCAAGCCCGGTCTGGAACTGGGGGCGCCAGAGGTGCGGGTGCTGCCCGACCGGATGGCCCTGGCCGACAACGGCCTCTCCGCCAGCGACCTGGGCATGGCCCTCAATACCTTCAACGACGGCATGCGGGTTGAGGAGATCACCGTGGGCGGCAAGCGCATCGACCTTACTTTGCGCGGGCCCGAAGGAGACGTGGAAAACACCCAGCGGGTGGGCAACCTGCCGGTGGTCACCGCCGACGGCCACATCGTGCCCGTGAGCTCCCTGGCGCGGGTGGAGGTCACCGCCGGCCCCACGGAAATCCGCCATATCGAGCGGGCCCGCACCGTCACCCTGGAAATGCGTCCCAGCACCGACCTGCCCCTGGAAGCGGCCATGGAAACCATCCAGGACCAGGTGATCGCGCCGCTTCAGGATCAAGGCCTGCCGCCCGGGGTTTCCCTCACCATGTCCGGCACCGCCGACAAGCTCACCGAAACCTGGCAGCACATGATGATGGACCTGCTGCTGGCCATCGCCATCGTCTATCTGGTGATGGCGGTGCTGTTCGAGAGCTTTCTGTATCCCCTGATCATCGTGCTGTCGGTGCCGCTGGCCACCGCCGGCGGGGTGCTGGGGCTGGCTGGCCTCAATCTCTACACCCACCAGCCGCTGGACATGCTCACCCTGCTGGGGTTCGTGATCCTGGTGGGGATCGTGGTGAACAACGCCATCCTGCTGGTGCACCAGACCCTGTTCCACATGCGCCACGAAATGATGGCGCCCAAGGCCGCCATCGTGGAGGCCACCCGCAACCGCATCCGCCCCATCTTCATGTCCACGCTGACCAGTGTGGTGGGCATGCTGCCGCTGGTGCTGGTGCCCGGGGCGGGATCGGAACTCTACCGAGGCCTGGGGTCGGTGGTGATCGGCGGGCTGGCGCTGTCGGCGGTGCTGACCCTGACCATCATTCCGCCGCTGCTGAGCCTCACCGTGGGCCCGCTGGAGGACCGGCGCCGCCGCCGCGCCGACCGCGCCCGCCCCGCGACCCCGGAGGACTCCACCGCCTGACCCCGCTCTGGCCGGGAGAATTCACATTCTTCATGTGGACAATGTTTTTCATGACGATTTGGTGTTACACTCCCTTCTAAATAAGAAAGTAGTGATATACCCCGTGCGTGGTGGGATCCCCCGAACCCCCGGTTCGGGCCCGGAAGGGGTATGTCTCCGACGGGGAGGATGACATGGTTGATCTGGCTTTGGACCGGATGGAGGAAAATGCCCGCCGGGCAAGTGCCCTGCTCAAATCCATGAGCAATGAACATCGCTTGATGATCCTGTGTCAGTTGTTGCATGGTGAACGATCGGTGGGGGAACTGGAGGGTCTGATCGGGCTCAGCCAGTCAGCTCTGTCCCAGCATCTGGCCCGATTGCGACGGGACGATCTGGTGAAGACCCGCCGGATGGCACAAACCATCTATTATTCACTTCAGGGTGAGGAGGCGGCCGCGGTGATTGAAACCCTGTACAACCTGTACTGCGGCCTTCCCGAGGCTCAGCCCGGACAGACGGCCTGTGAGCCGGTCGCCCATCAGGCATGACCGGGATCACCCTGGCCGCATTCCCAGACAGGAGCCCCATGTCCCGATTGCTGTTGCCCACCAAGCACGAGGCTCAGGACGAGCTGGTGCAGTTGTACAGCCGTATTGTGGAAATCCACGGCGGCAACGGCCCCGACACGCGGGTGGGCTCCACCAAGGCCATTGCCCTGCCCGGTCGCGGCAAGCTGCTGGACGCCCAGACCTTTTTCAGCAAGGACGTGCTGCGGGTCATTTTCGATCACGAGGACGCCACCGACTTGGTGACCATCATGCGGGGCGCCTACCAGGGGGAAATGACCCCCGCCCCCACCACCCGGGTGGCGCTGGAGCGGGTGAACCGGGATGACGTGCGGGAAGGCGTGGCCATCGGCATGGCCGCCGCCGCCCCCCTCACCGAGCGGGTGCCGGGCCACGATCACGGCACCGACCTGATGATCAACGTTTTCGCCAATCTTGAAGCGGCCATGCAGATTTATGGCCTGGACACCACGGCGCCCGAACCCCTGGCCCTGGAGGACGAGGACAAGGAGGCCGGCGTCATGGACCAAAGCGCCATCGACGCCCTGTTTGGCTAATCTAGTCCACCCCGCCGGGTGATGCGGGTCACTTGCCCGAAATCCAGATGCACCACCTGATCGGCGGCATCAAAGGCCCAGTCGTCGTGGGTAACGGCAATCACCGTGCGCCCTTCCGCCTTCAGCGCCGGCAACAGCACCTCGTAAAACCAGTGCCGGAACCCGGGGTCCTGGTCCGCCGCCCATTCGTCCAGCACCATCACCGGCCGGTTCTCCAGCCGCGCCGCCACCAGCGCCAGCCGCTTTTTCTGTCCCGTGCTCAGGTCCACCGTGGTGAAGCGGCCGTTGCGGAAATCGGTCTTGTGAATCAGTTCCATTTCCTTCAGCAACGCGGCCACCTGCGCCGGATCGACGGTTTCCAGACCAAACAACCGCTCGAACACATGGGCATCCAGGAACACGGTGGCGAACAGGTCCCGGTGCTCACGCATGTCCACCGCCTTGCCGTCCATCAGCAGGCGACCGCTGGTGGGCTGATAGAGCCCCAGAATCACTTTCAGCAAGGTGGATTTGCCGCTGCCGTTGCCGCCGACCAGGAACGTGATCTCGCCCGGCGGCAGCGTCAGGCTCACCGGCCCCACCGCGAAGCGACGGCTCTCGTCATAACGGAAGGACACCTGGTCCAGCGCCAGGGTGGGCGGCCGGGAGGGAGGCACCGGCGCGGCGTCATGCCCGGTGTCCGCTGGCCCGCCGTTGTTCGTCCCGTCGTGCGACGGCGACGCTTCGATGAGGGCCAGGGTACGGTAGAGCCTCTCCAGGTCCTGCCCCCCCTGCAACACCTGCGGCAGATCGGTCAGGGGGACCGTGGACAGAAACATGAGAATGGTGGTCCCTTCCACCACGTTTTCCAGGGGAACTCCCCCCACCGCCAGGGCCGTCCCCACGAAGCCCACCGCCATCACCAAGCGGAAGCTGGTGGCCACCACTGTCAGCAGGGTGCGCACCATGACCCGGCCTGGTGCCCCTCCACCGGAATGGGCAGGCCGTCCACGTCGATGGTGAGTTGGCGCAGCCGGTGGCCCCGGCGGGTGGCTCGCAGGCGGCGGCCGGCCATGGCCACCAGGGCCTCGGCCATGACCGTGCGGTTTTTCGAAGGCTCGAGGATCCCGAGCAGCCGCGACAGGCTGGCCTGGGACGGCAGGGGCTCGTCCCCCGCCCCGGTGCCTCGCTGTCCGGAAGAGGCCAGCCGGAACGCCGGGTCGCTCCGCAGGAAATCGGCATCGCTCTGGCGCGTCCAGCCCTGGCCGATCAGCAGCAGGTTGGTCCGCAGGAGATCGTCCAGCCTGTGGGTGACATGGGATTCCCGCCGCGGATCGGCCATATCCCGGACCAGATCGTCCACGACCCGGGTCTTGTCCAGGATTTCCCGCAGGATGACGGCGCCGGCATCCGCGGTCAGCCGATCCGGACGGGCCTCCACTCAAAGAGATTTGTTGAAGCCGGGGCGGAGAAGCGATACGGATTCACTCATGGCGCGCTCGCTGGGGGCTGTTGTTTCTCAGGATTAGCACCTTGAATCTACAGCTTTTTCAGGGGCGTGTCACCCCTCCCAAGCAAGGTCTCATGCATTAAATGGGGTCACCAGACCCGCGTCCCTCACCAACACATCAGAAACCCATACTGAGAACTGCTGGCCCTTCAGCTCAAAATGAGAACTGCTGGGGTCGAGGGCGCTACGTCCTGGCGCCGATACTGCGGGCGGGAGACTCGTCATCATGGGACAACCTTTCCAGCCAGCTGTGCCGCAGGATCTGATCGAGGCTTCCTTCCGCCCTTCAGTCTCGACTTCAACCTGATCGAGATACCCTTCTCGAGGCTCGAAACTCAAAGCGCTCTTGCAAAAGGCCGCTGAGCGAACCGTCGAGGGCCTCTGGGACGCGTCGAACGCCTCGTCTATCTCATCACCGCAAACTTCTTCTCCATCGTAGAGGCCGTAAGGTATGAAACAGAATGATCGGATCACGCTCGAGATGTAGGAGAGAGATGCTGAAGATTGCTTTATAAGTATATGTCTGTAACACATTGATTATATTGAGTTATCGTCGTATTCACACGCATAGAGCACCTCCCCCGCGCGCACTATGCTGGAACGAAGGGCAGGACGGGCCGGCGCGAAACGGACTGTGGCGTAGAAGCGGGGCCCCCCAGTCGGCCCGAAAGCCGTTGGTAGTCTTGCGAAATATCACCATCAGCCGGATCTTGACCCCGAACGGCTGGTGTTCCTCGACGAGACGGGGGCCTCAACGAAGACGGCGCGGATGTTCTGTTGGGCGCCCAGGGGCGAGTGCTGCCGTGCCCCAGTGACGCGTGGTCATTGGAAAACACCGACGTTTGTCGGTGCGTTGCGGCTGTCGGGCATGACCGCCCCCATGACCCTCGACGGTGCCATGACCTCAGCATGAGTCAGTTTGTCATGCAGACCAGAGGGGCGGAGGGCTGGTCGCCCTGACCAGCAATTCTAAATGAAGCGTATGACGGCGTTTTTTGGTCTCCGGCGGTTTGCTGACGGGGCGAGCGAGGGGGCCTGCGGTTCAGGGTGGTTGGGCCTTGGGGTCGATGATGGCGTTGAGCAGGTGATCCCAATCGTTGAAGACGATGTAGGCGGTGATGGTGCGCAGGTGCTCGAAAAAGCAGTAGCGCGCGCCACGGGCGGCCATGGCGTCACGCCACGCCTGAACGCAGAGTTGGGCGACGGTGTGGAACGCGAAAGCCAGCAAGTTCAGGGTCACGAAGACGTTGGCCAGCGTTTTCTTGCCGTGGCCGAAGTTGTGTTCGAGATGATAGCCGTTGTTTTTCAGAACATTGAAGGTTTCGTTCTCGATCTTCCAGCGCGCTCGCCCGCAAGCGACGATGTCGGCGACGGTCTCGGCGGTCACGGTCAGATCGGTGACGAAGCTGTTGGAATAGGTCAGCTTTCCCTTGCCATTACGGATCTCGACCGACACCCAGGTGACGCGGAGGGCCTCGTCGCTGTCGCGCAGGGGCACGTCGGCCAGCCAGCGATAGGTGTAGGTTGAGCGCTTGCCTCGCTTAACGACGATCTGGCGATGCTCGCTCAACTCGGCGCCGCTGACGTATTCGGCGACGGTCTGGTGGGAGGCGGGCTTGCAGGTCAGGATAAAGCTGCCGCCGACGGCCGTCATGGCTTCGGCGATCGGCTGGCAGGCGAACAGGTCGAGCTATGACCAATCGTGGGTGACGGCATGATCAGGTCGATACCCTGCGTCTGCGCCTCATCAAGGTCGCCGCCCGTGTGGTCGAGCGCAAAACCCGCGTCGTGATCAGCCTGCCCACCGGATCGCCGGCCGAGGCCCTGATGCGCCTCGCCCTCGACCGCCTGCCGACCCTGGCCCCCGGATAGGCCAATCCCGCGACAGACGTCCCCGACCGCCCTTCCTTCTCAACCGCAAGCCTCCAGCCCACACCACGCCGCCCCGAAACGGGCGGTGCGCAGCCGCTTGCGCCAAAACCTTCTCCGGTTGAGGGCGCATTCCGCGCCAGACCGAATCTGGGGCGTCACGAATAATCCGGGCTAGGAAGCGGAAGACATCCAAACATCTTTAAACCATTCAACTGTTTTTTTAAGGCCCGTATCTAAATTCCAGGCTGGTTCCCAGCCCAAACCTTTACGGGCTTTGGAAGGATCAGCGTAATTTCGCATTACATCACCGATACGCATCGGTTCATAGGTGATATGTAAATCAGGCATGCCCGCCTTAATAAGATTAGGCCGAAGAGTTTCTAACATTAAGTTGATGGGTGTCTCAATGCCAGTCGCAATTTGAAACACCTCACCTCCTACCCCTGTAGTAACCGCTCCCAAACGTATGGCTTCTACCAGATCATCTACGTAAACAAAATCACGAGTTTGACTTCCATCTCCATAGACAACCAA
Organism: uncultured Rhodobacterales bacterium; assembly: GCA_964535075.1. GTDB lineage: Bacteria > Pseudomonadota > Alphaproteobacteria > Rhodospirillales > CAJXLG01 > CAZHRQ01. Next base: position 924 of record CAZHRQ010000016.1, on the reverse strand, counting down.
AGGCTTTTTATCAAGAGCGCGGCGTATAAATGCCGCTACTACACTCCCTTTCCGCCCAGAATAAGAACCATAAACATTACTAAACCGTAATGCTGTGGTCTGAACACCAAAAGAATTGAAATAGGCACTACAGTACCCTTCACCCGCAAGTTTGCTAGCACCATAAGGTGAAGCGGGTCGTGGAGCTATGGTTTCAGTGATAGGTGGTTCACAGATCCCTGCTGGCGCTCCTGATGATGCGAAGACAAATCGCGACACACCAGATTTACGTGCAGCCTCCAAGCAATTTAGGGTTCCTATAACATTTGTTAAACAATCAGCTCTCGGATTTTCCACGGAGGGGGCAACTCCGGTATTTGCAGCTAAATGTACGATGACATCGGCATCTTCTGCGCAATAAGCCACGATTGATGCATCTTTCACATCACCTACAACCACATTAATATGGCCTGTGGATTTGGGCCACAAATCTTCAAGCCAGGAAACAACGTGAACTTCTGAAATCTCAGAAACTACATTCATGTCATCAAGCGTATTTTCCGAGAGGTTATCCAAAACAAGAATATGGTGCTCCTCTTCTGAACGGCGAAGAAGATAGGAAATAAGGTTGCGGCCGATAAATCCGCACCCGCCCGTGATCAACCAGCGCATAACGCATCCCTTTCTTGTTTCGTTCCTTAAAACAGATTCCTACTTTCCATGAAGCAGATGATTCAGAAGATAGTCAAGAACCTTAATGGTACTTTACTGGATCAGTCCGATAATTCTGTTTCATACCATATGGCAGCAATGTTGTCGTAATCCAATAGCCGTGCGGTACCGGAGTAGCGCTCACCCCTTGGTGCGCGACCGTAACATCCGCATCATGAGCACCTCGAATAACCGGCTGTTTGGCCGGGTCGGGGGGTGTCGGCGGGGGCCGAA
>CAZHRQ010000015.1:0-29288 GCA_964535075.1 uncultured Rhodobacterales bacterium | reverse complement strand
GTTGGTGACCGGCGGGCAACGTGAGCACCACCAGGCCCCCGTCGTCCATGGCCTGAAGCTGGCGGCGCAGCAGATCCAGTTGCGGCGCCACGCTGGTCCAGGCGTGGGGCATGCGCTCCGCCGCCCCCCGGCCCCACCCCTCGATGGTGCGGCCATCCAGGGCGATGCCCGGCGCCATGATCAGGAAATCGTAGGGCAGTTGGGTGCCATCGGCCAGTCGCACCACCGGGGCCGACTCGTCCACCGTGGTGGCGGCCTGGGGCACCACCGTCACCCCCATGCGGGCCAGGGGGCCGAAGTCGTGCATCAGCGGCCGGGCCGACATGAGCCCGGTCAGCACCGAATTGCTCATGACCGGGGTGACGTAGGGTCTCTCCCCGGCCACCAGGGTCACCTCCATGGCCGGGGCCACCCGGCGCAGGGTGGCGGCGGCGCCGGCCCCCGCATGACCGCCGCCCACGATCACCACCTTGGGCGGCCGTTGCTCTCCGGTCTGGTAGTATTGCCGCACATAGGACGGCGTGTCGGCACAGCCGGCCATCAGGGTGGGCACCCCGGCCCCCAGAAGCGCCGCGAACCGGCGGCGGGTGAACAGTGCGTTGCTGGTCATGACCTTCCCCGATCCCACGGCCCCCGGTTGTTCCGCCGGGAACGCCGGTCCTACTCTTCCTGCCCCGCGTACCAACGGGCCAGCACCTCGATATCCTGGGGGGTATAGCCCCGGGCGATGGCGGGCATCACCGTGCCGCTACGCCGACCGTCGCGATAGGCGCGCAGGTCCCGGGCCAGCCACTGGGCCTTGCGCCCCGCCAGGGCCGGCATGCCGGCCGGGCTGCGGCCGTGCGGACCGTGGCAGGTATCACAGGCCCGGGCCAGCATCGCCCCCCGGCTGTCCACCATCTCGGGCGGCACGAACAGGGGCGCCGAGCCCGGGCTGGGCGGTTTTTGTGGATCCTGGGCCCGGGCCGGGAGAGCCAGCATCAGCGCCGAGGCCATTACCATCAGGGCAACAGATTTCATGGTTTTGCGTCTCCGCCGCGCAGCGTCCCCGCCACGGTAGTCGGCCCGGCGGCATTGTTCAAGCGGTGCCCGAAAATTCCCCCCCCTCCCTAGAGCCGATCGCGGTCAATCCGGTTCTCAGCGTGACCCCGATTGGGTGCGACCCGCTCTAGTTACCGGGCGCCAGGGGCAAGGTAAAATGGAACGTGGCGCCTTCGCCCGGCGTACTCTCCACCCAGATGCGGCCGCCGCTGCGTTCCACGATGCGCTTGCACACCGCCAGACCGATGCCGGTGCCGGGATAGTCGCCCCGGCCGTGCAGGCGCTGAAAGATGGTGAAGATGCGGCCGGCCAGGGCGGGATCGATCCCGATGCCATTGTCGGTCACGGAGACGGTGATCACGGGCCCCTCCGCGACGCCACGCACATGCACCCGGGGCGACACCCCGGGGCGGCGGAATTTCAGGGCATTGTCGATCAGGTTCTGGAACAGGCGAATCAGGTGATAGCGGTCGGCATGGACCCACGGCAGGGCCTCGCGGGTCACCGTGGCCCCCGTTTCCTCCCGCACCAACGCCAGGTTGTCCAGGGCCTCGTCCAGGGCCTGATCGGCGGAGACGATCTGGAAGGGCTCCCCCTGGTTTTCCACCCGCGAGTACTGCAACAGATCCTGGATCAGGGCATCCATGCGCTGGGCGCCGTCCACGGCAAAATCCAGGAAGGTCCGGCCTTCCTCGTCCAGGCACGCCGCGTAACGCCGGGCCAACAATTGCAGATAGCTGGAAATGGTGCGCAGGGGCTCGCGCAGATCGTGACTGGCCACATAGGCGAACTGCTGCAAGTCGGCATTGGAGCGCTTGAGGGCATCTTCCGCCTTCTTGAGATCGGTCACGTCGCTGAAGCTGCACAACACGGCATAGGGCGCCTCGCCGTCCTCCCGCGCGAGGGGCGTGCAGTTGATGCTCAGCCACGTGGTGCCGGTATCCCGGTACAGGCCCATGATCACCTCGCGCAGGGGCTCTCCGGTGGCCAGGGCCTGCTGGGCGGGATGTTCGTGACCGGGGAAGGGGCTGCCGTCCTCGCGGATGGCGCGCCAGTGGGCATCGTCGCTGTCCCACCCCAGCAGGTCCTCGTGGGGCAGGCCGAGGATGGCGGCGGCGGCGGCATTGCTCATGAGAATGCGACCGTCGGTCCCATGCATGACCACCCCCACCGGCAGGGACTCATGCAGGGTACGGAAACGGGCCTCGCTTTCCCGCAGGGCCTGGTCCGCCGCCTGCCGCCGGGAAACATCGTTCTCGTTGACCAGAATCATGGCGGCCCCGGTGACGGGATCGCTCACCTGCCGGGCCTCCAGCCCGTGGGTGCGCGGCCCGGCGGCGGTGACCAGGGCCACCTCGGCTCCATAGGCTTCCCCCCGCGCCAGGGCGGCCCGCAACGCCGCCCAGGTCACCGCCCCCAGCATCGCCGGCAAGGACAGGCCATGGGGCACCACGGGCCCGTGCACGGCCGTGGCGGCCGGATTCCGCAGCGCCGCCACCCCCTCGGGCGTATACAGGGACACCATGGTGGGGGTGTGGCGCAGCGCCTCGATCATGCGCAGGGACTGGGCCTCGATCTCCGCCGGCGGCACCACCTTACCTTCCACCAGCATGGCCAATCGTCCGGTGGGCAACCAGATGCCGGAACAGCGGCAGTCCACCACCTGGGTCCGGCCGTAGGGATAGAACGTCCAACGCTCCACCACCCGCTCGTCCCGGGCAAAGCCGGCCAGATAGCCCCGCAGGCGCGCGCGGGTGGCGGGGCTCATGTCCGTGAAATCCCGTTCGACAAGATCGGCAAGGCTGGCGGCGTTCCACAAGGCCACAGCGCTGCGGTTGGCCCACACCATGGCGTCCCGCTCGATGTCGAACACCCACAGCGGCGTTTCCAGGTGGCTCAGGGTTTCCTGGGTAGCGGGATCAAGAGTCAGCAGGGCCATGGCAGCATCCGGGTGGCATATGCTCTCAAATTCACCCCAACCCGCCATTCATTGCAATGGCCATTCAAACGCCATGGAATGTGTCGGCATGCCAGGGCACGCGGGCCCCTTATCCCGTGTCGCCGGGGGTGGAAAAGCCCCGGGCGTGGCGCATGCCGGCGATATCGTCCAGTTGCTGCTGTTCCAGGCGTTCCGCCGCCAGACGTTCCTCCTCCTGACGGCGATCGCGTACCTGTTCATAGCTCTTCATGGCCTTGAACTCTTCGGCAATGCGTTCGCGCAAGGTCTCCACCTGCTTGTCGGCCTGGGCGATGGCGCGGGCGTACTGATCCCGGGCCTGGGCGTATTTCTGCTGATAGCCGGGCAGCCCCATGGCCAGCAGGGGGTCGTTGGAGTCGCGCAGCAGCGCCACCTCGCGGGCGTAGCGCTCCTCCAGCGCCGTCTGCTGCTGGTGCAGGGTCTCGCGCCGCTCCAACACCTGCCCCATTTCCCGGCGCCGTTCGTCCAGGCGCCAGCGTTGCAGCCGGATCAGGTTGTCGAGGGTGCGCGCCATAACCTGCTCTATTTCTTCTTAGGCGGTTGTTTCTGGTTTTTTTGGTTTTTCTGGTTCTTCTGGTCCGGTGACTCGTATTTCATGTCCAGCAGACGGGCCAGTTCCGCATAGCCCGTCTCCAGGGTGGAGCCCTCGCCCTTGGCCTGATGCAGGAACTGCTCGATGTGGGGGTAGTAGGTCATGGCCTCGTCCACCTTGGGATCGCTGCCCTTGCGATAGGCGCCCAAGCGGATCAGCTCCGCCATGTCCTCGTAGGTGGAGATGAGCTCGCGGGCCCGGTTGACCACGGCGTTCTGTTCCGGGGTGTTACAGCCGGGCAGGGTCCGGGAGACGCTGCGCAGAATGTTCACCGCCGGATAGCGGTTGCGTTCGGCGATGCTGCGGTCCAGCACGATGTGGCCGTCCAGGATGGAACGCACGGCGTCGGCCACCGGTTCGTTGTGGTCGTCGCCATCCACCAGCACGGTGAACAGGCCGGTAATGTCGCCCTCGCCGGTGCCGGGGCCGGCCCGCTCCAGCAGCTTGGGCAACTCGGCGAACACCGAGGGGGTATAGCCCTTGGAGGCCGGGGGCTCGCCGGCGGCCAGGGAGATTTCCCGCTGGGCCATGGCAAAGCGGGTCACCGAATCCATCATGCACAGCACCTGGCGGCCCTGGTCGCGGAAATACTCGGCCATGGCCAGGGTCAGGTTGGCGGCCTGGCGGCGCATCAGGGCCGATTCATCGGAGGTGGAGACCACCAGCACCGTGTGCTTCAGCCCCTCGGGCCCCAGGTCGTCCTCGATGAACTCCCGGGCCTCCCGGCCTCGTTCACCGATCAGGCCCACCACGTTCACCTCGGCGGAGGTATTGCGGGCGATGGTGGAGAGAAGCGACGACTTGCCCACCCCGGAGCCGGCGAAGATGCCGATTCTCTGGCCCTGACAGCAGGTGGTGAAGGTGTTCAGGGAGCGCACCCCCAGATCCACCTTGCCCCCCACCCGGTTGCGGGCATGGGCAGGCGGAGGGCTGTTGCGGATGGGAATGGCCTCCGGCCCCAGGGGCAGCGGCTCTTTGCCATCCACGGGCTCGCCCATGGCGTTGATCACCCGCCCCAGCCACGCCGGTGTGGGGTGGACGCTGGGCCGGGCCTTTTCCGGCTCCACCCGCGCCCCGAGGGCGATGCCCTCCATGCGGCCATAGGGCATCACCAGCGCCCGCTGGTCGCGGAACCCCACCAGTTCGCAGGCGATGGGCACCGGATCGCGGCCCTGCACCATGCAGCGATCCCCCACCGAAAGATTACCCACAAGGCCGGTCACCTCCACCAGCAATCCCTGCACGGCGGCCACGCGCCCGAAATAGCGCTCGCTGGGCAGCATCTCCACTTCGCTGGTCAGGGTGGCGAGATCAAGGGGCATGGGCCTGTTCCTCACGGCGGCTGACGGCAGGACTTTCCGAAGGCGGGGCTAGAGCCTATCGCGGTCAATGGGACCCAATTCTCGGGTCCCATTGACCGCGTGAATCGGCTCTATCTATTTGATTTAGAGCGGAGTCACGCCCCCAATCCGGTTCACAGCGTGAACCCGATTGGGTGCGACCCGCTCTAGCGCGGGCCGCCGGTTCCCCCCTTGCATCACCGCCCGAAGAGTTTACCATATCGTGAAGTGGCGTGCACGCGCGGCTCCGCCCCGGGGTTCCCCCCGACCGGACCTCTCTCCGAACGCCCCGGCGCGCGCATCGAGCGGACCCCTCGTCCCACGACACCCACCGCGCCCGACAGACAAGGAAAAGGCTGCCATGCGTGTTCTTCTGGTCGAGGACGATGCCTCCACCGCGCAGAGCGTGGAAATGATGTTACGCACCGAAGGCATGGTGGTGGATACCACCGGTCTGGGCGAGGACGGGCTGGAAATCGCACGCCTCTACGATTACGACATCGTGGTGCTGGACCTGCTGTTGCCAGACATCGACGGCTACGAGGTCTTGCGGCGCCTGCGGGCGGCAGGCCAGACCACGCCGGTGTTGATTCTGTCGGGGCTGACGGAATCAGAAAAGAAGATCAAGGGCTTCGGCACCGGGGCGGACGACTATCTCACCAAACCGTTCGACCGCGGGGAACTGGTGGCCCGTATTCACGCCATCGTGCGTCGGGCCAAGGGCCATGCCCAGTCGGTGGTACGCACCGGCCGCCTGGAGGTGAACCTGGACACCCGCACCGCCAGCGTGGATGGCCGCACCCTGCACCTCACCAGCAAGGAATACGGCATCCTGGAGCTGCTGTCCCTGCGCAAGGGCAGCACCCTGACCAAGGACATGTTCCTGAATCACCTCTACGGCGGCATGGACGAGCCGGAACTGAAAATCATCGACGTTTTCATCTGTAAACTGCGCAAGAAACTCAGCCAGGCCACCGGGGGGCCCACCTATATCGAAACCGTATGGGGCCGAGGCTACACGCTTCAGGACCCCGCGCCGGAGGAACCGGCGCCGGAGGAAGAGGAACAGGCCACCGCCTGAAAACCCTCGCCCCTAGAGCCTATCGCGGTCAATGGGAACCCATTCTCGGGTCCCATTGACCGCGTGAATCGGCTCTATCTATCTGATTTAGAGCGGAGTCACGCACCCAATCCGGTTCACAACGTGAACCCGATTGGGTGCGATCCGCTCTCGAACGGCGGAATGCCTTACTTCTGGCTGTCGTCCTGAGCGGTCATGTCGCTGGCGTCTTCATGACCCAGCACCGGGAAGGGACCGATGTAGCCGGTGTAGGCCCGGGCCTGATCGGGGCTTTCCATCTTGTCCTCGTCGGATTCACCGTAGGGGTGCTGCACCACGAAGGCCATGTAGCCGTGGCCCCGCAGGTCCTGATACACGTACGGCGACGTGGTTTCAGAACCGTAGGGGGTGGTGGCGATCCGGGTCAGCTCGCCGGCATCCATGTTGTAGGCCCACACGGCGTCGTTCTGGTGGCCACTGCCGGTGTCTTCCCCGATCACCAGGATGTTCTGCCCGGGCATCATGGTGACGTTATCGGGGTTGGCAATGCCATCCAGGTCACAGGTATTGTTGGCCCACTTGCTGTCTTCACCGTAGGACTTCATGGTGCCGGCAACAATGGCTTTCATGTTCACGGGCATGAACTTGGTGTTTATGTCCGCGCTTTCCTTTAGGTCCAGGGCATAGACGGCGCCGCACAGGTTGTAGGGCAGCTTCACGTCATTGGGCCCGCCCACATCATACTTGTTGGTGGGCTTGCCGTTCTTCATGTTGTCTTCCATGCCGCGCGCGATTTCGGACATGGCCACGAACAGACGGTTGGACTTGGGATCGTAGGTGATGCCCTCTTCCTTCCGCAGCTCGGTGGTGGCGCCCTTCAGGGCGGCGTAGCGGCGGGTTTCCAGGCGAGATGCCACGGCGTCCATGCCGTCCTTCACCTTCACGCATTCCACGCCGGCGGTGGTGTTGATGGAGGTGAAGCCGTCGGGGCAGCCTTTTTCCTCATCAAACGCGGCTGCCTCGAACATGTCGTAGAAACCCACGCCCTCGTCGATGGCCTTCTTCACTTCGTCGAAGGTGGCGTGACCCAGGTCGATCCACTCCAGATCGGCGGCACCGCCGTTTTCGGCGCTGGTCTGGTTCCACTTCATGGCGTACAGGGTGCCGGCATCCAGCTTGCCCTCGGCGTCGGCCACGAACATGTACAGACCCACGTTGGTGCCGTCGTCGGAAAAGATCACGGTCTTCTTGTCGGGCATCACGTAGGGCACTTCATGGGCCACGCGACCCACGGCGTAGTGCTTGGTCACCTTGGGGGTGCCGTCTTCCTGCACGGCCACTTCGGTGGCGTAGCCGTACGTGTAGGGATTGAAGCTCTTGCGGAAATCTTCCAGCGACGCCTTTTCCGGATCCAGGCCGAAGTAGCGCAGCATGGGCTTGTAGTAGTCGTCGATGTCTTCATAGGACTTAGCATCGGCGATCAGGCGGGCATCGGGTTCGTATTCCTCGGACCCCATGTGGGTCTTCCAGGGGGTGACCATGCCGGCGCAGGGCACCCACAGACCGCCCCATTCGGAAAAGTCGATGGGCTTGGTGCTGGTGTAGCTCAGGGCACCGGTGTCGACGTCCTTGCTCATCTCGGAAATGTACATGGCGCCCGGGCGGGATTCGAAGTGGGCCACCGAGTACAGCTTGCCGTTCACGTCGTGGAAGGACATGAAATCGTTGGAATCGGAAATGGCTTCCGAGCCGTCGGCATACACCACCGGGTTGCCCTTTTCGTCGGTCAGCAGGCCGAAGCGGTGGTCGCCCAGCTTGTCGCCGCTGCGGGCCAGGGTGTTGAACCCGATCTTGTGGACCTTGCCATCCATCATGAACTCGGGCGAGGTCAGCACCTTGCGCTTTTCGGCGGCGGTGGCGGGCGCGTCGATGGCCACGAAGGTGGCCTTGGCGGCGGTGTCACCGGCCTTCCGCACCTGTTCCTTTTCGGCGCTCACGTCCTCGGCCACCTGGTCTTCGGCGGACACGGGGCTCACGGCCAGCAGCAGCGGCAGGACCGCCGCGCCGCCCAGCAGGCTCAACTTGCGCTTCATAATGGATCTCCCCATTATCTTTTTCGGGCAACTCTCCCTGCTCCGACCCCCTGGTGGACCTGTTCCGCCGGTGTCCAGATGGAAAGCCCGTGTGAGTATAGGGGCAATTCATGACCGCTTGATGACAGAACTATGGCAATTCTATCTCGGTCCTGCAATGTAATGATCCCTTTGAATACAGCACGGATAGTGCAGAATGATTTATGATCCGCCAGAGTTGTAGAGGTCACAAAGAGCGGCGTGTCGTCAAGGGGACTCCTTTTTCGCATCCCAGAGACCGCGCGAGTCCTCTCTATCTATTTGATTTACAGCCGATTTTTGCGCCAAACCGACATCGCGGCGCGAGTCGGATTTGGCGCAATCGGCTGTAGGAAGGGGTTGCCATGGCGGGCGGGAAAGGCCATGCTCCCGGCCATGGCAGCCATTCTGATCACGGGCGCCGCGCGACGCATTGGCCGCGCGTTGGCGCGCGACCGTGCCGCCCGGGGCGAGGCGGTAGCGGTGCACTATCACCATTCCCGGGACGCGGCGGAAGCGCTGGTGGCAGAGATCACCGCTGACGGCGGCACCGCCGTGGCCGTGGGCGCCGACCTGGGCGCCGAGGCGGCCATGCACGACTTGGTGCCGGCGGCCATGGCGGCGCTGGGCCGGCCGCTGACCGCCCTGATCAACAACGCCTCCACCTTTTCCTACGATACCGTGACCTCCGCCGACCGGGCCGCCTGGGACCACCACATGGAGGCCAACCTGCGGGCGCCCTTTGTGCTCACCCAGGCGTTCGCCCGCCAGGTGCCGCCGGAAGCCCACGGCGCGGTGGTCAATATCATCGACCAGCGGGTATGGAACCTGACGCCCCATTTTGTCACCTATACCGTCTCCAAGGCGGGGCTGTGGACCCTGACTCAGACCCTGGCCCTGGCCCTGGCGCCGCGCATTCGCGTGAACGGCGTGGGGCCGGGCCCAACCCTGCCCTCTCCGCGCCAGAGCGAGGCCGATTTCGCCCGCCAGTGCGCGGAACTGCCCCTGGAACACGGCACCAATCCGGCGGAAATCACCGAGGCCGTCCATTATCTGCTGACGGCCCCATCGGTGACCGGCCAGATGATTGCCGTGGATGGCGGCCAGCATCTGGACTGGGCGCCCGCCGGCGACCGTCCCGCCCCCGAGGAGTAAGCCCCCCCGTGAGTGCCTCCCCTGAACGCATCACGCCCCTTCCTGCCCGCGCCCCCTACGCCGATGCCGAACGCCGGATCCGCCACGTATTCGTGCGTGACCTGGTGCTGGCGGTGGACGTGGGCATCCACAGTCACGAACGGGGCACGCCCCAACGGGTGCGCTTCAACCTGGATCTGGCCGTGCACGAAGGGCCGCTGCGGGATCGGCTGGAGGACGTGGTGTGTTACGAGGGACTAGTGCAGGGGGTGAAGGCCCTCATCGCCCGTGGTCACGTGAACCTGGTGGAAACCCTGGCCGAGGACGTGGCCCACATGTGTCTTCAGGATCCGCGGGTCCAGGTGGCCCGGGTACGGATAGAAAAGCTCGATGTCTTCCCCGACGCAACCAGTGCGGGGGTTGAAATAGAACGGTCACGATACGAGTCCTGACCGTTCCGGCCCTTCTCGGCTCTGTCCCGGCCTGTTTCCCCCAGGTTATCCACAGGTCATGCGCCCTGTTGTCCCCGATCGCCCATGGCCCCCGGCCCAGCCGCCGCGTGCCTGGCCGCACCTGTATTTCATGCAGCAAAATCAGCACCTTAGAAAAACCCCCACCCCGGGTGCCCATTCCATGGGCAAAGGGGTAGGACTCCGGGATTCCCGGGGCTTTCGGCGCGTCGCGGACAGTTTCTTCACAGGGTTATCCACAGCAAACGGGGATACTTTCCCCGCCCCTGGCGCACAACCCACCGTGCTCCCTGTCACGCTTCTGTCATCACGATGCCTTCTTTCACCCGAGCCACGCCCCGGAGCGACCGTCGCGCGTTTTCCACAGGCGGCCCACAGGCACCGCCCAGGGTATCCCAAGAAGCGGTGGGAAAAGGCCCCTGCGCGCAGACTTGACAAAAAATGCTTTACACTCAAATTCCTAGGCACTTGGGGGTGTCATTGCCCGTTTGGTGGGCAAGGCGATGCGACTCGGCCGTGCCGGCCGCTTGGCGCGGTTCATCCGCGTGTTATCCCCAGGGTTATCCACAGATTCCGGGGATGACCCCCACAAGCCCCCGGAAACGCTGAAGAAAGGCCCCCATGACCGACAACGCCTCGCAGGCCCCCACACGCCTGGCCGCCGGCGCGGCGGTGATCGAGGGGGTGGTGCGCACCCTCCCCCACGCCCCCGGCTGCTATCGCATGCTCAACGAGGCCGGCGATGTGCTGTATGTGGGCAAGGCGCGGGATCTGCGCAAACGGGTGGTGGCCTATACGCGGGTGCAGGCCCTGCCGCTGCGGTTGCAACGCATGGTGGCCGAAACCGCCAGCATGGAGATCGTCACCACCCGCACCGAGGCGGAAGCGCTGCTGCTGGAAAGCAACCTCATCAAACGCTTCCGCCCCCGGGACAACATCCTGCTCAAGGACGACAAGTCCTACCCCTACATCCTTGTCACGGACGACCATGCCTGGCCGCGCTTGATGAAACACCGGGGGGCGCGGTCACGGCCGGGGCGCTATTTCGGACCCTTCGCCTCCGCCGGGGCGGTGAATCAGGCGCTGGCCGCTTTGCAAAAAGCGTTTCTGCTGCGCTCGTGTTCGGATTCCGTGTTGGAGAACCGCACCCGTCCTTGTCTGCTGTACCAGATCAAACGGTGCAGCGGCCCGTGCGACCAGCGCATTGCCCCGGACGCCTATGCCGCCCTGGTGGCCCAGGCGGTGGCTTTTCTTGGGGGCCACTCGCGGGCGGTGCAGGAGGATCTGGTGCACCGCATGGAGGACGCGGCCGCCCGCACCGCGTATGAAGATGCTGCTGTTTATCGTGATCGCATCCGCGCCCTGGCCGCCATCCAGTCCTCCCAGGACATCGCCCTGCCCGACCTGGGGGATGCCGACGTGATCGGCCTGCATCAGGCCGGGGGCGAAAGCTGCGTGCAGGTGGTGTTCTTCCGCGGTGGCTGCAACTACGGCAACCGACCCTACACCCCCCGCCATGCGCCCGACACGGAACCCGCCCCGGTGCTGGCCGCGTTCCTGGGGCAGTTCTACGCCGACAAGGTACCGCCACCGGTGGTGCTGCTGAGCCACATCCCCGACGAGGCCCCGGTACTGGCGGAGGCTTTGTCGGTGCGGGCGGGCCACAAGGTGCGGCTGCTGGTGCCCCAACGGGGGGACCGCCGCCGGCTGGTGGCCCACGCCGAGACCAATGCCCGGGAGGCGCTGGGCCGCCGTCTGGCCGAGACCTCCACCCAGAAACGGCTGCTGGCCGCCATGGCGACGCTGTTCGGCCTGGAGGAGCCGCCGGAACGCGTGGAGGTGTACGACAACAGCCATGTGCAGGGTCAGCACGCGGTGGGCGCCATGATCGTGGCCGGGCCGGAGGGCTTCGAAAAGAATGCCTATCGCCGCTTCAACATCGACAGCGCGGACGTGGCCGGCGACGATTTCGCCATGATGCAGGCGGTGCTGACCCGCCGCCTGGGCCGGGCGCGCAAGGACGATCCCGACCGCAGCCGGGGGCTATGGCCGGACCTGATGATCCTGGATGGCGGCCGGGGCCAGCTCAACGCCGCCCGCGCCGTGCTGGAGGGCCTGGGGGTGGAGGACCTGCCGCTGGTGGCGATCTCCAAGGGGCCCGACCGCCATGCCGGCCGCGAGCGGTTTCACCTGCCCGACCGGAACAGCTTTACCCTGGAACGCAACGATCCGGTGATGTATTTCCTCCAGCGCCTGCGGGACGAGGCCCACCGCTTTGCCATCGGCAGCCACCGCCAACGCCGGGCCAAGGCCGCCCAGGCCTCCCCCCTGGATGGCCTGCCCGGGGTGGGGCCCAAGCGGCGCAAGGCCCTACTCCATCATTTCGGCTCCGCCCGGGCCGTGGCCGATGCCGGGGTGCCGGACCTGGCGAAGGTAGAGGGCATCAGCCGTGCCCTCGCCCAACGCATCTATGACCATTTCCACGAATCGTGACATGGGTTCACACCCGGGCGTACAGGCCGTGGCGAGTTACCACATAATCCACTCGGTCGGTCACCAGGGCCTGGCGACATTCTGCCGGCGTGTTGATAATGGGTTCCTCATGCGCATTGAAACTGGTGTTAATGAGCACCGGCAAGCCGGTGCGGGCCTCAAAGGCTGCCAGTAGATCGGCATAAAGAGCGTTGTCCGTGCGGTGAACGATCTGTGGCCGGGCGGTACCGTCCACGTGCACCACCGCCGGGATACGTTGCCGCCAATCGGCGCGGACCTCACAGGTGATCGTCATGAAACGGCAGGCATAGCGGTTGGCATCCGTGATGTGGAACACCTCCGCCGCCCGCTCCGACAGGACCGCCGGGGCGAAGGGCATGAATTCCGTGCGGTTCAGGCGCTGGTTCAGGGTGTCGTTCACGTGCCGGTCGCTGGGGTTGGCCAGGATAGAGCGCGCCCCCAGGGCCCGGGGGCCGAATTCCATGCGACCCTGATACAGGGCAACGATCTCCCCCGCCGCGAGCCGGTCGGCGGCCAGGGCCACTGGGTCTCCTTCCAGGCGACGCACCGCGCCGGTGGCCAGCAGCTCCTGGTCGATGTCGGCCTCATGGTCAGCGCCAAGATACACTGTCTCCAGGCGGCGGCGCTGTCGCAGCCAGGAGGCCAGACCGTCCCGGTGCAACAGCATTTCCAGAGCCCCGCCCACCGCCAACCCCTCGTCCCCCATGCCCGGGAATATGAAGGTTTCCGTCACACCTGTGCGCTCGGTCAACAAACGGTTCAGGCGCACATTGGCAAAAACCCCGCCGGCCAGAGCCAGATGCCGCACCTCGGTCACGTCCAGCAGGCTTCGCACCGATTCGAGAATGGTATTCTCCAGCAACTGCTGGATGGAGGCCGCCGCATCTTCCTTCGACACCGTTCCCGCCAGCCGCGTGATTTCCTCGGCCATGGCCTTGTCGCTGGGAAAGTCACTGGAGATCATCCCCACCGGCCCCACGGAAAAGTGCTCCGCCAGCGCTGGCAACAAAGTGGGCTCGCCAAACGCGGCCAGCCCGGTCAGTTTTCCTTCATGCCGGTTCATGCGGAACCCAAGCGCCTGGGTCATGTAGCCGTAGGCCAACCCGAGACTCTCCACCCGGCGAGGCTGAAGGAGCCAACGATCATCCCCGAACACGTCCGTCAACGCCCCATCACGAAAAAAACGGGCGGAATAGTGCACGTTATCGCCCCCGCCATCAGCCGTATAAAGCAGGGCATCATCCCAGTCTGTATAGAAAAAGGCAGAAAGGGCGTGGGCCATGTGGTGATTGGAGAAGTACAAGGGCACATCCGCACCGAAGCCGAATTCGGCCAGGAAGCGGTCGCGCCGGAATATGGCCCCGGCATCGGCCTGGCGCAGGCGCCGCAAGTGAACGCACAGGTCACGAACTTTGTCCCGCCCCTTGAGCCGACGCCCCACGGCATCTCCCAGCGCCTTGGACCAGGGCTGCACCAGGAAGCGGGAGGGGTAGCTGCACCGGGAGAGCACAACGCCCTCCACTTCGGCCCGCGTCACGCCACCGATGGCCAGCACGTGGTCAATGAGCGCGTGGGGCGTGGCATGGCCATCCCCCTTCCGTCGGGTCAGCCGTTCCAGTTGGACTGCCGCCACCAAATCATAGTCCCGAAACAAGGCCACGGCCGTATCATGGCCACCAGGATGGATGGACAGAATCACCATGATCCGGACAACTCCTCCTCCTTGGGCTTGCTACGCCGCAGAAAACCATCGGGAAGATTGGAGGGCCCGATGCCAAAGGTATCGGGCATCTGCTCAAAATCGTCCCGCCGGGCCAGGAACAGCTCGATGGCCACCCGGGGGTTGGAAGCCGCCACGTCCGGATACTTTTCCGTGGGCTGCCCCACCGGCGTGCCCGCCAGATCGGCAAAGATGGTATCGGCCACGATCAGATAGCTGCCCGGCGTCACCAACGGGGCATAGAGCTCCATTTCCTTGAGCACGTGACCGGCATTGTGGTTGTCGTCCAGGAACACCAGCACCGGCCCCGGTGCCTCGGCAATGGTTTCCCGGAAGGCCGTTACCACCGCGGCATCGGCGGCATCGGCCTCCAGGACCTGCTTTACCCGGGGGCCCAGGGGATGGGTGGCGAACACCTCCCGCGCCTCCGCGGTGAGGGTCACGTCCACGGTCAAGACCCCGCCCGCGTCCCGGTCCAGCATCTTCAGCAGGGAGGCAAAAAAGATGGCCGAGCCGCCGAACTTGGTGCCGGTCTCGATGATCCAGGTGGGGCGTACCGCGTGCACCACGGCTTGCAGCCGGACGAGGTCTTCCGCCTGCTGCCACACGGGCACCCCCATCCACACCTGCTGGAACCAGCCCTCATTGGCCGCAAGCCGTCCCATCAGGTGGCGCAGATCGTCCACGATCCAGTCCCGGGGCGAGGGGGTGAAGGGCCGGAAGGGGGGCGTGGGGGAGGTCATACGGCGCCCTCCAGCCAGCTTCCGGGGCGGGAAAAGCCGCCGGTTTCGCGCAAGGGCCGGGATTCCCGCTTTTCCGCCGCCGCCAGCAGGCGACCGATGGCCCGGGTGTTGACCTGGATGGTCTCCAGGGCAAAGCCGGCATCGGCCAACCAGCGGCCCAGGGCATCGCGGGTGGGGGCGTACCAGTTCCACCCCTTCTCCAGGGTGCCGGAATAGCCGCACCACGCGCCCTCCCCCTGGCTGGCCTTGCTTTCCAGCACCAGCCGGCCGCCGGGCTTCAGATAGGCGAAGGCGATCCGTAGGAACAGCAGGGGATCGGTGACGTGATAGACCACGCCCGCGCAGTAGATCAGATCATACTGCCCGGCCCACGTCTCCTGATCCTGATAGAGACTGATGTTGTGGATGGTGGTGGGGCATCCCACCGTCTCCGCCAGCCAACGGGCTGATTCCACCGCCCGGGGGTGTTCCTCGATGGCGGTGACCTCGGCCCCCATCCCGGCCAGCATCAACAGATCGCCGCCGGACCAGCAGCCAATGTCCAGCACCTTCTTACCACTCAGGTCCGTGGGCAGCAGGCCCAGGGCCATGCACTCGGTACCGATCTCGACCGCGCGCGGACCCATGGCGCCCTTACGCACGTGGCCAAAGCCAAAATCGTGGTTGTGTCCCCAAACAAAGAACTCCATGGAATTCTCGTTGGCGGCATCGGTCCACCACGTTACGGGGTCCACGTGATCCTTGAATCGCTCATGACTGCGGGCCAGGCGTGCCGCGGCTTCTTCCGCGGTGGCGGCGTGCCAGCGGGCCAGGGCCCGATCCACCACGGCCTGGGCCTCGGCCGGCGCCATCTGGTGTTCCGGTTCCGGAAAGCCCAGTCCGGGGTGTTCTCCCCGTTGTCGGTTGATGGTCACGACTGTATTCCTTCTTT
Organism: uncultured Rhodobacterales bacterium; assembly: GCA_964535075.1. Classification (GTDB taxonomy): domain Bacteria; phylum Pseudomonadota; class Alphaproteobacteria; order Rhodospirillales; family CAJXLG01; genus CAZHRQ01. The sequence continues at coordinate 13,654 of CAZHRQ010000015.1, read as the reverse complement.
CTGTCGCTTGGGCTTTATTCGCCTGTTCGTGACGGTGCCCGGCCGGCGTGCATGGCCGTGAAGGCATCCTCCAGGGCCCGGGCCAGACCGACGGCGTCGCACAAGGGACTGGCCGCCATGGTTTCTCGCTGGCGGGCCCGCAAGGCCCGACGCTGTTCCGGATCACGGGCCAGGGCCACCACCGTTTCCACATACGCCGCGTCGCTCTCCGCGATCCACTCCGAGCGCCCCAGGGCCTCCAGCATGGAGGCACTCATGCGCTGCGCCGGCAGGGATCCCAGGCGGGTGACCACCGGCACGCCCATCCACAGGGCCTCGGCGGTGGTGGTCCCACCGCCGGCGCCCCCCAAGGGATCCAGCGCCACATCCACCTGATTGTACCATGCCATATGGGCCACCCAGGAAGGACTGTCGCTATTGAAACGCACCCGGTCCGCCTCCACGCCCTCGGCGGCCAGCCGGGCCAGGACCTGGTGCCGGGCGCGGGCATCGCGCAGGGTCTGGCGACTGAGCAGCAGCCGCGCCTCAGGCAAACGACGCAGAATCTCGCCCCAGGCCGCCCAGGTGGCGGCGGTCATCTTGCCCAGATCGTTAAAACTGCCCAGGACCACGGTCTCGTCCGCTGCCGGCGTCCAGGCCACGGGCGGTGCCTGTTCCCACACCGGACAGGCCAGCCAACACCGGGGCAACGGCCACAAGGTTTCCGTGAATCCCGCCTGGCATTCAGGGGGCGACAGCACCGCGTCGCCGATCCAATAGTCCATGGCCGGGACGCCGGTGGTGGCGGCATAGCCCAACCAGTGGGCCTGGACCGGCGCCACCCGCTGCCCAACGGCGCCCAGGCGATGAGTCTCCGTGTACCCGGCCATCTCCACCAGCACATCCAGCCCTCGGGCCCGCAGATGCTCCACGAGCGCGGCATCCGACAGACCGGCCACCGTGTCCCAATGCCCCGCCGCCGCCTTGAGGGCCGCCGTGATCTCATCCTGATGGGGATGGGTGCTGAAGGCCATCACCGTCACCCGCGCCGGATCCAGGGCCTGCCAGACGGGCAACAAGAACCGCGCCACCGGATGGGCCAACAGGTTATGGGAGAGAAACCCCACCCGCAAGGGCTGTCGTGGCTGTGCCGCCCGGGGCGCGGGATGGGCCGGGGCCCCACAGCTTTCCGCCGCCAGACGCGCCAGCGCCACTTCCTCCCCCGGGTCCACCAACCCGGCGTAGGGGCGCAGGAACATGAGACTGCTCATCACCCCGGGCGACGTCGCCCCCCCGGCCACCGCCCGACACAAGACCTCATGCGCCGCATCGCCCTCCCCGGTGGCGAGCAGCACCGCGCTCAGGTTGATGGCCAGTTCCGGCACATGAGGATGGCGGGCCCGGGCCGCCTCCAGCACCGACACCGCCGCCCCCGGCTGATGGGCCGCCTTGAGCGCCATGCCCAGATTGAGCGCCGGACCCAATCCCTCCGGATCGGCTTGCCACACCTTTTCCAACACCGGCACCGCCGCCCGGGCGCGGCCCTGATCCACCAGGGTCAGGCCCAGATTGGTCAAGGCCACGGGATCCTCGGGGGCCTGGGCAAGGGCCGCTTCGCACCAGCGCACCGCCTCGTCCAACCGACCCAGGGCCCGCAGGGCGGCGCCCAGGTTGGCCTTGGCCGGCACCATGTCCGGGTCCAACGCCAGGGCGGCGTGGAACAGGAGCTCCGCCCGCGCCGGCGCCTCCAGATACAGCAACAACGAGCCCAGGTCGTTGGCCACGGCCGGATCATCGGGCGCCAGGGCATGGGCCTTTTCATACGCCGCCAGGGCGTCCGGATAACGATCCAGCGCCTCCAGACACACCCCGCGCCGATAGTGCAGTCCCGCCACTTCGGGGCTCAAGGTCACCGCCCGGTCCAGGCGCTCCAGCGCCGCTGCCGGCTGGCCCTGCCGACGCAGGGTTTCCGCCACCAGGAACAGCACCCCGGCGTCTCGGGGGGCCAGGGTTTCCAGCCGCTGCGCCAGGGGCAGGGCGGCGCTGACATTTTCCGCCTCCAACAAAGCGATCACGCGGTCCCGCAGGGTTTTCACGGCGGTCATGAGACGGCCCGTGCGCGCCGCATGGCCTCGAAGGCGTCTTCCAGGGCCCGGGTCAGATCCTGGGTGTCGCACAGGGGGCTGGCCGCCATGCGTGCCCGTTGGTCGGCGCGCCAGCGGGTGCGCTCGGCGGTGGCCTCGGCCAGCGCCACCGCCGTAGCCACATAGTCCTGATCATCGGTGGTGATCCATTCTTCCCGCGCCAGGGCGGTGAGCATGCTGGCGCTCACCCGCATGGCCATGTGCGGCCCGGCACGGGTGACCATGGGCACCCCCATCCACAAGGTGTCGCTGGTGGTGGTGGCACCGGTGTGGCCGCCCACGGGATCCAGGGCCAGGTCCAACCGGTTGTAGAGATCCATGTGCCGGGTCCAGGACGCCACCGGCCCCTGAATTTCCACCCGGGCGCCGTCGATGCCATGGCGGGCCAGGGCGCTGCGTACCGCATCCTGCTGATACCGCGCTTCCGCCGCCAGCGGGGTCTTGAGCAGCAGGCGGGCCCGGGGCAGCCGTTCCAGAATGGCGCCCCACAATGCAAAAGTATGGTCGGTGAGTTTGCTCAGTTGGTTGAAGCTGCCCAGCCACAGGGTGCCGTCGGGATCGGGGCGCCAGGTGACCGGCGGCGCGTCCGTCCGGGGGGGATAGGCCATCCAGCAGCGGTCCAGCCGCCACAGGGTTTCGCTAAAGGCCGACTCCTCGCCGGGGGGCAGAATCACGTGATCCCCCAGCCAGTAATCCATGTTGGGCGCCCCGGTGGTGCCGCAATAGCCCAGGTAATGGAGTTGCACCGGCGCCGCCCGGCGCACGATCACCCCCAGGTGGGGCTCGCCCGTGTGGCCGGTGAGGTCCACCAGCACGTCCAGGTCGTCCTGGCGCAGGCGATGGGTGATGGCCTCCTCGCCCTGCCCCGCCACCATGGTGAAGCTGGCGGCGTGGGCGCTCAATTCCGCCGTCACGTGGTCGGTCAGGTCACGGGTGGCATAGAGATGGGGTTCGATGCGCCCCCGGTGGTGCGCGGCCAGGATGGGCCGCAGGAACACGGACACGGGGTGGTCGTAGAGATCATCGGACAGGTAGCCCACGCGCAAGGGGTGCCCCCGGGGCCGGGCCGGCAGCGGCGGAAAGGGGGTGGCCGGGGCCATGGCCAGGGCCGCCTCCCGCGCCAGGGCCAGACGTTCGGCCGCCGTGCCCCGGCCGCTGAACTGGTGCCGGAACAGCAAGCCGGACAGCAGCCGACCCAAGTCCTCGCCCTCCGCCGTGGCCGCCGCGCGACAGGCCAGATCATCGGCCTCCACCACCCGCCCCTGCCCCCGCAGGGCCGTCAGCAAGATGCTGCGGACATCGCGCTGGTGCCCGGGATGATCCAGCAGCGGCCGGACCATGGCCTCCGCCCGCACCACGTCGTGGAGGCGATTGCACATGTGCGCCAGATTGATTCGATAGCCGGGATTATCCGGGGCCTGGGCATGGGCCTGTTCGTAGGCGTCCCGGGCCTCCTCCAGACGGTCCCGGGCCTGCCGGGCCAGCCCCAGCGCGTTCCAGGAAGGCGCGTGGGCCGGCACCAGACGCACGGCCGCCAGGGCCTCGGCTTCCGCATCCGCCGGCCGCCCAAGCGCCAGACAGGCTTGGGCCAGATTGGCGTGCAGGCTGGCCGCCTCCAGGGGCTGGTTTTCCAGGGGCAGGCGGGTCAGGGCCTGCCGCAACACGCTTTCCGCCTCGGCAAAGGCGCCCTGCGTATAGAGCACACCGCCCAGCGCCACCCGGGTCCAGGGATCGGTGCTGCCGCGGGCCAGGGCGGCACGACAGGCGGCCTCCGTCTCCGCCGGGCGCCCCAGGGCTTCCAGGGCGGCGGCCCGCAGGTCGTACCCCTGGGGCGCCTCGGGCATCAAGGCCACCAGATGGTCGGCGGTGGCCAGGGCCGACGCCGACGCCCCCCGGGTCAGGTGCATCTGGGTACGGACCAGGAGGGCCGGAACGTGATCCGGATCCACGCTCAGGGCGCGATCCAGGGTGGCTTCCGCCGCCTCCCCCTCCCCCATGGCCCAGCACGCCCGGGCCAGATTGCTGAGGGCCGGCACGAAGGCGGGATCCTCGGCCACCGCCTGTTCCCAATCGGCCCGGGCCGCCGCCAGATCCCCCAGCCCCTCCCGTGCCAAGCCCTGGTTGTTCAGGGCCACCAGCCGCCATGGCGCCGGCAGGGCAAGCAGCGGGGTATAGGCGGCCACCGCTTCGGCCAGCGCCCCCTCGGCCAGACGGGCATCGGCGGCGGCCAGCCGTTCCTGCGCCTCGGCGCGCGTCATGACTCCCTCTCGGCCGCCCGGTCCACTATGGCCGCGAAGGCGTCTTCCAGGGCCCGGGCCATCCCCCGTTGATCACACAGGGGACTGGCGGCCATGGCTTCCCGCTGCGTGGCCCGGGCGGCCCGCCGGGCGGCGGGATCCCGGGCCAGCGTCACCACGGTTTCCACATAGGCCTCGTCGGTATCGGCGATCCATTCCGGCCGCCCCAGGGCGGTGAGCATGGACGCGCTCATGCGCTGGGCCGCGTGGTCCCCCCGGCGGGTGATCACGGGCACCCCCATCCACAGGGCCTCCAGGGTGGTGGTGCCGCCGGTCACTCCGCCCACGGGATCCAGGGCCATGTCCACCGTCCCCCAGGAGGCCATGTGTCCCTGCCAATCCGGATACATGTCGATGATCTCCACCCGTTCCCGCGCCACCCCCCGACGCGCCAATTCCGCCAGGGCCCAGGCCTGTACGCCTTCGTCCAGCAGGGCCGAGGCTTTCAACCGCAACCGGGCCCGGGGCAGACGATGCAGGATGGTGGCCCACAGGTCCCAGGTGCGCGGCGTGAGCTTGGCCACCTGATTGTAGCTGGCCAGCACCACGGCGTCATCCTCTGCGGGTGCCGGCGTGACCGCCGCCACCTCATCATGGGGCGCCCAGGCCAGCCAACAGCGCGGCAGGCGCCACAGGGTTTCATGGAACCATTCCTGTTCCGACTCTGGCAGCAGCACGTCATCGCCGATCCAGTAGTCCAGTTCCCGTCCCCCCACCGAGCCCCAATAGCCCAGGTAATGCACCTGCACGGGCGCCGACCGTCGCCCCAGCAACCGCGATTGTGGCGTGCCCGAATGCCCCGTGACCTCCACCAGCACGTCCAGGGCGTCGGCCCGCAGTTGAGCCACCACCGACTCCACCGGCAGCGCGGCAAAGCTGGCCACGGGCGTATGCCGCTCCAGCCGGGCGATCCACCCCTGGCGCGTGGGCTGGCCACTGTACAGCAGGGGCGTCACCCGCGTGCGGTCATGAACCGCCAGCAGACCATCCAGGAAACGCGCCAAGACATCGTGTTCCAGGTCATAGGAGAAATACCCCACCCGCAGGGGACGACCGCCCCGGGGCCGGGGGCGGACCACGGGGTTGGGATCGGCCGCCAGCGCGGCCCAGTGTTCCCGGACCGCCCGGGTGGTTTCGGGGGGAGCCACCCCCGCATACTGGTGCCAGAACAGGATGTTGGACAGCAGACGCAGTTGTTCGGGCCCCTCCACCATGGCCACCGCCCGGCATAACAGGGTCACGGCCTCCTGCGGCCGGCCCATCTGGCCCAGCGTCCCCGCCAGGGTCACACTGGCCCGCGCGCCCAGCAGGGGGTGCGAGACCAGGGGGGTCAGCAGGGGTTCCGCCCGGGTCAACTGGCGCATCTGATGACAGGCGGCCCCCAGGTTAAGCTGGATGGCCGGGTTGTCCGGGGCCAGGGCGTGGGCCCGCTCGTGGGCGGCCAGGGCCTCCTGGCGACGCCCCTGAGCCTGGAGCACCAACCCCAGGGTATCCCATCCCTGCGCGGTCTCGGGCGCCACGGTGGTGGCCTGTCGGCATTGGGCTTCGGCGGTGGCCAGATCGCCCAATTCCATCATCACGGCCCCCAGGTTGGCCCAGGCGAGGCCATCCTCCGGCGCGCGGGCCACGGCTTCCTCCAGCACGGGACGGGCGTCCGTTGGCCGGTCCAGACGATAGAGCAACGCCCCCAGATTGATCCAGGTCCAGGTGGGGGGATCATCGCAGGCCAGGGCCTGGCGCAGGGCGGCCACGGCGCCCTCTCCGTCGCCGGCGTCCTGCAACATCAGGCCCCGCATGCCATGGACCTCGGCCAGATCGGGACGCAAGGCCAACAGGACGTCCGCCGCCACCACCCCCTCGGCGGCGCATCCCAGCACCCGGGCCGCCCGCACCCGCGTTATCAGCACGCCTTCGTCGGCGGCCTGATGGGCCAGCAACTCCCCCGTAAGACGCCAGGCCGTGGGCGCGTCGCCCAGCGCCAAGGCCACCCGGGCCCGGTTGGCCAGGGCCGGGGCATAGCCCGGCCGTGTCCGTTCCGCGGCCAGCCAGTCGGCCACGGCCCCGTTCAGATCCCCCAACGCTTCTCGCGAAATGCCCCGGTTGACCAGGGCCACCACCCGATAGGCCGGAATTTCCGTGGTCGCCAGGCTCCGATCATACAGGCGTACCGCCGCCGCATGCAGTCCCCGTTCCGCCAGCGTGTCCGCCTGCGCCAGCAGGCGGTCTGGTGCCGTGGTCATCCCCCCCTCCCCCTTCAAAGTCGGCCAATCATGGCCGTGAAGGCCGTCTCCAGTGCCCGGGCCATAGCGCCCCCATCGCACAGGGGACTGGCCGCCATCTCCTCCCGCTGCCGGACGCGCCGAGGGCCACACGTCGCCCGTTCCGCCACCAGCGCCGCCACGGTGTCCACAAAGGTTTCCTCGCGCTCTGCCACCCAGGCGGTGCGGTCCAGGGCGGTGAGCATGCTGGCGGTCATACGTTGCGGCGCATGGGCCCCCGACGGGGTCACCACCGGCACCCCCATCCACAGGGCCTCCAGGGTGGTGATTCCGCCGCACACGCCCTCGGCCGGGTCCAGCGCCACATCCACCGTGTTGTAAAGATCCATGTGCGCGCCCCAAGCGGGAACGGTATCGCGCAGGTCCAGTCGCGCCGCCGGAATGCCGTGATCGGCAAAGGCCGCCTGAACCGCCTGACGCACCGCCGGATCACGCAAAACGGCGGCCTTGAGCAGCAGGGTGGCGGTGGGCAGGCGTCGGAGGCAGGCCGCCCACAGGGCCACGGTGCGGCTGTTCATCTTGCTGATCTGGTTGAAACTGGCCAAGCGCGGGGTCTCGCAGGGCCGCCAGGCCACGGCGGGCGCCTGGGGGCGGGGCTCCCACGACAGCCAGCAGCGGGGCACGCGCCACACTTTCTCCGTGAACCACGCCTCTTCCCCTTCGGGCACCAGCACCGGATCCCCGATCCAGTAGTCCACCTCCGGCACGCCGGTGGTGGCGAAATACCCCAGCCAACTCACCTGCACCGGCGCCACCCGCTGGCGCAACAGGGTCAGGTGCGGCACCCCCACGTGGCCGGTGAGGTCCACCAGGACATCCAGATGATCGTCCCGCAGCCGCCGGGCCGCCAGCGTTTCATCGGTTGCGGTGAGCATGCGCACCCGGCATCGGCCGTCCAGATCCGGCAGGGCGGGCGGGTGCTCTCCCAACCTGCTGTAGAGCGTGGGCACCACCCGGGCGGGATCATGGGCCGCCAGGACATGGTTCACGAACCACAGGGCGGGTTCGGCATTGAGGTCATGGGAGAGATACCCCACCCGCAAGGGATGTTCGTCTCGGGGGCGGGCCGGCAACGGCGGTAACGGGTCGGCGGGGGCGGCCAGATCCGCCGCCATCCGGGCCAGAGCCAGGGTTTCCGCGGCCGGCCCCCGTCCGCCATACAGGCACCAGGTCAGGAAGGAGGACAACAGCCGCCGCGTTTCCTTGGGACCGGCCACGGCCAGGGCGGCACAGGCCGCGGTGTGGGCCTCGGCATCCTTGCGCAGGGTGGCGGCGACATAGAACAGGGTGTCGCGGATCAGCGGCCCGTGCACCGCATGATCCCGCAGCGGCAGCAACAGGGGTTCAGCCTCGCTCGTGCGATGAAGCTTGACCAGGGCGCCCGCCATATTGAGGGTGATCCCCCCATCATGGGAATCGCAGTCCCGGGCGCGGACGAAGGCGGTCAGGGCGTCCTCGAACCGCCCTGCCCGCTGGTGGACCAGCCCCAGGGCATTCCACGCCTGGGCGTCCCCCGGCCCCACCGCCACGGCCTGTTCCGCCGCCTGCCGGGCCGCTTGCACGCGGCCCGTGGACAGGGTGGCCAGCGCCTGGGTGGTCCAGGCGGCAACATTCTCCGGCATCCGGGCGGTGGCTTCCGCCATCACCTCCGCCGCCTGCGCGTACCGACCCGCCTGATAAAGCCAGATGCCAAGGGCATAGGAGACCCAGGGATTGCCGTCCGCCAGCGCGCGTGCCTGTTCCAGGGCGGCAATGGCCTCGGCGCGCCGGCCCTGACGGTTGAGGGCCAGGCCATGCAGATACAGGGAATCGGCTCCCGGTTGCAGGCGCAGCAGGGTTTCCGCCGCCGTCGCCAATCCCTCGGGGTTGCCCTGGCCCAACCCCGCCGTCACCCGCAAACGCCACAGGACCACACTGTCGGGATCCAGGGTCACGGCCCGGGCGGTGAGGGCCCACGCCTCCGCCGGCGCCCCCAGATCGAGGCACACCTGGGCCAGATTGGTCAGGGCGGCCAGCTGGTTGGGATCGTGGGTCAGGGCCTGTTCCCAGTCGGCCCGGGCCCCGGCGGCATCACCCTGCGCCCGGCGGGTCAGGCCCCGGTTGGTGAGCACCACCGCCGCCACGTTGGCGGGCGGCGCCTCCGCCAGGGCCCGATCATAGATGGCCAGGGCAGAGGCATGGGCCCCCTGCGCGCGCAGGGCATCGGCCTGGGACAATAAGGTCAGGGCCCGTTCGCTCATGGTTCCCCCCCGGGTGGGTTATTCCCGCCGCCAGCGGGTACCGCCTGCGCCGTCCTCCAGCACCACGCCCCGAGCGGCCAGATCGTCGCGGATCTGGTCGGCGGTGGCGAAGTCCCTGGCCTTGCGCGCCGCCTGCCGCTGTTCGATCAGGTTTTCGATGTCCGCGTCGGTGGGCCCCACCGACGCCGAGGCCGGCTGCCACCGCAACCAGTCCCGGGGCGGCTGTTGCAACAGGCCCAGCAGGGCGCCGCTGGCCAGCATTTCCCCCTTGAGCCGCGCCTGCTCCGCCGGCGCCTCACTCTTGTTGAGGGCCGAGGCCAGGGCATGCAGATGGGCGATGGCGGCGGGGGTGTTGAGGTCATCGGCCAGGGCCGCCAGCACCGTTTCCGGATCTCCCTCGGCCTCGGCCGGTACGTCGTCCACCCGGTCCAGGGCGGTATAGAGCCGATCCAGGGCGGCGCGGGCCTGGGCCAGCCCCTCCGCCGTCCAGTCCAGGGGCCCATGGTAGTGGGCCGACAGCAGGGCGAAGCGGATGGCCTCCCCCGGGGCCTGGGCCAGCAGATCCTCCACGGTGAGCACGTTGCCCACCGACTTGGCCATCTTGTCCCCTTCCACCATCAGGTAGCCGTTGTGCAGCCACACCCGGGCGAAGGACTCGCCGGTGGCGCAACAGCTCTGGGCGATTTCGTTTTCGTGGTGGGGAAAGATCAGATCCTGCCCCCCGCCGTGGATATCGAAGGTGGCGCCCAGATAGCGCAGACTCATGGCCGAGCACTCGATATGCCAGCCCGGCCGCCCCCGCCCCCAGGGACTGTCCCAGCCCGGGGTATCGGCGTCGGAGGGCTTCCACAGCACAAAATCGGCCGGATCCCTTTTATAGGGCGCCACGTCCACCCGGGCCCCGGCGATCATGTCCTCCCGCTGGCGGCCGGACAAGCGACCGTACTCGGCCATGGAGCCCACGGCGAACAGCACGTGCCCCTCCGCCTCGTAGGCATGACCCCGGGCGATCAGGGTGCCGATAAGGGTGATCATATCGTCGATGTGGGCGGTGGCCCGGGGTTCCACGTCCGGCGGCAGGGTGTTCAGCGCCGCCATGTCGGCATGAAAGGCCTCGGTGGTGCGGGCGGTGAGGGCGGCGATGGGCTCGCCATTGGCGGCGGCGCGGGCGTTGATCTTGTCGTCCACGTCGGTGATGTTGCGCACATAGGTCACCCGGGGATAAAGGGTGCGCAACAGCCGCGCCAGCACGTCGAACACCACCACCGGGCGGGCATTGCCGACGTGGGCCCGGTCGTACACCGTGGGGCCGCACACATAAAGCCGCACATGCCCCGGGTCCAGCGGCACGAAGGGCTCCTTGCGGCGGGTCAGGGTATTATGGAAACGCACCTCGACCATGGGACGGTCACCCGTTATCCGTATCGTTCTCGAAGGCGGTTTCGTCGGGCCGGGCCTCGGCCAGACGGGTGGCGGCGCGTGCCCGCCCGATCAGGGGCAACAGCCGGTCCATTTCCGGCCCCTGATCGCGACCGGTGAGCACGCGGCGCAGCGGCCGGAACAACCCCCGGCCCTTGCGCCCGGTCATGTCCTTGACCGCCGCGGTCCAACGGCCCCAGGTGCCTTCGTCCCAGGGGGCTTCCGGCAACACGGCGGCGGCGGTGGCCACCATGGCCGCGTCCTCGATCGCCACCCGGGGCGTGATGGTGCCAAAGCACACCCGATGCCATAGGGCGGCGTCGGCCACGCGGTCCAAGTTGCCGCGCACCGCCTCCCAAAAGACCGCGTCGGCCTGATCGCAGCCCAGGGCCGCCAACCGGGGGGCCACGGTCGCGAAATCCAGGGCGTGCACGGCCCTTTGGTTCAGGCGGGCAAGCTGGCGCACGTCGAAACGGGCGGCGGCGCGGCCATAGGCCCCGATGTCGAAGCCGGCCACCAACGCCTCCACCGGGGCGGGGTCCACCTCCTGACCGGTGCCGAGGGCGGCAAGATAGGCGTTGAGCGCCTCGGGCTCCAGGCCCTCCGCCTCGCGCAGGCTCTTGAGGGACAGGCTGCCCAGACGCTTGGAGAGCCCGGCGCCTTCCGTGTCCACCAGCAACGGCAGGTGGGCGAAGGCGGGCACCCGGCCACCGCAGCCGGCATCAACCAGTGCCTGGAACATCTGCACCTGGGTGCCGGTGTTGGTCACGTGGTCCTCGCCCCGGATCACGTGGGTGATGCCCATGGCCAGATCGTCCACCACCGAGGGCAGGCTATAGAGATAACTGCCATCGGCCCGGATCAGCACCGGATCGCTCACGGATTCGCAATCCACACTCACGGGGCCCCGGGCCAGGTCCTCCCAGGATTCCGTTTGCGGCAGCAGGCGGAAGCGCCAGTGGGGTCGGCGGCCTTCCGCTTCCAGGCGGGCGCGGTCCGCGTCGGTGAGGTCCAGGGCGGCGCGGTCGTAGACGGGGGGACGGCCCAGGCGGCGCTGGCGTTTCCGTTTGTAGTCCAGTTCCTCGGGGGTTTCGTAGCAGGGATAGAGCCGCCCGGCCTCCTTGAGGGCCAGGGTGGCGGCTTCATAGTCGGCGAAGCGATCCGACTGGCGGGCTTCCGCCTGCCAGTGCCAGCCCAGCCAGCGCAGATCCTCCCGGATGGCCTCCTCGAAGGCGGGGGTGGAACGCTCGCGGTCCGTGTCGTCGATGCGCAGGCAGAACCGCCCGTCATGGGCCCGGGCGAACAGCACGTTCATCAGCGCCATGCGGGCGTTACCCACGTGCAGCAGGCCGGTGGGGCTGGGGGCGAAGCGGACGGTAACGGTCATGATCTCTCTCGGTCGGCGGCGGCGGGCGGATCAGCCCTTGAACCGGTTGGTGATGGGATAGCGGCGATCGCGGCCAAACGCTCGGGCGGAGACCTTCACCCCCGGCGGCGCCTGGCGGCGTTTGTATTCGGCGGCCCGCAGCAGACGCCACACGGCCCGGGCGGTTTCCAGATCGGCCCCCCGGTCGGTGAGGTCACGCGGCGCCCGATCTTCCTCGATCAGGCCGTGGAGAATCTGGTCCAGCACCGCATAGGCGGGCAGGCTGTCCTCGTCCTTCTGATCGGGCCGGAGCTCGGCGGAGGGGGGCTTGGTGATCACCCGCTCCGGCATCACCCGCCCCCGGGGACCGCGCAGGCCGTCCCCGCTGCCCGCCCGGGGGGCGTGGCTGGCGGAAAGGCCCTGATTGCGCCAGCGGGACAGGGCCTGAACGCGGGTCTTGTAGACATCCTTGAGCACGGAAAACCCGCCACACATATCCCCGTACAGGGTGGCATAGCCCACGGCCATTTCCGACTTGTTCCCGGTGGTGAGCACCATGTGCCCGACCTTGTTGGACAAGGCCATCAGGATCACGCCCCGGGTTCGGGCCTGGATGTTTTCCTCGGTCACGTCGGGATCGCGGTCGGCGAACAGGGGGGCCAGCATGGTGTCGAAGGCCTCCACCGCCGGGGTGATGGGCACCGTGTCCAGGCGCACCCCCAGCAGACGCGCCGTTTCCGCAGCGTCTTCCAGGCTTTCGGCGCTGGTGTAGGGCGAGGGCATCATCACGCACCACACCCGATCCGCCCCCAGGGCATCCACCGCCACCGCCGCCGACAGGGCGCTGTCGATACCGCCCGACAACCCCACCAGCACGCCGGGAAAACCGTTCTTTTCCACGTAATCGCGCAACCCCATCACCAGCGCCCGGTACAGATCGGCCTCGGCCCCGGGCATGGGCACCTGGGGTCCCGGGCACAGGGACCACGCCCGATGGTCGCTGGTGCCGTGGGCCTCCACCAGGGCCACTTCTTCTTGCCAGGAGGCCACGGTCAAGGCGTAGGTGCCATCCTTGTGCAGGGCGAAGGAGGCGCCATCGAACACCAGTTCGTCCTGGCCGCCCACCTGATTGAGGTTGATCAGCGGCAGGCCCGTTTCCGCCACCCGGCCCCGGGCGTGGCCCAAGCGTATGCGGCGCTTGTCTTCTTCATAGGGGGAGCCGTTGGCCACCACCAGGATCTGCGCCCCGGCCGCCCCCAGATGCGCGGCCACGTCGGGGAACCACATATCCTCGCACACCATCAGCCCCAGGGACACGCCCCGCACCCGTACCGGGGCGGGATAGGGACCGGGGGCGAACAGGCGCACCTCGTCAAACACCCCATAATTGGGCAGATGCCGTTTGTACCGCACGGCCTGCACCGCGCCCTGATCCAGCACCACCAGAGCGTTGTACAGAACGCCATTCTCCCGCCAGGGGGTGCCCAGCACCATGGCGGGGCCGTCGTCGGCGGTCTCGGCGGCGAGGCGGGCCACCTCGGCGGCGCACCGGTCCAGAAACGCCGGACGCTGCACCAGATCCTCGGGCGGATAGCCGCACAGGGCCAGTTCGGGGGTGAGCAGCACCTGGGCGCCCTGGGCGTGGGCCTGGGCGCGGGCGTGACGCAGCCGGTCGGCGTTGGCCTCCACCGCACCCAGGGTGGGATTGCACTGGGCCAGCGCCAGGGTCAGGGAACGGGAGGGAGCCATGGACGGATCATCACCCGAGACAGGGGAGCGGAAATAACGGGAGATCGACCCTAGCGCAGATCGCAGGCGATTGGAACCGCGCCGTGGCGCCAGGCTATTCTCGGAGCGGATCGCACCCAATCGGGGTCACGCTGTGAACCGGATTGGGGGCGTGACTCCGCTCTAATTCAAATAGATAGAG
>CAZHRQ010000014.1:26300-30274 GCA_964535075.1 uncultured Rhodobacterales bacterium | reverse complement strand
TCCTGCGCCGCCTCAACGAACTGGTATATGGCAACTATCCCGGCGCCTTCACCATCGCCGAGGAATCCACCGCCTGGCCCATGGTCTCCCGCCCCACCTGGCTGGGGGGACTGGGCTTCGGCTATAAGTGGAACATGGGGTGGATGCACGACACCCTGGATTATATCGGGCATGATCCCATCCACCGGCGCTATCACCACTCGGGCCTGACCTTCGGCCTGCTGTACGCCTTCCATGAAAACTTCGTGCTGCCCATCAGTCACGACGAGGTGGTGCACGGCAAGGGCTCTCTGCTGGGCCGCATGCCCGGCGACCGCTGGCAGCGCTTCGCCAACATGCGGGCCTATCTCGCCTTCATGTTCACCCACCCGGGCAAGAAGCTGCTGTTCATGGGCTGCGAGTTTGCTCAGGAACGGGAGTGGAACTATGAGGAAAGCCTGGACTGGCACCTGCTGGAACAGCCGGAGCACCGCAAGATCCAGGCCCTGGTGGCGGCCCTGAACCGCCTGTACACGGAACAGCCGGCCCTGGCCCGGCACGACTGCGAGGGACAGGGCTTTGAGTGGGTGGACTGTAACGACGCCGACCAGAGCACCCTGAGCTTCCTGCGCAAGGGCGACGAGGGTGATCCCCTGGTGGTGGTGGTGTTCAACTTCACCCCCATGGTTCGGCACGGCTTCCGGGTGGGGCTGCCGGCGGGCGGGGCGTGGCAGGTGGCCCTGAACACCGATGCCGCCGAATGGGGCGGCAGCGGCGTGGACAACGGGTCGGCCCTGCACGCCCAGGAAGGAGATTGGCATGGCCGGCCCTTCCATGCCGACATGACCCTGCCACCGCTGGGAGCGGTGGTGCTGGTGCAGGGTGACGCGCCGTGAGTCGCGGCACCCAGCCGGTGTGGCCCGGGACTCCCGGGCCGCTCGGCGCCACCTGGGACGGCCGGGGCACCAACTTCGCCCTCTATTCAGCCCATGCCGAAAAGGTGGAGCTGTGCCTGTTCGACGCCAAGGGACGGCGGGAAACCGATCGCCTCACCCTTTATGAGTTCACCAACAACATCTGGCACGGCTATCTGTCGGGGATACGGCCGGGCACCCTTTACGGCTATCGGGTGCATGGCCCCTATGCCCCGCGGGAGGGGCACCGCTTCAATCCCCACAAGCTGCTGGTGGACCCCTACGCCAAGGCCATCACCGAGGATCTGACCCTCAACGACGTCCACTTCGGCTACAAGCTGGGCCACCCCCGGGGCGACATGATCATGGATCACCGGGACAGCGCCCGCTTCACCCCCAAGGGCATCGTCATGGACCCCACCTTCCATTGGGGCGACGACCGGGCGCCGCGCACCCCCTATCCGCAAACCGTCATCTACGAGCTGCATCCCCGCGGCTATACCATGAAACACCCCAAGGTGCCCGAACCCTTGCGCGGCACCTGCGCCGGCCTGTCCGACCCCGCCATCCTGAAACACCTGAAAGACCTGGGCATTACCGCCGTGGAACTGCTGCCGGTGATGCCGGCGGTGGACGAATACCATCTTGTCCAGAACGGCATGCGCAATTTCTGGGGGTACAATCCCTTCACCTTCTTCGCCGTCAGCCCGCGTTATCTGTCGCGACGGCTGGTGCATGAATTCAAGACCATGGTACGCATCTTCCACGATGCCGGTCTGGAGGTGCTGCTGGACGTGGTCTACAACCACACCGGCGAGGGCGATCACCACGGGCCCACCATTTCCCTGCGCGGCATCGACAACTTCAGCTACTACCGCCTACAGGACACGGACCGGCGCTATTACATCGACGATACGGGCTGCGGCAACAATCTGAACATGGAAAACCCGTCCGTGGTGCGCATGGTGATGGATTCCCTGCGCTACTGGGCCGGCGTGATGCATGTGGACGGTTTTCGCTTCGACCTGGCGTCCACCCTGGGCCGGCGCCACAGCGGCTTCGACCCCACCGGCCCCTTCCTGGCCGCCATGGCCCAGGATCCGCTGCTGGCCCAGTGCAAGATCATCGCCGAGCCCTGGGACATCGGCCCCGGAGGCTATCAACTCGGCCGCTTCCCTCCGGGCTGGGCGGAATGGAATGATCGCTTCCGGGACGGCGTGCGCCGCTATTGGGTGGGGGAAAAGGGCCGGGTGCCCGATCTGGCCTCGCGCCTCACCGGTTCCTCCGACTTCTTCAACCACGACGGCCGCCGCCCCGACGCCAGCATCAACTTCATCACCGCCCACGACGGGTTCACCCTCCAGGACCTGGTTTCCTACAACCGAAAACATAACGACGCCAACGACGAGGATAACCGGGACGGCACCGACAACAACAACAGTTGGAACTGCGGGGTGGAGGGGCCCACCAGCGATCTGGAGGTGCGACGCCTGCGCCGACGGCAGAAACGCAACCTGATGGCCACTCTGCTGCTCAGTCAGGGCACCCCCATGATTCTGGCTGGCGACGAAATGGGGAATACCCAGAACGGCAACAACAACGCCTATTGCCAGGACAACGCCATCGGCTGGACCCACTGGGACCTGGACACACCGGAGAATGCCTCCTTCCTGGCCTTCACCCAGACCCTGATCCGGTTGCGGATGGCCCACCCGGTGTTCCGGCGCATGAAATTCTTCCTGGGCCAACGCCCCGATGGCGAAAGCCTGAAGGACATCACCTGGCTCGGGCCCGGGGGCGGGGAAATGACCCAGGAGGACTGGCGCCTGCCCTATGCCCAGTGCCTGGGATTCCACCTGGGCGGCGATACCGACGAACACTATTCCGCGAGCGGCGATGCGGAGGTGGACAGCTGTTACCTAGTCTTGCTCAACGCCTGGGACCGCGCGGTGGATTTCCAACTGCCGGGGGCACGACTGGGCCGGGCATGGCGGCTGGAACTGGACACCAGCCGTGAAAAACCCTTTCCCGATTCCGACACGGCCTCGGTGGAATGCTGGCAGGCGGGAGGCGTCTTCCCCCTGGCGGCCCGCTCGTTGGTGCTGCTGTGCCACTGCCCCGAGGCCGTGACCCCGGCCGATCCCACCGGTCATGAATCCGCCGACCTTGACGCCACCCCCTCCACGCCGCCCACCTCAGGGAGTTCATCGTGACCGATCCCACGTCGCATGCCGTCCACCCCACCGCCGCCGCTCCGGCCGGGGATGACCCGGAACAAGCCCTGGACCGGCTCGCGGCCCTGGCCGGAATCATTTCCGAATACCGGGACACCCACGGCGACATCCGCCACACCGCCCCCGCCACCCGCGACCAGGCCCTGCGTCTGCTCGGGTTCGACATCCAATCGCCGGCCGCCGTGGCCCGCTGCCTGGAAGACCTGGAAGACGGGCCGTGGCTGCGGCTGGTGCCGCCGGTCGTGGTGTTGCGCCGAGGAGAAGGCGCCCTGACCATCCCTCTGTGCATGCGGGCGGAGGATACGGCGCCCGTGGTGTGGACCTTCCACCACGAAAACGGCCAGCAGGACCACGGCCAGCAGCCGCCGGCCGCCCTGTCCATCAGCCGCCGGCATGAATTGCGGGACGGCCCACGGGTCTGCCGCGCCCTGCCCCTGCCCGGTCACACCGCCGACGGCTATCACCAGCTTGAGGTGGCCCAGGGCGCCGAGCACGTTACCGTACCGGTGATCGTGGCCCCGGCCACCTGCTACACCCCCTCGTGGATGGCGGACCACGAGCCCCTGTGGGGCGTGGCGGCCCATCTCTACTGCCTGCGGGGCCATGCCGCCGACGGCAACCCCGACTGGGGCATCGGCGATTTCACCGTGCTGGCCGAGACGGTGCGCCGTTTCGCCACCGAGGGGGCTCAGGCCTTCGGTCTCAATCCCCTGCACGCCCTGTTCCCGCCCTGGCCCGACCACAACAGCCCCTACAGCCCCTCCAGCCGGCTGTTCCTCAATCCGCTGTTCGTGGATGTGACGGCGGTACCCGGCTATGACAGTTGCCGCGCCGCCCGCGACCTCCT
>CAZHRQ010000014.1:0-26290 GCA_964535075.1 uncultured Rhodobacterales bacterium | reverse complement strand
ACCCTGTTGCGCCAGGCTCAGAATGGCGGCTGTGTGGACTACGCCGCGGTGAACACCGTGAAAACCCAGGTGCTGCGCAGCCTGTTCGACCATCTGGATCAAGTGCCCGGCGCCCGGGACACCTTCCATCGCTACGTGGAAGCGGGTGGCGAACGCCTGCACCGCCTGGGGGTGTTCGAGGTCCTCATGACCCGCCACCAAAGCCCGTGGTGGACGTGGCCCGAGGCCCTACGCCAACCCGATACCCCGGAGGTGCAGCAATTCGCCGAGGAAAACGCCGACGAGGTGCGCTTCCGGCTCTATCTGCAATGGCTGGCGGAAACCCAGCTTGAACAGGCGGCGGCGGCGGCCGGCTCCGCGGGCATGCGGGTGGGGCTGTACCGCGACCTGGCGGTGGGGGCCGATGCCGCCGGCGCCGATGCCTGGATCGACCCGGCCCTGCTGGTGACCGGAGCGCGCATCGGCTCGCCGCCCGACGACTTTAACCCCGACGGCCAGGACTGGGGCCTGCCGCCGTGGAATCCCGTGGCCCTGCAACGGGCGGGCTATGCGCCCTTCATCGCCATGGTGCGGGCCAACATGCACGCCGCCGGGGCCCTGCGCATCGACCACGTGATGGCGCTGCAACGGCTGTACTGGATCGTCAACGCCCCCGGGGAGGGCCACGCCGGCACCTACATCGGCTATCCCCTGGACGACCTGTTGGCCATTCTAGCCCTGGAAAGCCACCGTCACCGCTGCGTGGTGGTGGGCGAGGACCTGGGCACGGTGCCCGACGGCTTCCGGGAACGCATGGCGGCGTGGAACATTCTCTCCTACCGCCTGGCCATGTTCGAGCGCTACGACAACGGCCTGTTCCGCCGCCCGGATACCTATCCCGCCCTGGCCATGGCGGCCGTCACCACCCACGACCTGGCCACCCTGGCCGGGTATCGGGAAGGACACGACCTGTGGGTGCGTGACGCCATCGGTCACCTGCCCGACTGGGAGGTGGCCCAGGTGGCGCGGCGCCAGGACCTGGAGCTGTTGTTTGGCGCCCTGAAGGATCAGGGACTCACGGGAACGGCGGAAACGGTGGACGATCTGGGGCTGACGGGATTCTCCGCGGCCCTGCACGCCTTCCTGGCGCGGTCGCCGGCGGCCCTGGTCATGGTCAGCCTGGACGATCTGGCCGGGGAGCGGGATCAGGTGAACCTGCCGGGCACCAGCCACGAGTACCCCAACTGGCGCCGCCGCATCGTCACCCCCGGGCCAGCCATCGCCGACCAGCCCCTGGCCCGCGCCACCCTGGACGCGGTGCGCCGGGAACGATAGGCCCCACGGATCACGCCCGCGCTAGAGCGGGTCCCTTTGACGGCGTGAATCGGCTCTATCATTTGATTTAGAGCGGATTCACGCGATCGGTCGGGGAAGGGGAGTCAGCGCTCGTCGTCGGCCACGGGCCTGGGGGGGCGTTCGGGCAACACTCCCTGGGGCCGGGTGACCAGGATGATCTCCAGCAACAGACCGATGAGGAACACCCGCAACGCCGCCCCCCGGGTCACCAGGTCATGGGGCAACAGGCCGGTGAGCAGTTCGGTCCCCGACCACACCCCCCAGATCAACAGGGCCCCCAGCACGGCCCCGCCGTTGTTGCCACTGCCGCCGGCGATGAGCATGACCCACACCACGAAAGTGGCAAACATGGGGTCAAAGGCTTCGGGGCTGATGAAGGCGGTGAAGTGCGCATACAGCGCCCCCGCCAGCCCCATCACCGCCGAGCCCAGCACGAAGGCCTCCAGCCGGAACCGCAGCACGTTCTTACCCATGGCGCGGGCGGCGTCCTCGTTCTCACGGATGGCCCGCAACACCCGGCCCCAGGGCGCCCGATACGCCCGATGAATGGCCCACCAAACCACCGCTAGCAGCGCTAGAACAAACAACAGAAACATCACGTTGCGCAGAGTCTCGGGCATCCCCTCGAAAGGCCGGGGAATGTTAGCGATGCCACGCACGCCGTTGGTGAGCCAGCCCTCGTTTTTCAGCACCAGCCGCACGATTTCGGCAATGCCGATGCTGGCGATGGCCAGATAGTCCGTTCGCAGGTTGAGGGTCATCACCCCCACCAACACCGCCAGCACCGCGGCCAGAACCATGGACAGCCCCAGCCCCGCCACCAGCGGCAGGTCGAATCCGCCCAGGTGCCCCGCCTCGGGCGCGGTGGTGGCCAGGGCCGTGGCGTAGGCCCCCACGGAGAAAAAGGCGGCGGTGCCGATGTTGAACATGCCCGTGTAGCCCCATTGCACGTTGAGGCCCAGGGTCATGATGGCGTAGATCCCCACCATGGTGAGGAAGAAGACTCCGTAGCTGAGCAGTCCCGCGAGCTCCATCAGCGGCGTCCTCCGAACAGGCCGGTGGGCTTCCAGACCAGCATCACCACCATGATGGCGAAGGCCACGGCGTGCTTATAGGTCGGGGGTAGCACCAGCGTGGACATTTCCTGAGCGATGCCCACCACCATGCCGCCCACGATGGCGCCATAGGGGCGGCCGATGCCCCCCAGAATGGCGGCGGCGAACACCGGCAGCAGCATTTTCCAGCCCATGGTGGGGTTGAGCCGGGTGTCCAGGGCTAGGAAAATGCCCGCCGCCGCCGCCAGCCCGGCCCCTAGAATCCAGGTCCACGCCACCACCTTCTCGGTATTGATGCCCGACAGACGGGCCAGATCGGGATTGTCGGCCATGGCCCGCATGGCCTTGCCCATGCGGGTCCGCTGCAGGAACAGATGCAGCAGCACCACCAGGCTCAGGGCGCCCACCAGCGTCCACAGGTGGTCCGGCTTCAGGCGCAGGTCCATGACCCGCCACGGCATCTGGATACCGCTGGCATAGACCAGATTGTCCGGCCCCCAGATCACCTGCACCAGACTGCGAATCATCAGCGCCACGCCGAAGGACGCGATCAACAGGATCACCGGTGGCGTGCGTTTTTGCCGGAAACGGCGATAGAGCACCCGATCCAGCCCCACCGCCGTCCCCATGCTCAACAGCAGGGCCAGGGGAAAGGCCAACGGCCACGGCAGGGACAGGGTCACCACCCCCAGATAGGCGAAATACGCCCCCAGGGTCATCATGTCGCCGTGGGCAAAATGGGCGAAGCGCAGGATGCCAAAGATCAGGGAAACCCCCACTGCGCCCAAGGAAATAATCCCCCCCAGCACCACGCCATAGAGCAGCACCTGCAGCACCTCGGTCATGGGGCCTCCTTCCGCCCGCCCAGGAACAGCTCCGCCACCTGGGGATCGGCCAGCAGGTTGGCGGCGGTATCGTCCACGCGGTTGCGGCCGGTGACCAGAACATAGCCGCGATGGGCCATGGCCAGGGCCTGCCGGGCATTCTGTTCCACCATCAGGATGCCGATGCCGTGCCGGTTAATTTCCTGAATACGGTCGAAAATCAGGTCCATGTACTTGGGGGACAGGCCGGCGGTGGGCTCGTCCAGCAGCAACAGCCGCGGCTTGAGCATCAGCGCCCGGCCCATGGCCACCATCTGCCGCTGCCCACCCGAGAGGGTGCCCGCCGCCTGCCGCCGTTTCTCGGCCAGGGGGGGGAACAGGGTGTACACCTGTTCCAGTTCCGGGGCGATATCGTCGTGACGGGGAAAGGCCCCCATCTCCAGGTTCTCGTGCACGGAGAGGGTGGGAAAGACGTTGGCTTCCTGGGGCACGTAGGCCGCCCCGCGCCGCACAACCCGGTCGGGCGCCAAGCCGGTGATATCCTGGCCGTCCAGCACCACCTGACCGCTGGCAATGGTCAGCAGGCCGAACACGGCCTTCATGGCGGTGGACTTGCCGGCGCCATTGGGGCCGATGATCACCACGATTTCGTCGTCGTTGACGGTGAGGGACACGCCGTTGAGGATGTTGCCGGCGCCGCCATAGCCGCCGTGGACCTCGTGCATGGTCAGCAGCGCCGTCATGCCGAGGCCTCCGCCGATCCCCCGCCCAGATACGCCTCCAGCACCGCTGGGTTGCGGCGCACGCTGGCGAAATCCCCCTGGGTCAGCACGGTGCCCTGGGCCATGCATACTACCGGATTGCACAGTTCGGCGATCAGGTCCATGTCATGTTCGATAACGCAGAAGGTATAGCCCAGTTCCTGATTGAGCCGACGAATATCCGCCGCCAGGGCCGACAGAAGGGTGCGGTTCACCCCCGCCCCCGGTTCATCCAGCAGCACCACCTTGGGGTCGGTCATCATGATGCGCCCCAGTTCCACCAGCTTTTTCTGCCCACCGGAGAGGTGACCGGCCAGGGTATCGCGCACATGGGTCAGGTTCAGAAACGCCAGCACCTCCTCGGCGCGGCGGCGCAGGGCCCGTTCCTGATCCCGCACCCGCCCCCAGCGCAGCCAGGCTTGCAGCATGGATTCCCCCCGCTGCGCCGCCGGCACCATCATCAGGCTTTCCAGCACCGTCATGCGGTCGAAGCCGTGGGGAATCTGAAAGGTGCGCACCAGCCCGCGATGGAACAGCCGATGAGGGGCCATGCCGGTCACATTCACGCCATCCAAATGAATGGTGCCGTCATCCGGGCGCAAAAAGCCGGTGATGATATTGAACAGGGTTGTCTTGCCGGCCCCATTGGGACCGATGAGGCCCGTGATGGTGCCCTTCCCGATGCGGAAGCTGCATTGGTTCACGGCCGCCACGCCGCCAAAATGCTTGGAGATGCCGTCGATGACAATCACCGCCGCCCCGCCCTTCTCCTGGACCCGCGCGCCCGGGCCTTGAAACCAGAAACCGGACTGTAGACCACGGGGAGCGGGCCTGTCCAGGTGGGGAAGGCGGCAGTGCCGCCAACCGGGGGTCTCGATTTTGCCGTAAATCGTGCTACCGTTCCCCAAACCGATGACGAATGCGTGGCGGGGAGGGAAACGCGGCGACCATGGCCCTGATCAGTTGGAACGACAAGATGAGCGTGGGCGTGGCGGCCATCGACGCCGACCACCAGCACCTGATGCGCCTTCTCAACCGCCTGCACACCACCGCCCGCAAGGAAAAAGACCCCGATACGGTGCGCGCGGTGCTGGACGAGTTGATTCGCTACGCCGACTACCACTTCCAGGCAGAAGAACAACTCATGCGCCTGGGCCGCTATCCGGATTACGAAAAACACAAAAAACGGCACGAGGAACTGCAGGCCGAGGTGGTGGCCCTGCGGGAACGCTTCGATGACGATCCCACCTCGGTGCATGCCTTTCGCATTTTCACCTTCCTGTCCGACTGGCTGATGCGGCATATCCTGCGCGAGGACATGAAATACAAGCCCTACCTTCAGCGGAACGGCAGCAACGGGACGGCGTCCTCGTGACCGCCCGCCCTGCCCCCGCCGCAAGGGCCTGAGCCGGTGCGTGCCTGGCAACGCATGCTCAGCGGCCGGCGGCTGAATCTGCTGGACCCCTCCCCGGTCGATGTGGAGATTAATGACATCGCCCGTGGGTTGTCGCGGGTGGCCCGCTGGAACGGGCAGACGGAAGGCCCCTGGGGCTTCACCGTGGCCCAGCATTCGGTGCTGGTGGAGAGTCTCACCCTCCAGTACAAGCCGACCCTGCCCCCGGAAATCCGGCTGGCGGCGCTGCTGCACGATGCCTCGGAATACGTGGTGGGGGACCTCATCACGCCCTTCAAGGCCGCCATGGGCAGTGAATACAAGGCCCTGGAGGAACGGCTCAACCAGGTGATCCGCATTCGCTTCGGGCTGCCGGCCACCCTGCCCCGCACCACCACCGCGTTGATCAAGCGTGCCGACCATGCCGCCGCCTTCCTGGAGGCCACCCAACTGGCCGGCTTCTCGCGGGAGGAAGCCCGACGCCTGTTCAAACCGCCCCGGACCCTCACCGAGCCGACCCTCACGCCCCAGCCGCCCCAGGAGGCCGAAGCCGCCTTCCTGGCCCGCTTCCACGCCCTCGCCCCACCGACAAAGGGTTAGCACCGCGCCTTGGGGGTTTGCCTCTGCGGTGCCGGCAGGCTATGGTTGCCGACACCCTCGGGGCAGGCGGCGTCCCTGGTGCTACCGGTCCGCCTCCTCCCTCTCAGGCACCCTGTGGTCACGGAGAATCCTGGCATGGCCGAAGACACCGGCGGCAACCGCAAACGCAAGCCGGATCAAAGCGAAATCGAATCCAATGCCCTGTTCCGGGAGATCGACGAGGAACTGCGCCAGGAGCAGTTCCAGACCCTGTGGCAGAAATACGGTTGGCTGGCCGTGGGCGGCGCCCTGCTGATCGTGGCGGTGGTGGCCGGCACCCAGGGCTGGAAAGCTTGGACCCACCGTCAGAACATGGCCGCGGCCGAGCAGTACTTCCAGGCCATGGAACAGGTACAGGCGGAAGAGCCGGCCGCCGCCGCCGAGACCCTGGGCACCCTGGCGGACGAAAACAGCGGGGGCTATGCCCGCCTGGCGGGCTTGCAGGCGGCGGGACTGTGGCGCGCCGCCACGCCCCCGGCCCTGAACGAGGCCCGAGCCAATCTAGAGCGCGTTCAGGCCCTGGCCGGTGACGACACGGCCTTTGCCGGGCTCACCACCCTGCTGGAAGCCCAGGTGAGTCTGGCCGAAGGGGAGCCGGACACCGCCCGGGCCACCCTCCAGGCCGTCACCGGGGATACCAGCGCCTGGGCGCCCCTGGCCCGGGAACTGGAAGCCGTGGCGCTGCTGGAAAAAGGCGACACGGCGGCGGCCCGCACCGCCTTTGCCGCCCTGAGCAAGGAAACCAACCTGACGCCGGGCGTGCGGCAACGGGCCCAGGAGATGCTGCTGGCGCTGGGCGATCCCGCCGCCACCGCGGCCCTGGAGGACGCCACCCGGGACGACGAGACCACCGACACCGCCTCCCCCAGTGAAGGAACCGACGCCGAATGAAGGTCATGACCCGCCGTCTTCCCCTGCTGGCCGCCCTGGCCGTCTCCCTGGTGGTGAGCGGATGCGGCGGAGGGTGGCTGGGCGGCAAGGAGGAGCCCCCCCTGCCCGGCGCCCGCGTGGACGCCCTGCAGCCCGACCCCGGCCTGATCCGCACCCCGGAAACCGGCGCCATCAGCCTGCCCAAGCCCTGGAACAACCGCCAGTGGCCCAACGCCGGGGGATATCCGTCCCATGCCATGCAGCATCTCAGCGGCGGTGACCTGACGCTCGCCTGGACCGCCAACATCGGCGAAGGGGGCAGCGACGAACGGCCGCTGCTGGCCTCGCCGGTGGTGGCCGATGGGGTGATCTACACCCTGGACGCCGACTATACCGTCATGGCCCACGACATCACCGACGGCCGCCGGCGCTGGCACGTCTCCGTCCGGCCGCCCAACAACCGCGAGGACGAGTTCGGCGGGGGGCTGTCCATCGCCGGCCCGCGGCTGATCGCCGGCACCGGGTTTGGTGAGTTGGTGGCCCTGGATCGGCGCAACGGCAAAATCCTGTGGCGCACCAGCGTGGACGAACCCGTGCGCACCGGCCCCACCGTGGCCGAAGGACGGGTATACGTGTTGACCGTGGCCGACAACACCGTGGCCCTGGACGTGGCCAACGGCCGGCAGCTCTGGCGACACAGCGGCCTGCTGCACGGCGCCAGCCTGCTGGGCGGCGCTTCCCCGGCGGTGGGCGCGGGCACGGTGCTGTCGCCGCACGGCTCCGGTGATCTCTACGCCATTGATGCCGATACGGGCGTGGAATTCTGGACCAACGCGCTGGGCGGTCTGCGCCGCAGCGAAGGCATCGCCGCCCTGGATGCCATCGCCGGGCGTCCGGTGGTGGATCGGGGCCTGGTGGTGGCCGGCACGGCCTCCGGTCACGTGGCGGGCATCGACCTGCGCACCGGTGTGGAACGCTGGGCCCAGAACGGCGGCACCATCACCAGCCCCTGGGTGGCCGGCGACTGGGTGTTCATCGTGACCCCGGAAAACAAGGTGGCGGCCCTGGACCGCGATACCGGCCGCGCCCGCTGGATTCGCCAGCTGGAACAATGGGAAGACCCGGAAGAAAAGCTGGGCCCGGTGATGTGGACCGCGCCGGTGGTCGTCGGCACCCGCCTGGTGCTGGCCAACAACCAGGGAGCCCTCCGCAGCCTTTCCCCCTTCACCGGCGAGGTGGTGGGGGAGATTCTCTTGAAAAAGCAGCCCATTCTGGTGGATCCGGTGGTGGCCGAGGGCATGCTGTTCGTGGTCACCCGCCAGGGCACCCTGGTGGCGTATCGTTAACGCCCGGGATCCCGGAAGGAAACGTGTGAGATGAGTACCGAACTGCCCGTGGTGACCATTGTCGGTCGCCCCAACGTGGGCAAATCCACCCTGTTCAACCGTCTGGCCGGCAAAACTCTTGCCCTGGTGGACGACCGCCCCGGCGTCACCCGTGACCGCCGCGAAGCGCCATCCCAACTGGCCGATCTGACCTTCACCCTGGTGGACACCGCCGGCCTGGAAGAGGCGGCGGCCGACAGCCTGGAAGGTCGCATGCGCGCCCAGACCGACGTGGCCGTGGCCCGGGGCGACGTGGTGCTGTTCGTGGTGGATGCCCGCCTGGGCATCACCCCTGTGGACGAGGCCTTTGCCAACCAGTTGCGGGGGGCCGGCGCACCGGTGATCGTGGTGGCCAATAAGTGCGAGGGCCGCCACGGCATGGACGGGGTGCTGGAGGCCCACGGGCTGGGATTCGGCGATCCCGTGCCCCTGTCCGCCGCCCACGGTGAAGGACTGGCGCTACTGCACGAAATGCTGGCGCCACTGCTGGAACAGGCCCGGGAGGACCTGAGCGCACTGGAAGCGCTGGAGGAGGACGAGGACGAGGACAAGGAAACCCCGCCCCTGGCCCTGGCGGTGGTGGGTCGCCCCAACGTGGGCAAAAGTACCCTGGTCAACCGGCTGGTGGGCGAAGAACGCATGGTCACCGGCCCCGAGCCGGGCGTAACCCGCGATGCCATTCCCATTCCCTGGACCTGGAACGGTCAGCCGGTGCGGCTGGTGGACACGGCGGGGCTGCGGCGGCGCAGCCAGGTGACGGACCCGGTGGAGCGGGCCTCGGCCCAGGCCACCCGCCGTGCCATTCGTCTGGCGCAGGTGGTGGTGCTGGTGCTGGACGCCACAGAGGAAATGGGCCGCCAGGATCTGGCCATTGCCCGGGAAGTGGTGGACGAGGGCCGAGCGCTGGTGGTGGCAGCCAACAAGTGGGATGCGGTCACCGACCCCCGCGAGACCAAACGCAAGCTGCTGGAACGACTGGAAGACTCCTTGCCGCAGATCCGCGGCGTACCGCTCGTGCCGCTCTCCGCCCGCACGGGCAACAACATCCCGCGGTTGATGGCGGCGGTGATGGAGGTACGGGCCGTGTGGGACAGTCGCATTGGCACCAGCCGCCTCAATCAGTGGCTGGAAACCATGACCGAGGCCCACCCGCCGCCCCTGGCGGGCACCGGTCGGCGGGTGAAGGTGCGCTACATGACCCAGGCCAAAAGCCGGCCGCCCACCTTCATTGCCTTCGTCAACCGGCCCGAGGATCTGCCGGAATCCTATCTGCGCTATCTGGTGAACGGGTTGCGCAACGATTTCGACCTCATGGGCGTGCCGGTACGCCTGCGCACCCGCAAGGGCGACAACCCCTACAAGGGGCGGAAGTAATCGCCGGAACCGGAAACACCGGGCGGCCACAACCGCCCGGTGTCCTTATGGCCATGCTCTCCCGGGGGAGAAGGCTTACTTGAACGGCACCAGTTCGCCGTCCTTGATCTGGAAGTAGGCGTACGCCTCGTCCACCTGCATGCCTTTGTCGTCCATGGCCTTGTCGCCGGTCACGCCCTTGTAGGCCTTGGCGGCGGCGGGCAGGGCGTCCTTGATGGCATCGGCCTTATCGGAGCCGGCGGCCTCGATGGCCAGGGCCGTCACCATCATGGCGTCATAGGCATACCCGCCGAAGGCACTCAGGGGCTTTTCGCCGTACTTCTCTTCATAGGCCGAGGCATATTCCTTGTCATAGAAGTCGCTGGACACATCCATGTCCAGGCCCTTCATGCCGTCGCCCATTTTTTCGTCGATCAGCAGTTGCGCCCAAGAGGACATCTCGGCGCCCAGCCACTTGCCGGCGGTATCCAGCTTCAGCTCGTCGGCCTGCCGGATCAGCAGCGGGGCCTCGGTGCCGTAGGCGAAGAAGATGTAGGCATCGGGCTTGGGCGCCGAGGCCTGCTTCAGTTCCGCCCGATAGTCGGACTTGCCCAGATCGAATCGCACCCGGGCCACGCACTCCATGCCCAGGCTCTTGGCCGCCGAACAAGTGCCTTCCTCCAGACCCACGCCGAAGGGGTTGTTCGGCATCACGGTGGCCACCTTCTTGGCGTCGTTCACCTTCTGCGCCAGTTCCAGCAGCGGCTTGCCTTCCAGCGAGCCCAGGCCGATCATGGAAAAGAAGTAGGGGCCAATGTCGGCCAGCGCCGGCGCATTGGCACCGGTGGAGATCTGCACCACCTTGTTGGCGTTGGTGAACTGCCCGGTGGGCAGGGTAACGCTGGAGGAATACTCACCCAGCACCACCGGCACCTTGTCCACGTTCACCAGCTTGCGCACGGCGTCCATGGCCTCGGTGGGGCGAGAGGCGTCATCCTCCACCACCACCTTCAGCGGCCGGCTGTCCAGCAGGCCCGGGCCCACCTTCTTGGTGTTGCCGTCGTTCATGGGCACGGCATGGCCCTTGTTGATGCGCTCGGCGGCCAGTTCCACGCCGCGTTGCATGTCCTTGCCCACCAAGGCGTTGGTGCCGGTGAGGGCGGTGAACTGCCCGATGGTCACCGGATCGGCGGCCAGCGCGGCCCCGCTGGTGGTGGCCATCACGGCCGCGACCAGCGCCGCAGAACGAATGCCCTTGTTCCAGGTCATGAGCCTTGTCCCTGTTTGTTGTCGGGGTGTAGTCCGGCGGCGGCCTCTTCGGGCCGCGCCGGCCGCGTGGCCCCGTAGCGCCGCATGCGCTCGGGCACCACGCCCTTTGGCAGATAGAGAATGATGAGCAGGATCAACACGCCGATCACGATCATGCGCAGATCGCCCATCACCTTCTGGCCAAACGGGAGAAAATCGTCCAGAAAGCGGGTGGACTGGTACAGGGCCTGGATCACCACCGTGCCCAGCAGCGCCCCCAGCCAGTTGCCCGTGCCCCCCAGAATCACCATGGCCCACACCAGGAAGGTCTCCAGGGGCATGAAATAGGTGGGGGCGATGTAGGCGTTGAAGTGAGCGAACAGCGCCCCGGCCAGCCCGCCCACGGCGCCGCCGATGGCCATGGCCCGCAGGCGAAAGCTGCGCACGTCCTTGCCCAGGGCCAGGGCCACGCTGTCGTTTTCCCGCACCGCCACCAGCACCCGGCCGAAGGGCGTGCGCGACAGCCACCACAGGAACAGCGCCACCACCACCAGGGTCGCCAGCACCAGCCCCAGGTAAAACAGGGCAAAGCCCTCGTTGCCCAGGCGGTCGATGAAGGGCTGGGGAATGCCGGTCACGCCGAAGGCCCCGCCGGTATAGGGGTTGCCCAGGGTGGTATTGAGGAACACCAGCCGCACGATCTCCGCCGCCGCCAGGGTGGAAATGGCCCAGTAGTCCTGTTGCAGCCCGGCGGTGGGCAGGGCGATGAGGGCACCGAAGGCCGCCGCCGCCGCCATGCCGGCAGCCACCCCCGCCACCATGGGCAGCCCCAGCAGCATCACCACGATCACGCTGATGTAGGCCCCCAGCATGAAAAAGGCGATGTGGCCCAGGTTCACCAGCCCGGTGAAGCCGAACTGCAAATTCAGGGACAGACTCAGCAACCCCCAGATGCCGATCATGGTCAGCAGGTAGATCAGGAAATCGACCATGAGTCCCCTCTATCGTTGTCAGCGCCCCAGGGAGATAAGCCCCCGGGGCCGCCACAGCAGCACCAGGATCAACAGGGCAAAGGGCACCGCCGGCTTGTACCCGGTGGGAATGAACACGTGGGCGGCCTCGGTCAGGCCCATGAGTTGCCCCAGCGGCGCCCAGTTGATGGCCATGCCGATGTTTTCAGCAAAGCCCAGGATCAAGGCCCCCAGCATGGCGCCGTAGGGCGAGCCGATGCCGCCCAGGATCGCGGCGGCGAACACGGGAATGATGATCCCCACGCCCATCATCGGCTGCACCTGGGTATCCAACCCCAGCATGATGCCCCCCACCACGGCGAAGGCGGAGCCGATGAACCACGTGGCGCGGATCACCTGCTCGGGATGGATGCCGCTGGCCTGGGACAGGGGCTCGTTATCAGCCACCGCCCGCATGGCCATGCCCAGCCGCGTGCGGTTCAGCAGCAGGTGAAAGGCCAGCATGCTCACGCCGGCCAGCCCGATGATGACGATCTGCACCGGGGTGATGTAGCCGCCCAGCACGGTCAGCGACTCCTGCCGCCCCACCTCGAAGAAGTGGGGTTGCGGTCCCCAGACGGCGCGCAGGGTGGCGCGGATGACGATGCCCAGGGCGAAGGAGGCGATCATCAGCATCACCGGCGGGCGGTCGCGCAGGCGGGAAAACACCAGCCGGTCGGTGCCCACCCCGATCAGTCCCCCCACCACCGCCGCCACCAGGGCCGCCGCGATCAGCGGCAGCCCCAGCACCCCGGCGGCGAACAAGGCCAGATAGGCGCCCAGGGGGGCGAACTCCACGTGGGCGAAATTGGGAAAACGCAGTACGGAAAACACCATGGTGACGCCCACCGCCAGCATGGCCAGCTCGGCACTGCGGATGAGGGAATCGAACAGCACCTGCATCATGCCGACGCCTCCGCCTCTTCGGTCCCGCCCAGATAGGCCTCGCGGATGCGGGGGTCGTGCAACACCCGGTCGGCGCGATCGTCCATCACGTTGCGCCCGTCGGCCAGCACATAGCCGCGGTGCGAGGCTTCCAGCGCCACCCGCGCCTCCTGTTCCACGATGATGATGGTGCGCCCTTGCTCTTCGTTGATGCGGGTCACCGTGTCGAACACCTGCTGCACCAGCCGGGGAGAAAGGGCGGCGGAGGGCTCGTCCAGCAGCAACAACCGGGGATCGGTCATCAGCGCCCGGGCCATGGCCAGCATCTGCCGCTCCCCGCCGGACATGGTGCGCACCCGTTGCTCCTGCCGCTCGGCCAGCCGGGGGAACTCGGCCAGCAGGGCCTCCATGCGGGCCCGGGTGGTGGCGGCATCCAGGGTAAAACCGCCCATGATCAGATTCTCCCGCACCGTGAGGGAGGGAAACACGTTGTCGAGCTGCGGCACATAGGCCACCCCCGCCCGCACCCGCTGGTCGGGCCGCATGCGGGTGATATCGGCGCCGTCGATGCGCACCACCCCCTTTTTCGGGATCAGATAGCCCATGATGGTCTTGAGCAGCGTGGACTTACCGGCGCCGTTGGGCCCGATGATGGTGACGATTTCCTGCGGGGCCACCTGCATGTGGATGTCATGCAGGATTTCGGCCGCGCCATAACCGGCATGCACACCGTGAACTTCCACCTGGGCCATGGGTCTTGGGCTCTCCCGGGTCAGACAGGGGCCGACGCCGCGTCGGCGCTGGTGACGGGATGGGTGTGGGGCGGCGCATGGTGACCGCCCAGATAGGCTTCCAGCACATCCTGGCGGGCCAGGGTTTCCGCCGGCGGGCCCGAAGCCACCACCGCGCCGGCGTCCAACACGCTGATCCGGTCGCACAACCGGCGGACCACGCTCATGTTGTGTTCCACGATCAGGAAGGTCTGGCCCTGGTCGCGCAGGGTGCGGATGATGTCCACGATGTCGTCGATCAGGCGGGGATTGACCCCGGCGACCGGCTCGTCCAGCAGGATCAGCCGCGGCCGCGCCATGAGCGCCTGGGCCAGGGCCAGCAGCTTTTTCTGCCCGCCGGAAAGGGCCCCGGCCGGCGTATCGGCTTGATGGTCCATCTTCACCAGGGTCAAAATCTCCCAGGCCCTGTCCAGGGCCGCCCGTTCCTCCGCCCGCACCCGACCGGGCCGCAACAGGGCCCGCAACACCGACTCCCCGCTCTGCCCCTGCGGGGCCAGCAGCATGTTTTGCATCACCGTCATGTGCGGAGGATTGAGGGGGGCCTGAAAGGTACGCACCAGCCCGGCCCGAGCCACGGCAAAGGGCTTCAGCCCCACCAGTTCCCGGCCGCCGAAGGACACCGAACCGGCGTCGGGGGCGAGAAAGCCGCTCAACAGGTTGAACACGGTGGTCTTGCCGGAGCCGTTGGGGCCGATGAGGCCGTAGATGGCATGGGCCTCCACGGTGAAGGCCACCTCCCGCACCGCCTGTAATCCGCCGAAAGACCGGGACAGACCCGTCACCGACAGCAACGGTACGGGATCGGGCACGGGGGGCGAAGCAGGCGTCACTGTCATGGGCCGGACCTTCGTGCTGAAACACGTCATCACCGCGAACGGGCCTGAGTCTAGCCCTCTTATCCCGGCAGCGGCAAGGGACAATGGCACCCCCCGCGCAGCCCCGCCCTTTTCAAGCCCCCCGGCGACCGGTATCCTGCGGCCATGATCACGCCGCCCGACCTGCCGCCGCCGCCCAGCCTGCCCCTGGAGTCCTGGGGCGTGACGGAGAGCCGTGGCCGTTTCCACGACGAGCCGCCCAGCCGCACCCGCACGCCTTTTCAGCGTGACCGCGACCGCATCATTCATTGCGCCGCTTTCCGCCGCCTGAAATGGAAAACCCAGGTGTTCGTCTATCATGAGGGGGATTATTTCCGCACCCGCCTGACCCATAGCCTGGAGGTGGCGCAGATCGCCCGCTCGGTCTGCCGGCTGCTGGGACTCAACCAGGACCTGGCGGAGGCCCTGGCCCTGGTGCACGACGTGGGCCATACCCCCTTCGGCCACGCCGGGGAAAAGGTGCTGAAGGACCGCATGGCCGCCCTGGGAGGGTTCGAACATAACGTACAGTCCCTGCGTATCGTCACCAAGCTGGAGGAACGCTACGCCCGGTTCGATGGCCTCAATCTCACCTGGGAAACCCTGGAAGGGCTCATCAAGCACAACGGTCCCCTGTGCACGCCCGAGGCGCCGGAAGACCAGTTGCCCGGCTACGTGGCCACCTTCAACAGCCGTTTGCGGGCGCAGGGCCTGGATCTGGAGCTCACCACGTGGCCCTCGGCGGAGGCACAGGTGGCAGCCCTGGCCGACGACATCGCTTACAACAACCACGACCTGGACGACGGCCTGCGGGCCGGCCTGTTCGCCGAAGAGGAAGTGCGCGCCCTGCCGCTGGTGGGTGACCTGTTCCGGGAAGTGGACGCCCTCTATCCCACCCTGGACCGCTCCCGCCGCATTCACGAAGCGGTGCGACGGCTGTTCGGCGCCATGGTGGAGGACCTCACCGCCGAGACCCGGCGGCGCCTGCTGGCCCTGCCCGCGCCGGCCACGCCGGAGACCGTTCGCCACCATCACCAGCCGGTGGCCGCCTTCTCGCCCGCCCTGAAAGAGGCGGAGCAGGCCTTGCGAAAGTTCCTGTTCCGGCATATGTACCGGCACTATCAGGTGAACCGCATGACCTCCAAGGCACGACGGGTGGTGGCGCAGTTGTTCGACCTCCTGGCCTCGGAACCCGAATGCCTGCCCGATGGCTGGCGGGAACGGGCCGGGTCGGCCGACACGCCGGAAACCCGCCGCCTGGTGGCCGACTACATCGCCGGCATGAGCGACCGTCAGGCCCTGGGGGAACACCGCCGCCTGTTCGACCTGCAAATCAAGCCCTGAGCCCGCGCCCGCCACCAACGTGTTGTTCTCATGACCAATTTCTTCAACGACTTCCGGGACCACCTTCATCAGGCCATCGCCGGACTGCAACAGGCGGGCACCCTGCCGGCGGAATTGCCCGTGCACGCGGTCACCGTGGAGCCGCCCCGCGACCCGTCCCACGGCGACATGGCCAGCAACGCCGCCATGGTCCTGGCCAAACCGGCGAAGCAAAAACCCCGCGACGTGGCGGCCCTGCTGGTGCCGGCCCTGGAGGCCCTGCCCGGCGTGGCATCGGTGGAGATCGCCGGTCCCGGCTTTCTCAACCTGCGGCTGGAGGACACCTTCTGGCGGGCACGGGTGGCCGACATGCTGCGCGCCGGACCCGATTACGGCCGCTCCACCCTGGGGGCCGGCCGGCGTGTGAATGTGGAATACGTCTCCGCCAATCCCACCGGCCCCATGCACGTGGGCCACGGCCGTGGCGCGGTGTTCGGTGACGCCCTGGCGCGGCTGCTGGCCTTCGCCGGCTATGACGTCACCCGCGAATACTACGTGAACGATGCCGGCGCCCAGGTGGACGTGCTGGCCCGCTCGCTGCACCTGCGCTATCGCGAGGCCCTGGGCGAGACCATCGACGCCATCCCGGAGGGGCTGTACCCCGGCGACTATCTGGTGCCCGTGGGACAGGCCCTGGCGCGCCGTGACGGCGACCGCTGGCGGGACGTGCCCGAGCAGGAATGGCTGCCGGTGCTGCGCGACTACGCCATCGACGCCATGATGGCCCTGATCCGTGACGACCTGGCCGCCCTGGGCGTGGAGCACGCGGTGTTCACCTCCGAACGGGCGCTGGTGGCGGCGGGGGCCGTACAGGCGGCGGTGGACGACCTTCAGGCCCGGGATCTGGTCTACACCGGCGTGCTGGAGCCCCCCAAGGGCAAGAAGCCCGAGGACTGGGAACCCCGGCCGCAACTGCTGTTCCGGGCCAGCGATTTCGGCGACGACACCGACCGTCCCCTGGCCAAAGCCGACGGCACCTGGACCTACTTCGCCACCGACATGGCCTATCACGCCGATAAGGTGAAACGGGGCTTCCACGATCTCATCGACGTGTGGGGCGCCGACCACGGCGGCTATGTGAAACGGGTGCAGGCGGCGGTGAAGGCCCTGGCCGGCGATCCTGTCTCCCTGGACGTAAAACTATGCCAGATGGTCAACCTGCTGTCCGACGGCCAACCGGTCAAGATGTCCAAGCGTGCCGGCACGTTCGTCACCCTGCGCGAGGTGGTGGACGAGGTTACCGCCGGCGTGGTGCGCTTCATGATGCTGACCCGGCGCAATGATGCCCACCTGGATTTCGACCTGGTGAAGGTGCGGGAGCAAAGCCGCGACAACCCCGTGTTCTACGTCCAGTACGCCCACGCCCGGGCCTGTTCGGTGCTGCGGCACGCGGCGGAGATGTTCCCCAACCTCTCCCTGGACGCCGCGGATCTGGCCAAGGTGGACCTCAGCCCCTTGACCGACGCGGCCGAGATTGCTTTGATGACGCAACTGGCAGGGTGGCCCCGAACGGTTGAAGGCGCGGCGGAAGCCCACGAGCCCCATCGCGTTGCCTTCTACCTCAATGATGTGGCGGCAGCGTTCCATGGCCTGTGGAACAAGGGTCGCGACGATGCCACTTTGCGCTTCCTGCACCCGGACGACATCGCCCTGTCGCACGCCCGTCTGGCCCTGGTCAAGGCGGTGGCGGTGGTGGTGGCCAGTGGACTGGCCGTCATGGGCGTTACCGCCCTGGAAGAAATGGAGTGATGGCCGTGGCTCCCCGCCCTCCCCGTTCCTACGACGACCTGCCCGATGACCGCGAATCCCCCGGCTATGACGACGGGGAGGCCTTCGACGAGTACGACGACCTGCCCACCTTCGATGCCGCCCTCGGCGACTACGACGACGAGGACTATGACGAGGACGAGGAGGAGCGCGGCGGCCGCACGCGCATGCTCATCGCTGGCGGCGTGGGGGCTCTGGTGCTGGCCGGTGGCGTCGGCTGGTATTTCCTGAGTGGCGACAGCCCGGAGGCACCGCCCTCCTCCCTGGGCGTGCCCACGGTCACCGCCGAACGCGATCCCTTCAAGCGCCAACCCAACGATCCCGGCGGCATGGAGGTCCCCAACACGGACATGTCCGTATATGATCGCCTGTCCCCCGGCGACCAGGGCAGCACCGGTGGCGCCCTCCCCGGCGGCGGAACCGATCGGGCGCCCGAACGCATCTTCAGCGACAACACCTCCGGCGCCACGCCGCAGGAGCAGGACCAGATCGCCGCCATGATCAAT
Organism: uncultured Rhodobacterales bacterium; assembly: GCA_964535075.1. Lineage (GTDB taxonomy): Bacteria > Pseudomonadota > Alphaproteobacteria > Rhodospirillales > CAJXLG01 > CAZHRQ01. Next base: position 8,231 of record CAZHRQ010000014.1, on the reverse strand, counting down.
CGCAGCGATCCCGCCCAGGCCAATCGGCCCAGCCAGCCCCTGCCCTCCATCACCGCCCCCGACAGCCGGTCGCAGCCGGCCCCCGGACAACCGACGGCGCCGCCCCGAACCCCGGGCACGCAGACCAGCCAGACCCCAGGCTCGCAAACCGGTACGCCTCAGGCGGACACCGCATCGCCGGCCCAGCCCGCGCCGCAACCCACGCAGCCCCAGCGCGCGAGTCCTCCCCTGCCGCCGGCGGCCAAGCCCACGCCGCCGGCGGCGGTGCAGCAACGGCTGGCGGCCCGGCGGGAACAGGAACGCCGCGCGGCGGAGGACGCCCGGCGGCAGGAAGAAGAAAAACGCCAGGCAGAGGCGCAACGGCAGGCCGCCGCCCGCCAACAACAGCAGCAACAGGCCGCGCGCCAGCCGGAACAACGCGCCACGTCGTCCCTGCCCTCGGTGAGCGGGCGCTATCTGGTGCAAGTAGCGTCTTTTCAGAACCCGCAGGAGGCCCAGGGCAGCTTCGAACGCCTGAAGCGACAACAGCCCAGCCTGTTTAGCGGCCTTTCCCTTGACGTTCAACGAGCCGACCTGGGCAACCGGGGGGTGTGGTATCGTCTCCGGGTCGGTCCTTTTCCCAGCCGCGCCGCGGCGGCGCAACGATGCCGTCAGATGAAGGCGCAAAACATGGAGTGTCTGGTTGTCGTTCGCTAACAAATCCCCCCTTGCGGTGGTGTTCGGCTGTGCCGGTCTGAGCCTGACGGACGAAGAAAGGGCCCTGTTCCAGGACGCGGATCCCGTGGGCCTGATTCTGTTCGGCCGCAACATCGATCATCCCGAACAGGTGCGGGCCCTTATCAACGACTTCCGCCAGACGGTGGGTCGGGCCGATGCCCCGGTGCTCATCGACCAGGAAGGCGGCCGTGTGGCCCGGCTCAAGCCCCCCCACTGGCGCAAGGTGCCGCCCATGGGCATCATCGGCACCCTGGCGGAACAGGACCGGGAAGCCGCGCTGGAGGCCGCATGGCTCAATGCCCGTCTCATGGCCGCCGATCTCATCGGCCTGGGCATTACCGTGGACTGCGCCCCGGTGCTGGACATCCCCGCCCCCGACAGCCACGACATCATCGGGGATCGTGCCCTGGGCCGCACCCCGGAACAGGTGATCGCCCTGGCCGACGCCACTTGCCGGGGGTTCCTGGCCGGCGGCGTGCTGCCGGTGATCAAGCATCAACCAGGGCACGGTCGGGCGCTGGAAGACAGCCACGAAACCCTGCCCACGGTCACCGCCGAACGGGGCGAGTTGGAGGCCCTGGACTTCGTGCCCTTCAAGGCCCTGTCCCACATGCCCTGGGGCATGACCGCCCACGTGGTTTATCGCGCCCTGGATCCCCTGGCGCCGGCCACCACCTCCCCCACCGTCATCTCCCAGGTGATTCGGGGCGAGATCGGCTTTGATGGGGTGCTGGCGTCGGACGATATCACCATGAAGGCCCTCAGCGGCCACGCCGGGGAACGGGCGGAAGCGGCCCTCAACGCCGGCTGCGACGTGGTGCTGCACTGCAATGGCGATCTGGCGGAAATGAAACTGGTGGCGGAACGGGCCCGTCCCCTCACCCGGGAAGCGGACCGGCGTCTGGACAATGCGGAAGCGTTGCGGCGGGCAGACCTGCACCCCCTGCCGGACGACGCCCGCCAGCGCCTGGACGCCCTGCTCGCCCCCATCACGACCGGCTGAGCCCATGACCGGCTTTTCCATGACCCTGTTCCAGGCCAGTGCCTGGGTGCTGCCGGTCCTGCTGGCGGTCACGCTGCACGAGGCGGCCCACGGCTATGCCGCCCTGGCCTTTGGCGATCCCACCGCCAAGGAACACGGCCGTCTGACCCTCAATCCCATTCGCCACGTGGATCCCTTCGGCACGGTGCTGATGCCGGGGCTGTTGCTGCTGGTGGGGTCGCCGGTGATCCTGGGCTATGCCAAACCGGTGCCGGTGCACTTTGGCCGCTTGCGCCGGCCGCGCCGGGACATGGTGTGGGTGGCCCTGGCGGGACCGGGCATGAACATCGTTCTGGCCATCATCGCCGCCGGCATGATGCCCCTGATCGCCAACGGCCTGCCGGCCCAGGGATCCCTTAATCTGACCCTGTGGGTGGCGCTCAATCTTTCCAATCTGGTCCTGCTCAATCTGGTGCTGGCGGTCTTCAACATGATCCCGCTGCCGCCACTGGATGGCGGCCGGGTGGCGGTGGGGCTGCTGCCCGACGCCCTGGCCCGCCCCCTGGCCCGGGTGGAGCCCTATGGCTTTTTCATCATCCTGGGGCTGCTGGTGCTGGTGCCCATGATCACCACCGAGCTGGGCCAACCTTTCAACCCCCTGGCGGTGATCGTGGGCGAGCCGGTGTTCTGGCTCTACAAACTGCTCATGGGGCTCTGAGGCGCTGTCATGACCGCCGACTCGCCCCCTCGGCCCGAGGAGTCCGCCGGGTCCCCGCTGCACCTGACCCTGGAGGGGTTCGAGGGCCCCATCGACCTGCTGCTGGCCCTGGCCCGCGACCAGAAGGTGGACCTGCGGGGCATTTCCATCCTGGCCCTGGCCGAGCAGTACCTGACCTTCGTGCATGAAGCCCGGCGCCAGCGGCTGGATCTGGCCGCCGAATACCTGGTGATGGCGGCGTGGCTGGCGTGGCTGAAATCCCGTCTGCTGCTGCCCGCCGAGGACAGCCCGGAGGACGAACCCACGGGCGCGGAGATGGCCGCCGCCCTGGCCTTCCAGCTCGAACGCCTGGAGGCCATGCGGACCGCCGCCGAGGCGCTGGCCACCCGTCCCCGCCGGGGGCGCGACGTCTTCGCCCGGGGCGCCCCCGAGGGCACGGAGGTGGTGCGCCGTCCCCGCTATCAGGCCGGGCTCTATGACCTGCTCAAGGCCTATGCCGACCACCATCGTCGCCAGGGGCGGGCCACCACCCTCTCGGTGGAAGCCTTCGATCTCTATTCGGTGGAGGAGGCTCTCCACCGATTGCAGCGGCTGGTGGGCCGACTGCCCGGCTGGACGGTGCTGTCCCGCTTCCTGCCTCGGGAGGAGGACGCCCTAGAGCGGATCGCACCCAATCGGGTTCACGCTGTGAACCGGATTGGGTGCGTGAATCCGCTCTAAAACAAATGGATAGAGCCGATTCACGCGGTCAATGGGACCCAAGAATGGGGTCCCATTGACCGCGATAGGCTCTAGCCGCCCGCTCGGCCGTTTCCGCCACCTTCGGCGCCCTGCTGGAGTTGACTCGCCAGGGCCGGGTGGAGGTGCAACAAGCCGGGCCCTTCCAGCCCATCTATTTGCGCAATCCCGCCCGATCCCGGCCATGAGCCACACGCCCCCCGACCCGAAACGGCTGGTGGAAGCGCTGCTGTTCGCCGCCGACACCCCCCTGTCCACCGAGGATATCGCCAGTCGGCTGCCGGAGTCGTGCTCGGCCACCGCCCTCCTCGCCACTCTCCAGGCGGAATACCAGGGCCGGGGCATCGAACTGGTGCGCCGGGGCGTCGGCTGGGCCTTTCGCACCGCCCCCGATCTGGCCCCTCATCTGCGCCTGGAGGTGAGCGAGTCGCGCCGGCTGTCGCGGGCGGCGCTGGAGACCCTGGCCATCATCGCCTATCACCAGCCGGTAACGCGGGCGGAAATCGAGGAAATCCGGGGCGTCTCCGTCTCCAAGGGCACCCTGGACATGCTGCTGGAAGCGGGCTGGGTGCAGCCCCGCGGCCGTCGCGCGGCCCCGGGGCGGCCCCTGGCCTGGGGCACCAGCGAGGCGTTCCTGGATCACTTTTCCCTCACCAGCCTGGACGACCTGCCGGGCCTGGGCGAGCTGAAGGCCGCCGGCCTGCTGGACCCCCGCCCCGCCATCGCCGCCTACAGCGCCCGGGGGGCCCTGGACGAGGCGGAGGACGAGGCGGAGGAAGACGAAGACGACGACTCCTGACCTGTTTTCAGAACACGACCGTTTGCGACACTTTGCGACCGCCTTTGGCTCTCCTTGACATCGGATCGCGACCAACGCCGGGCATAAAGGGTCCATACCCCATCGGCGATCCCGCCGACCCTTGATGCACGGAGATCCTGCCATGAAACACCGTCTCCTCCCTCTCGCCGTCGTCTCTCTTGCCCTGGTGGTGGCCGGCACCGCCGCCGCCCAGCCCGGCCCCCGGGGCGGCGGACCGCGCCTGCAGGCCATGGACAGCAACCAGGACGGCGTGATCACCCGCGCCGAGGTGGAAGCGTTCCACAGCCAACGCTTCACCGAGGCCGACACCAACGGCGACCAGGTTCTGTCCGTGGAGGAAGTGACCGCCGCGGCTCAGAAACGCGCCGGTCAGCGGGGGCCCCGTATGCACCGCCGGCTGGACACGGACGGTGATGGCGGCATCACCCTGGCCGAATTCGCCGTGGTGACCGAGCGCCCCTTCCAACGCCTGGATACCAATCAGGACGGCCGCATCGACGCCTCGGAAATGCCCACCCGGCGCGGGAGCCGGGGCGGTCCTGGCGGACCGGGTGGTTATGGCGGCCCCCGCAGCCCCCAATAGAGCGGGTCGCGGTAAACGAAAACCAAACCATAACCCCACAAGGTTCGGCCTGTCACCGGGCCGAACCTCCCCCATTCAGATCATATACATTCGCCACGGAAGGCGTACCCTTGGAAGGGTACCTTTCCCTCGCATGAAGGGGTGTCTCATGACCCCCAGCCCCTTGTCCCCCGCCCTGCCCCGAGCCTGGATCCGGCTGATGACCAGCGTGGCCGTGGCGGGCGTGGTTCCTGATCGGCGACAATGGCAACGGCATCCCGCCCTCTCAGCGGGAAAAGGTCTTTACCATGTTCCACCGTCTACCGGCGGAGGAAAAGAACGGGGACGATGGGCCCACGGGCAGTGGGGTGGGACTGGCCATCTGCCGACGGATCGTGGACCGCCATGGCGGCCGCATCACGATCATGGATCACGGGGATATACGGGGCGCCTGCTTCCGCTTCTCCCTGCCCGCCGTGTCCTGAAGAAGGGCGTCAGCTTTCGCCGAAGCGGATGAAATCGGTCCAGATGCGGTCCAGCCGGCGCAGGGCCGTGGTGGCGGCCTCCATTTCCGGTTCGGAGCCACTGTCGCTTTCAAACCGGGTCTGCAATCGCTCCTGCAACGCTCCCACCTGGGCGCACAACTCGGCGCCCGTGGGGGTCAGGCGCACCCGCACCGACCGCCGGTCGTGGGGCGACCGCTCCTGGCTGAGATAGCCCGCTTCCACCAATTTCTTGATATTATAAGAAACGTTGGAACCATGATAATAACCGCGATCCTTCAGATCCCGGATCACCACCTCTTCCTCGCCGATGTTGTAGAGCAGCAGAGCCTGCACGGCGTTGACATCGGTGATGCCGAGCCGATGCAGCTCCGCCCGCAGCACATCGAGGAAGTGCCGGTGGAGACGTTCGATCAGTTGGGTCAACTCAAGATAGGGAGTGGTCACGGTCTGGAACCTATTGCAGAGACAATCACGATCTTTCCTTACCGGCCCCACGCCGGTCGTGCAAATGTTTTATGCCCGCAATGAGGCCGTTGCCCACCCACTCCCTCGTGTGCACCCCGCTCCCCTCCCCCGTTCGGAGGAAGGGCGCGGTCCCGGGAAGGGGATCAACCCCCGGTGGCGAACCCGGGATAGCAGGTCATGCCACCATCCACGAACAGGGTGGTGCCGGTCACATAGTCCGCCAGATCGGAGGCCAGGAACACAGCCGCATGGGCAATATCCTCGGGTTCCCCAATGCGGTTGTAGGGGATGAGCGCCATCAGGGCCTCGTAGGCTTCCGGCGTTTCCCAGGCGTTCGTGTTGATGGGCGTCCGGATGGCGCCGGGGGCGATGCTGTTCACCCGGATGCGCTCCGGCGCTACTTCCTGGGCCAGGCTCTGCATCAGCATGTTGACCCCGCCCTTGGACGCGGCGTAGTTCACGTGCCCTGCCCACGGGATCACCTCGTGCACGGAGCTCATGCAGATGATCTTGCCCAGGGCGCGGGACACCGGGCGGGGCCCCTGGGCCCGGAAAGTCTTGATGGCCTCGCGGGCGCACAGGAACTGGCCGCGCAGGTTCACGTTCAGCACCAGGTTCCACTGGTCCACGGTCATGTCCGCCACCGCCGCGTCCCGTTGCAACCCGGCATTGGCGACCAGAATATCCAAGGCGCCCAAGGAGTCGGTCACGGTGGCCATCATGGCGTGCACCTGGGCTTCGTCGGAAACATCGGCCTTGACGCCGATTCCCCGGCTGCCCGCCGCCTCGATGGCCGCCACCACCTCCTGGGTGGCCTCTTCATTGACGATATAGTTGACCGCCACGTTGGCGCCGGCCTGGGCCAGACCGACGGCGGTGGCCCGTCCGATGCCCGAGTTGGCGCCGGTCACCAGGGCCGTCTGCCCCGCCAGCGGCCGCCAGCCACCGTAGGCCGCTTGTGCTTCCTGTTCCGATGTCATCCCCTGGTGCTCCCCTGTGGTAGGGCCGCCCCGCCGACCCGCTCTCAAACAAATGGATAAAGCCGATTCAACCGGCTCCCCCACAGACGCAACGGTCAGGATCAGAAATCTTCCGGCAACGCCACCTTGTGCAGACGGGCAGCCGCGATCACCGTATTGCGCATCAGACAGGCAATGGTCATGGGGCCCACCCCGCCGGGCACGGGCGTGATGGCGCCGGCCACCATCCGGGCGGCGTCGAATTCCACATCGCCTTTCAGCCGGTCCTTGCCCCCCGGCTCCCGGGGCGGCAGGCGGCTGGTCCCCACGTCGATCACCGTGGCGCCGGGCTTGATCCAGTCCCCGGCCACCATGCCCGGACGTCCCACTGCCGCCACCAGGATATCCGCCCGCCGGCATTCGGCCGCCAGATCCCGGGTGCGGGAATGGCACACAGTCACGGTACAATCTTCCTGCAACAGCAACTGGGCCATGGGACGGCCCACGATGTTGGAGCGCCCCAACACCACCGCCTGTTTGCCGCTCAGGGTTTCGTGCACGGACCGCAACAGCAGCAGGCAGCCATAGGGGGTGCAGGGCGTCAGGGTATCCGCCCCCTGCACCAGCCGTCCCACGTTGAGGGGATGGAAGCCGTCCACGTCCTTATCGGGGCGCACGGCCTCCAGCACCCGGCGCTGGTCGATGCCCGCCGGCAAGGGCAGTTGCACCAGAATCCCGTGCACGGTGCGGTCGTCGTTGAGCCCCTCGATGAGGGTCAGCAGTTCGTCCTCGGTGACGCTGACGGGCAGGTTGTGCTCCAGGGAGCGGATGCCCAGTTCCTCGGCCTTGCGCTTTTTCATGCGCACGTAGACCTGGCTGGCGGGATCGTCGCCCACCAGCACCACCGCCAGCCCCGGCTCCACCCGGTCGTAATCGTGCATGTCCTGCACGCGCGCCGCCACGGCCTCGGTCACTCTCCGGGCCACTGCCTTGCCATCAATGATCTCAGCCGTCATGGGATGCCATCCACGCCCGCAGTTGTTGCTCCACCACCGACGGATCGCCGGTGACCTTCACCGGCTTGTGACGGTCCGTGGCGCCCCGAATCACACGCACGTCCCGTTTCGGAAGTCCCCACTGGCGGGCCAGCAGTCGCTCCAGGGCGGTGTTTGCGGCCCCATCCACGGGGGGCGCGGTCACGGCCACCTTCAGCACGGGACCCCGGGCATCCTCGGCCAGACCGTCCACCCCCTCGCGCCGGGCCCGGGGGCTGAGGCGCACCGCCACGGTGCAGCCATCCGCCACCCGCCGCACCACCGCAGCGGCGTTCAGAAGCCCCCTCCCAGTCGGAAAGCCAGCCGCGCCAGGACGTCGCGCAGGAACCACAGCACAAAGATCAGCACCAAGGGCGACAGGTCCAGGCCCCCCATGGGCGGCAGGAAACTGCGAATAGGCCTCAGAGCGGGCTCGGTGATGCGGTTGAGCACATCCCCCACCGTGTAGACCACTTTATTGTAGGGATTGACGATGTTGAAGGCGACCAACCAACTCATGATCGCCTGGATGATCAAGGCCCAGATGAACAGGGAGATGGCCACCGTCGCGATGTTGATCAGCGGGACCAGAATGATATCCATGGGCTCAGCGTCTCCCGTCTTCTGCGGCCGGATGTCCGCCGGCACGCGATCTGGATCTGGTGCCGGACCCCCGCCGGCACACGGTCTGGCGACCGGCGACATGCCGGGAATACCGCCCCTTAGAGCC
>CAZHRQ010000013.1:0-31963 GCA_964535075.1 uncultured Rhodobacterales bacterium | reverse complement strand
CACCAGGATGCGGCCGCTGGTCGGGGTCTCGAACCCCGCCAGCATGCGCAGCAGGGTGGTTTTGCCGCAGCCGGAGGCGCCCAGCAGCGAAAACAGTTCCCCCTCGTAGATGGTGAGGGAGACGTTGTTGACGGCGGTGAAGTCACCGAACTTCTTGACCACCTCCTCGAACTGGATGATGGGCCGGGGGTCGGTGGTGTCGGCGGGCGGGGTCTCGACGGCGGCGGCTTCGCTCATGGCAGTCTTCCGGAGTGACAGAGACAGGCAAAGACCCCGCCACAGGCGTGGCGGGGACCGAAGAGAGACGGCAAACCGGGTGTTATTCGCCGGCCTTGAAGCGGTTCCAGAACCGGGTGCGCATGCGCTGGGTGTTGTGATCCACCGCCGTGTCCACGAACAGCTTTTCCTTGACGGATTCGGGCGGGAACACCGCCTTGTTGTCACGGATAGCCGGCGTGATGTACTGCCATGAGGCCTTGTTGGCGTTGGCGTACTGGGTCTTGTCGGAAATGCGGGCCATCACCTTGGGCTGCTGGATAAAGTTGATGAAGGCGAAGGCGTTTTCCGGGTGAGGCGCCGATTTGGGCACGGCCATGATGTCGAACCACATCAGGGCCCCTTCCTTGGGAATGTAGTAGTCCACCTTCACGCCGTTACCCGCCTGTTCGGCCCGCTTCTTGGCCTGGAGCACGTCGCCGGACCAGCCGTGGGCCACGCAGGCATCGCCGCTGGCCAGCGCCGACAGGTATTCGGAGGAGGAGAACTTGGTGACGTAGGGCCGGATCTTCTGCAGCATGGCCAGCATTTTTTCATAATCCTGGCGGCTGGTGCTGTGGGGATCCATGCCCATGTAGTCGAGGGCGGCCTCGAACACCTCTTCCGGGGCATCCAGCAGGTAGATGCCGCAATCCTTGAGCTTGCTGGCGTATTTGGGATCAAAAATCAGGTCCCAGGAGCCGATGGGGGCGTCATCGCCCAGGGCGGCCTTCACCTTGTCCACGTTATAGCCGATGCCGGTGGTGCCCCACATGTAGATGACACCATGTTCGTTGCCGGGGTCGTAGACCGCCTCGCGTTTCTGCAAGGTGGCGTCCAGGTGCTTGAGGTTGGGCATCTTGCTCTTGTCGAGCTTTTGATAGATGCCGGCTTGCACCTGCCGCTGGAAGAAGGAGCCGGACGGCACCACGACGTCGTAGCCCGAGGCCCCGGCCATCAGCTTGGATTCCAGCACCTCGTTGCTGTCGTAGACATCGTAATTGACCTTGATGCCGGTCTCTTTTTCGAAGTCCTTGAGGGCGGTTTCGTCGATGTAGTCGGTCCAGTTATAGACGTTGACCACTTTTTTGTCGTCGGCCAGGGCGGAACCGCCCGCCACCAGGCCGACGGCCAGTCCGATCACCGCCAGGGTGCGGCTGGTGGCGTTACAGGCACGTGCGTGGATGGTCATGGGGTCCCTCCTTCCCTGGTGTCGCGTGGCCCCGGTGTTAGCCTGCCGGCGCCGGTTTGCGTCCCTCGTTTCCGGGACGCCGGCGCTGGGCTCTCAATTTGTAGGCAGGTCGCCCCCGAGCTGTCCATTGCCGCCCTGTGACGGTTTTGGGTCAGAAAGAACAGGCCGGTACGGTTGGGAGAGGCGAACAATGAGTCACGGTTGGGAGAGGCGAACAATGAGTCACGGTTGGGGGAAAGAAGAGGCATCACCGATGATGTGACAGGGCGGGAACGGGGTATCCGGTCGGATACCCCATGCCGGCGGGGTCAGGCTTGAGGGTCGTCGTCTTCTTCATCCTCGGGGGAGGTGGTCAGGCCCCAGGCCACCAGCGCGGCCACTTGGTGGTTGGCGTGGCGGAGACGGTCGCCCAGGGTATCCATCATTTCCTTGAGAATGCCATACCCCGCCACCGGGTTGCGGTCCATGAAGTCCAGCAGCGCATAGTGGTCGATGGCGGCCATGGTGCAGGCGGTGACGGCACTGACCGAGGCACTGCACCGGGTCTGGCCCAGCAGGGTCATTTCCCCGAACACCTGCTGCTCCGACAGCTCGGTGAATACGGGGCGCACGGTGCGGCCATCGTTGCACCGCACCTGACTGTGCACCACCACGGTTCCGGACAGCACCAGATAGACGCGCGTGTTGCTGCGTCCCTCCACCAGGATGGGCTCGTCGGGAGCGAAGGATTCGCGGACCCAGAACCGGCCCTCACTGAAATCGGGATCATGGAGCAGGTGGCTCAGGGCATGACTCATGGCAATACTCTCCCACGATGCGGATTATGGCCACACCCTAGCATAAAAAGATTTTGCCGTCCGTGCCGCTGTCACGCCGCGTGGGTTTTCCCGGCTGAGGTCCGCGCCCACTCGTTGCGGAAGCTGTCCCGGTCATCCTGGCGCTGGAACCGGATTTCCACCAGCTTGCGGCTCAGGTCCTCCGACATGTCGATCAGGCTGAGGGAGAAGCTCCCCCGGCAATGGCTGTCCAGCCAGTCTTCCATCTGGGTCAGGGAACGGCGGGTCTTCACCCGCAGCGCATATCGATAGGCCGCCATGACACTGATTCCTTGTTGCCACTGATCCCGGTCAACGCCGGGAACCCTCGCCGTGGTTGCGCAGCGGTCCTGGTTCATGATCCAGGACTCATACTTAAGCACTACGTTCAGTGTACACAACAAGGGGCGGGAATCAAGATGACGAATGTAAACGGCAGGGCATCAGGCACGCAGCAGACGCCGCAGCAGGGTCAGGCAGCGTTGTAGTTGTTCAGGGGTGACGTATTCATCGGGACGGTGGGCCTGTTCGATGTGGCCGGGGCCGCACACCAGGGTGGGCAGGTCATGGGCGGCGTACACCCCGGCCTCTGTGCCGAAGCTTACCCGGCCCGGGGCGTTATCGCCGGTGAGCGCCAGCAGGGTGGAGACCACCTCGGACTCCGCTGGGATGTTCAGGCCCGGGAAGTCCACCAGGTCGATCCAGTCGATGCCGGTGGCGGGGTCCACCGCGTGCATGGCCGGTAACAAGGTTTCCGCCGCCCAGGTTTTCAGGGAGTCGGCCATGGCACGTGCGTCCACGCCGGGCAGGGGGCGGATTTCATAGGAAAAAGTGCAGTGATCGGGGACGATGTTGAGCACCGTACCGCCGGCGATGGGGCCCGTGTGGACCGTGCTCCAGGCAGGCTCGCAGCCGGGATCAAAGGGTCCCTCCCGGCGTTGGGTGGCTTCCATCCGGGCCAGTTGGCCGATGAGGGCGGCAGCCACCTCCACGGCGTTCACCCCGTCCGGCGTGCGGGAGGAATGGGCCGCCCGGCCGCGGATCCGGACTTCCTGGGCGAACTTGCCTTTGTGCGCGTGGATCACGTGCATGCCCGTGGGCTCGCCCACCAGCACCAGCCACGGCCTGAGCGGCAGCGCCGCCACCGCCCGGGCCAGCGGTGGCGCGCCCAGGCATCCCACCTCCTCGTCATAGGAAAAGGCCAGATGCACCGGCGGGGCCTCGGGCGCGGCCTGGATCAGGGGCACCAGGGCGAGACTGACGGCCAGGAAGCCCTTCATGTCGGCGGTGCCCCGACCGGTGAGACGGTCTGCATGGCGCACCAGCGTAAAGGGGTCGCTGTGCCAGTCTTGTCCCGCCACCGGCACCACGTCCGTGTGTCCCGACAGCACCACTCCCGGCCGGTCGCCGGGAGTCACCGTGGCCAGCAGGTTGGCCTTGGTGCCGTCGGGACTGACCAACAGGGTGCTCTCCACGCCGTGGTCCGCCAAATAGGCGCGAACCCAGTGAATCAACGGCAGGTTGGACTCGGCGCTGATGGAGGGGAAACCCACCAGGGTGGCCAGGAGGTCTTCGGTGCGCGCAAGCAGATCATCGGTCATGGGCGATAGGCTCTAGGGGCGGTTTGCGGCGGCGGATCAGCAGCACATGGTTCTGCCACCACACCACGGCGCCCACCCCCACCACCGGCCGCACCGTGGAGGGTGTTGCGGTCATCGGGGGCGGTTGTCCTCCCACCACGCCCGAGCCAGCCGGTGTGCCTCTGCCACCTCCTCGGGCGAGAGATCCATGAGCAGCTCGGTGCGGCGGGCCTTTCCTCCGTCCTCGCCCAGGGCATACGCAAGGTTGGCCCACTGGTGGGCCTTGGCCAGGGAGCGTTCGGTCCCGGTGCCCTGCTGACAGAGACGGCTGAGGTGCATCATGGCCGGCGCGTGCCCCTGGTCGGCGGCGCTGATGAGCCAGCGCACCGCCCGGCGCATGTTCTGGATAACCCCGTCGCCCTTTTCATAGCGGCATCCCAGGTCATATTGGGCCTTGGCCATGCCGGCTTCGGCGGCTTTGCGCAACCAGCGGCTGCCTTCGTGGGCGTCCTTGTCGGTGCCGATGCCCAGCCAGTAACAGTCGGCGAGATCGTACATGGCCGGCGCGTGCCCGGCGTCGGATGCCACCCGTAGCCAGCGTATGGCTTCCCGGGAATCCTTGGACACCCCCTGACCGTCACGGTACATCTGACCCAGGCGAAACTGGGCCGGCGGCATGCCCTCCATGGCCAGGGCGCGCATGAGCTTTCCCGCCACCTTGATATTGCCGCGCAACAGGGCCTTTTCCGCTGCCTCGAACTGGTATTCCTGCTTTTCCGTGACCACCCGGGGGCCCCTCCATTCGGGGATACGCCATGCTCCCGGACCCTCCTGGCCCGGAATATGCTTACAAAGACACACACCACGCACGGGATGTGGGCTTCAGGCCCCTCATCCTTGCACGAAGAAGCAAAGTGTACCACGCTGCCGGAACCGCCTCCAAGGGGCGCGCAACAGCCGGCATCTACCGCGGGGGCGGGGCAAAAGGGGAAGGGTATGAATGCTGCGAAACACGGCATTCCGGGGCATCCTCCGGGCAAGCCACTCAGTTTCCTGGGGCGCTTCAGGGCCTATTTCCTGGCCGGTGTGCTGGTCACGGCGCCGTTGGGCATCACCTTTTATCTGGCCTGGCTGATCATTACTTTCGTGGACCGTCGGGTGGAGGCGTTGTTGCCCGCCCGCTACAACCCCGAAGCCTATCTGCCCTTCACCATTCCGGGGCTTGGGGTGGTGATCGTGGTGGTGTTCCTGATCTTTGCCGGGGCCTTCGCCGCCGGGTTCGTGGGCCGCATGATGGTGCGGCTGTCGGAGAATCTGTTGGCCCGCATGCCGGTGATCCGCACCGTTTATGGCGCCATCAAGCAGATCATCGAAACGGTGCTCGCCCAGCAATCCCAGGCTTTCCGGCAGGTGGTGCTGGTGGAGTATCCGCGGCGGGGCATCTGGGCCATCGCCTTCGTCACCGGCTCCACCCATGGCGAAGTGCAGAACCGGGCTGCCGACGAAATGATCAACGTCTTCCTGCCCACCACACCCAACCCCACCTCGGGCTTTTTGCTGTTCGTGCCCCGCACCGATGTGGTGGCACTGAACATGACGGTGGAAGAGGGGGTCAAGATGGTGATTTCCGGCGGCATCATCACGCCGCCGGACCGTCGCCCGCCGGAGGAAAAGGAACGGCCGGTGATCCCCCACGTGGAACCCACCGTGTTGGCGGAAGGGGAGACCCCTAAGTTGGAAGAAGGGGAGACCCCTAAGTTGGAAGAAGGGGAAATCCCTAGAGCCGATTCACGCGGTCAAGGGGACCCGAGAATTGGGTCCTCTTGACCGCGATCCTCTCTAAGCCCTCGCCGCCATCCTGACCGCCACCACCGCCTGCGCGGCGATGCCTTCCCCCCGACCGGTGAAGCCCAGACGTTCGGTGGTGGTGGCCTTCAGGTTCAGCCGTGAGTCCGGCAGGCCGGTGAGCGCCACCAGCCGGGCCCGCATGGCGGCGCGGTGGGGGCCCAGGCGCGGCCGTTCGCAGATCACCGTCAGGTCCAGGTTCACCAGGGTGCCACCGGCCCGGGTCACGGCCGCCAGGGCCTCGGTGACGAAGACCGCCGAGTCACAGCCCTTCCACTGCGGATCCGACGGCGGGAAATGCTGGCCGATATCCCCCGCGCCCACGGCCCCCAGCAGTGCATCGGTGAGGGCGTGCAGCGCCACGTCGGCGTCCGAGTGCCCCTCCAGCCCCTGGTTGTGCGGCACGGGCACGCCGCATAGAATGACCTCGTTGCCGGGGCCGAAGCGGTGCACGTCAAAGCCCTGCCCCACACGGGTTTCCTGCCCCATCATCTGCTCCGCCCGGATAAAATCCTCGGGAGTGGTCACCTTGAAGGCCTCCTCGCTGCCGGGCACCAGCGTCACCGGGGTGCCCGCGTGTTCCAGCACCGCCGCGTCGTCGGTCAGGACAATGCCGGCGGCGGCACGGTGGGCCGCCAGCAGGGGCGCGAAATGGAATCCCTGCGGCGTCTGTGCCCGCCACAATCCGTCCCGAGACACGGTGGCGGCAATCCGCTGCTCCGGGGTGCCGCGTTTCAGGGTGTCGGCCACCGGCAAGGCGGGAATGGCGCCTGCCGTCGTGCCCAGGGCCGCCAGCACCCGGTCGATTACGGCGGCGGGTACGAAGGGCCGGGCCGCATCGTGCACCAACACCGTCTCCGGGGCCTGGGCGGCCAGGCTTTCCAGGCCCAGGCGCACCGACTCCTGACGTTCCGCGCCCCCGTCCACCGGCGGCAACACCGGCAGACCCGCCAGGGCAGCATCGTGATCGGGACGGTCGTCGGGGTGGATCACGCAGCGAACGGCGCTGATGGCGGGATGGGCACACAGCCGGGCCACCCCGTGCCGCAGCAGGGGAACACCGGCCACGGTCTGATACTGTTTGGGCCGGGGGCCGCCGGCCCGTCGTCCCCGTCCCGCCGCCACCACCAGGGCCACGCACCCGCCCATGCCGATCTCCTTTCGTGCCCGTGCCGGTGGGCAGGGTAGAGCGGGGGCGCGATGCTGCCAAGAGGGCGGCTTGCCTCGCCCCGGGGCAGGGGGCTATAGTCCCGACCATGATCGGCTTCTCCCATGGCGTCGCGGCCCTCCTGGTGATGGTGCCGGCCGCCCTTCAACACCTCCGACGCGATCCGGCCCGGGACGGCCTGTTCTGGGCGGTGCTGGCGTTTGCCACCCTCGGGCCGGGGGCGTGGGCGGTGATGCAACTGCGGCACCACTGGCAGCCCGATTTCGCGTCCGCCATCTGGATCAGCGTGGCCACGGCCATGGTGCTGTTCGCCGGCCTGGCCGCGATCACGCGCGAGGCATGGCGGCTGACACCGTTGCTGGTGCCCTACCTTATTGTGCTGGGGTTGTTTGGTCTGGTGCCCAGTCAGCCATCGCCCCATGCCCTGAAAGAGGGGCTGTGGGTGCTGTGGCTGCACGTGGGGATGGGGGTGTTGACCTACGGGCTGTTGACGGTGGCGGCGGTGGCGGCCCTGGCAGAGTTCCTGCAGGAACGCAGCCTCAAGCGACGTCAGCCCAGTCAACTCACGCACCTGCTGCCCTCGGTGGCTGACTGCGAATCCCTCTCCCTGCGCCTGCTGGCGGCGTCGGAGGGCGTGCTGTTCCTGGGCCTGCTCTCGGGCACCGTCACCCAGGTGGTGGTGCGCGGGACCCCCTTGGTGTTCGATCACAAGACCCTGTTCACGGTGCTCACCTTCGTGTTGATTGGCGGCGTGCTGCTGGCGCGGCGCTTCACCGGCTTGCGCGGGCGGCGGGCGGCACGGGGGGTGCTGGTGGCGTGGCTGTTCCTCACCCTGGGCTACGTGGGGGTGAAGTTCGTGACCGACGTGGTGTTGGCGGCCTGAATAAAGGGATGCTTGAAAAGGCAATGTCTGCCTATTATCCAGGCATGTTCCGTTCGTTTCCAGCCGAGGCCCGTTTCAATCCGTGACCCACTGCATCGAAAGGGGCATACCGCCCCGGGTGGTGCTGGCCCCCATGGCCGGCGTGACCGATCATCCCTTCCGCACCCTGGTTCGACGATATGGTGTGGGGCTCGCCTTCACCGAGATGGTGGCGGGCACCTGCCTGCTTCATGATCATGGCCGCACCCGCAAGATGGTGGTGGATGCGGCGGCGCCGGCGGTGCAGCT
The DNA here is from genome assembly GCA_964535075.1 of uncultured Rhodobacterales bacterium. Classification (GTDB taxonomy): domain Bacteria; phylum Pseudomonadota; class Alphaproteobacteria; order Rhodospirillales; family CAJXLG01; genus CAZHRQ01. The sequence continues at coordinate 23,937 of CAZHRQ010000013.1, read as the reverse complement.
GGCCGGGGCCGATCCGGCGATCATGGCCGAAGCGGCACGGCGGGTGGTGGATCTGGGGGCCGTGCTGGTGGACATCAACATGGGGTGCCCGGTGAAAAAGGTGGTCAAGGGCCAAGGCGGTGCCGCCCTGATGCGCGATCCCGACCGAGCGGAACGCCTGGTGGCGGCCGTGAGCGCCGCGGTGTCCGTGCCGGTCACGGTGAAGATGCGGCTGGGCTGGGAAGCGGCCGATGGGGCCCCAGCGCTGGCCCGCCGGTTGGTGGCGGCCGGGGCCCGCTGGATCACCGTGCATGGCCGCACCCGTACCCAGGGCTATGGCGGACAGGTGGATCGGGCCGGCATTCGCGCCGTGGTGGAGTCGGTGCCGGTGCCGGTGATCGCCAATGGCGACATCACCCACCCGGCCGAGGCCGCCAGCATGCTGGCGGACACGGGGGCGCATGCGGTGATGATCGGACGTGGCGCCATGGGGCGGCCCTGGTTCCCCAACCAGGTGCAGCAGTATCTGGCCACCGGCCACCACGATCCCGATCCCGACCTGACCGCCCGCCATGCCTTGTTGCAGGAGCACCTGGCCCTGATGGTGGACCATCACGGTCCCCGGCGCGGCGTGTTGATGGCCCGTAAGCATTTGGGGTGGGGGCTGGCCGGGTTGCCGGGCGCGGCCGGATTGCGGGCGGAGATCAATCAGGCGCCCGATGCCGCCACCACGGCGGCGGTGCTGGCGCGGGGCTTTGCCACCCTGGCGGCGGAGGCGGCATGAGCGCGGATCTTTCGCAGCCTCCCCTGACTCCCCTGCCCACGGGCCAGGGTGGGTCCCTGGATCCCGCCGGCATTCTCCAGGGGTTGGCGGTGCCGGTGCTGGTGGTGGATGGCGACAATCAGGTGCGGTACGTGAACGGCGCCACCGAACTACTGTTCGAGGCCGGTGCCCTGCTGTTGCGGGACCGGCCCCTGGCCGATCTGCTGCCCGCCGACAGCCCCGTATTCGCCATGCTGAGCCAGGCCCGTGCCGATCTGGCCCGGGTCTCCCAGTACGGCATGACCGTGGACACCCCCCGCACCGGTCACCGGGAAATGGCGGTGCAGGCGGCGCCCATGGAGGACGGCGTGCACGTGGTCCTGTCGCTGCACGAGCAGTCCATGGCCCACAAGATCGGCCGGCAACTGATGCACCGCAACGCCGCCCGGGCCATTACCGCCATGGCGGCGGTGCTGGCCCATGAAGTCAAGAATCCCCTCTCCGGCATTCGTGGCGCCGCCCAGTTGCTGGAGGCCGATACCGATGCCGGGGGCCGAGAACTCACCCGGCTCATCTGCGATGAAACGGACCGTATTCGCGATCTGGTGGACCGCATGGAGGTGTTCGCCGACAAGCGACCCGTGGCCCGGGCGCCGGTAAACATCCACACGGTGCTGGAACATGTGCGCCGGGTGGCAGAAGCCGGATTCGCGCGGGGGGTGTCCTTTGTGGAGCGATATGACCCCTCGTTGCCGCCGGTGCTGGGCTGCCGCGACCAGCTTGTGCAGGTGTTCCTGAACCTGGTGAAGAACGCCGCCGAAGCCTGTGCCGGAGAGGGCGGTGAGCTTGTGCTCTCCACCGCCTATCAACATGGCATGCGCCTGGCGGGGCCGGGGGGCGAAAGCCGCATCGACCTGCCGCTGGTGGTGGGCATTCAGGACAACGGCGGCGGCGTGCCGGAGGATGTACGCGCCCATCTGTTCGACCCCTTCGTCACCACCAAGCCCCGAGGCTCGGGCCTGGGGCTGGCGCTGGTGGCCAAGATCGTGGATGACCACGGGGGCATGATCGAATGTGATTCCCGTCCCGGACGCACCGTGTTCCGCGTGATGCTGCCCATGGCCACCGCAGAAGACGGCACCCCCATGGACGGAACCTGGGGAGCCCCCGCATGAGTGGACAGACCATCCTGGTGGCCGACGACGACCGTGGCATCCGCACCGTGATCACTCAGGCCCTGGGTCGCGCCGGCTATGAGGTGCGCTGTACCGGCAATGCCGCCACGCTGTGGCACTGGGTGAGCGAAGGGCTGGGCGATCTGGTGATCACCGACGTGCTCATGCCAGACGAGAACGGCCTGGATCTGGTGCCGCGCATCCGCAAGATCCGCCCCGATCTGCGCATCATCGTCATGAGTGCCCAGAACACCCTGTTAACGGCGGTGCAGGCGGCGGAACGCGGGGCCTTCGACTACCTGCCCAAGCCGTTTGATATTAATGAATTGGTGAGTCTGGTGGAACGGGGCCTGACCACCAGCCGGGAGCCGGATCGGGACCATCGCCCGGACTCGGAAAACGATCAACTGCCCCTGATCGGCCGCTCCGCCGCCATGCAGGAGATCTACCGCACCCTGGCGCGGCTGATGACCACCGACCTGACGGTGATGATTACCGGCGAATCGGGGACCGGCAAGGAGCTGGTGGCCCGGGCCCTGCACGACTATGGCCGGCGGCGCCACGGCCCCTTCGTGGCCCTCAATATGGCGGCCATTCCTCGGGAACTGATCGAATCCGAGCTGTTCGGCCATGAAAAGGGCGCCTTCACCGGCGCCACCCAACGGGCCGCCGGCCGGTTCGAACAGGCGGAAGGCGGGACCCTGTTCCTGGACGAAATCGGCGATATGCCCCAGGAGGCCCAGACGCGGCTCTTGCGCGTGTTGCAGGAGGGAGAATACACCACCGTGGGCGGCCGGGCTCCCATTCGGGCCAACGTGCGCATCGTGGCCGCCACCCACCGCGACCTCACCCAGCTCATCCGCCAGGGGCTGTTTCGGGAAGACCTGTACTACCGCCTGAACGTGGTGCCCATCCGCCTGCCGCCGCTGCGGGAGCGCAAGGACGACGTGCCCGAGCTGGCGCGCCACTTCCTGGGCAAGTGCGCGCAGGAAGGGTTGCCGGTGAAGAGCCTGGACAAGGGCGCCATGGAGCGGCTGAAGGCCCACCGCTGGCCGGGCAACGTGCGGGAGTTGGAAAACCTGGTGCGCCGGCTGGTGGCGCTGTACGCCGAGGAGGTGATCGGCGTGGAGGCGGTGGAGGCCGAACTGGCGGCCGCCACGGCTGCGCCCGCTCCTTCGGGCGATGCCGAGGGATTGTCGGCGGCGGTGGAGCGACAGGTGCGCGACTATTTCGCCGCCCACGAGGGAGATTTGCCGCCTTCTGGCCTCTATGACCGGGTGTTGCGGGAGATGGAACGGCCCCTGATCGCCGTCACCCTGGAGGCCACCCGGGGCAACCAGATCCGCGCCGCCCAGGTGTTGGGGCTCAACCGCAACACCCTGCGCAAGAAAGTGCGCGAGCTGGACATTGCCGTGACCCGGGGCGGTGGCAAGGGATGAGTCGGGCGGCGGCCTGGGGGCGCCGTTGGCGCCGGCGGCTTGCCACCTGGCCGCTCATGACCGGGCTGCGCCGGCATCTGGCACTGATCCTGGCGGCGGCGGCAGTCTTATCGGGTGTGGCCACCGTGGCCCTGATGACCGAGGCCGGTCCCTTCGCCGCCGACCCCAACCCCCGCACGGTGATCGTGCTGTTGTACCTGGATCTGGTGCTGGTGCTGGCCCTGGGGGCGGTGCTGGCCCGTCGGCTGGTGCGGCTGTGGGTGGAACGACGCCGGGGCGCGGCGGGATCGCGGTTGCATGTGCGGCTGGTGGCGCTGTTCACCACCATGGCGTTGGTGCCCACCATCATGGTGACCGTGTTCTCGGTACTGTTCTTCCACCTGGGCCTGCAAGCATGGTTCAGCGATACGGTGCGCACGGCGGTGGAGGAGTCGGTGGCGGTGGCCCGCGCCTATCTGGCGGAGCACCGTCAGGCGGTGGCCGGCGACGTGCGGGCCATGGCCGCCGATCTGGACCGGGTGGGACCGGCATTGCTGGCCCGGGATCCCCGGCAGTTCGGTCAGTTCGTGGCCGATCAGGCGGCGGTGCGCGGGTTGACCGAGGCCATTGTGTTCGCCGGCGACGGCCGGGTGGTGGCCCGGGCCGGCTATACCTTCTCCCTGGCCTTTGAGCAGATCCCCGGCTGGGCCCTGGCCATGGCCGAGGGGGGCGAAGTGGCCATTCTTGCCGGCACCAGCGATGACCGGGTGCGGGCGCTGGTGCGGCTTAACAGCCTGCCCAATACCTTCCTGTTCGTGGGCCGCTTTGTGGATGAGGCGGTGCTGCAACACATCGAAAGCACCCAGGGGGCGGTGCAGGCCTATCGCGACCTGGAGGGCCGCCGGGCCAGCATCGAGGTGACGTTCTCCCTGATTTTCGGGCTGGTGGCGTTGTTGATGCTGATGGCGGCCGTATGGATGGGGCTGATTGTCACCACACGCCTGACCGCGCCCATCATGCGCCTGATCGACGCCGCCGGCCGGGTGCGGGAGGGCGATTTGGCGGTGCGGCTGCCGGCGGTGCCGGCCGGGGACGAGCTGGGCACCCTCACCCGCGCCTTCAACCGCATGACCAGCCAGTTGGCCAGCCAGCGTCAGGCCCTGGAGACCACCAACCACGTGCTGGATGAGCGCCGCCGCTTCATGGAGGCGGTGCTGGAGGGTGTCACGGCCGGGGTCATGGGCCTGGACCGGGACGGCCGCATCACCCTTGTCAACCAATCAGCCACCTGGATCCTGGAGGTGGAAGCTGATCGTCTGCTGGGCACCACCCTGGGCACCTGGCTGCCCGAAGGGGCGGTGCTGGTGGAAAAGATGCAGCAGCGACCGGAACGGCCCGTTCAGGCGCAGGTGCGGTTCCAACGTCGTAGCGGCCCCCGGACCTTGTTGTTGCAAATCACCGCCGAATGCATGGGGTTCGAGTTGGTGGGGTTGGTGGCCACCTTCGACGACATCACCGAACTGCTGTCCGCTCAGCGCACCGCCGCCTGGGCGGATGTGGCCCGGCGTATTGCCCACGAGATCAAGAATCCCCTCACCCCGATCCAGTTGTCGGCGGAACGGCTGCGACGGCGCTATCTGAAGCAGGTCACGGACGATCCCGCCACTTTCGACCTCTGTGTGGACACCATCACCCGCCAGGTGAGCGACATCCGCGACATGGTGGACGAGTTTTCCGCCTTCGCCCGCATGCCCACCCCCGATATCCAGCGCCATGATCTGGTGCCGGTGGTGCGTGATGCCGTGTTCCTGGAACAGGCTTCCGCCGGCGAGACCACCCTGGACCTGGACCTGCCGCCCGGCCAGCAGGTCGTGGCCTGTGACCAGCGTCAGACCCGTCAGGCCCTGATCAACATCATCAAGAATGCCCTGGAAGCGGTGGCCGGGCGCCGCGAGCGGGAGGGGGAGGCCGCGCCGCCCGGCCGGGTGCGGGTGACCCTCTCGGCCAGCGAAGAGGCCGTGACCCTTGCCGTCATCGACAACGGCTGTGGGTTGCCCGAGGAGGAACGGGACCGGCTCACCGAGCCCTACGTAACCACCCGGGCGCGGGGAACCGGCCTGGGGCTGGCCATCGTCAACAAGATCATGGAAGATCACCAGGGCGACCTGATTCTGGAGGATCGCGACGATGGCGAGCAGGGCACCCAGGTGCGGCTGCGTTTCCCCCGCGGCGGCGAGGACGAGCCCGGGCCTTGAAACCGGACCGGGGCATGGGGGGCAGACGGCGCCGGAGCATGGGATAAGGGTTCCCTTCGGGCCTGAAATGCTATAATCGAGAAGGACCTAGAGCGGGGCGCGTGACTCCGCTCTAAAACAAATAGATAGAGCCGATTCACGCGGTCAACGGGACCCGAGAATGGGTTCCCATTGACCGCGATAGGCTCTAGCGCAGCGTGACCGATTCATGCCTCACGATATTCTAATCGTCGATGACGAAGCCGACATCCGCATGCTCATGGCGGGCCTTCTGGAAGACGAGGGGTATACCTGCCGGGAGGCGGCGGACAGCGACACCGCTCTGAAGGCCGTGGCCGAGCGGCGTCCCAGCCTGGTGATCCTGGACATATGGTTGCAGGGAAGCGCCATGGACGGTCTGGGCGTGCTGGAGGTGATCAAGGCCGAGCACCCCCATGTGCCCGTGTTGATGATCTCCGGGCACGGCACCATCGAAACCGCCGTCAGTGCCCTCAAGAAGGGGGCCTACGATTTCATCGAGAAGCCCTTCAAGAGTGATCGCCTGTTGCTGTTGGTGGAGCGGGCCGTGGAGGCGGCGCGGCTGCGGCGGGAAAACGAGGAACTGCGGGGGCTGGCGGGGGCGCCGGACCGGCTGATGGACAATTCCCCGGTCATGTCCCAGCTACGGGCCATGGTGGATAAGGTGGCGCCCACCGGCAGCCGCGTGCTGCTCACCGGTCCACCGGGTGGCGGCAAGGAACTGGTGGCGCGGCTCATTCATGGCCGTTCCCGGCGCGCCGACAGGCCCTTTGTGGTGGTGAACTGCGCCACCACCCAACCCGACCGCATGGCCTTGGCGCTGTTCGGCGAGGAACCGACCGGCGCCCAGGCCAAGCAGCCGCGTCAGGTGGGCTTGTTCGAGGAAGCCCACGGCGGAACCCTCTACCTGGACGAAGTGGCCGACATCCCTCCGGAAACCCAGGGGTGGCTGGTGCGGGTGTTGCAGGAAAACCGCTTCACCCGGGTGGGGGGCCGCACCACGGTGCCGGTGGACGTGCGGGTGATCGCCGCCACCGCCCATGACTTGATGCAGGATATCCAGCACGGCAGATTCCGCGAGGATCTGTACTATCGCCTGAACGTGGTGCCCATCCGGGTGCCGGGGCTGCGGGAGCGGCGTGAGGACATTCCCGAACTGGCCCGCCATTTCCTGGCGCAGGCGGCCCGCAACGCCGGGGTGCCGGAACGCCACCTGGGCGAGGATGCCATCGCCCTGTTGCAGGCCTATGACTGGCCCGGCAACGTGCGGGAACTGCGCAACGTGGTGGAGCGTCTGCTGATCATGGCGCCCGGGGACCCGACCCATCCCATCCAGGCGGACGCCCTGCCGCCCGACCTGGGCGAGGAGGCGCCAGCGGTGCTGCGCTGGGAAAAAAGCGGCGAGATCATGAGCATGCCCCTGCGCGAGGCACGGGAGATGTTCGAACGGGAATACCTGGTGGCCCAGATCAATCGTTTCGGCGGCAATGTTTCGCGCACGGCGGCGTTCGTGGGCATGGAGCGGTCGGCCCTGCACCGCAAACTCAAGTCCCTGAATGTTCCCATAGAAGGGCGGGGCACGGCGCCGCGCGGGGACGATCCCGCCACCACCGCCGGCCGGAACGAGGACCAGTAGGCCGACAGCGGACCATTACGGTCGGGGGAGGAACGGGCCATGCGGGTCATTGTCTGTGGTGCCGGGCAGGTGGGGTACAATATCGCCCGCTATCTGGCCAGCGAGGACAACGAGGTCACGGTGGTGGACCAGCGGGCGGAGCTGGTGAATCGCATCGGCGACAGCCTGGACGTACAGGCGGTGGTGGGCCACGCCAGTCATCCCGACGTGCTGGAGCAGGCCGGGGCCCGCGATGCGGAAATGATCATCGCCGTCACCTATGCCGACGAAGTGAATATGGTGGCCTGCCAGGTGGCCCACAGCCTGTTCGGGACCCCCACCCGCATCGCCCGGGTGCGCAACCAGAGCTATCTGGATCCCCAGTGGGGCGACCTGTTCAGTCGCGACCACATGCCCATCGACATGATCATCTCCCCGGAAGTGGCGGTGGCGGAAGCGGTGCTGCGGCGGTTGCGCATTCCCGGCACCATCAACGTCATTCCCCTGGCCGAGGGGCGGGTACAGCTCATCGGTGTGCGGTGCGATCCCTATTGTCCCTTGGTGAACACGCCCCTGCGCCAGATTTCGGTGCTGTTTCCGGACCTGCACATCGTGATCGTGGGCATCGTGCGCAACGACCGCGCCATCATTCCCTCGGCCGATGACCAGATGCTTACCGGAGACGAGGTTTATTTCGTGGTGGACAGCGCCCACGTGCACCGGGCCATGCTGGCCTTTGGGCACGAGGAGCCCGATGTGCGGCGCGTGGTGATCATCGGCGGCGGCAACATCGGGCTTTATGTCGCCCAGAGTCTGGAGAGCGACGACTTCCGGGGGATTTCCGCCAAGGTGATCGAGGCGGACCGGGAGCAGGCGGAACAGGCAGCGCGCGCCCTGAGCCGGACCGTGGTGCTGCACGGCGACGGCCTGGATCCGGAGGTGTTGCAGGAAGCCAGCGTGGAAACGGCCGAGGCGGTGATCGCCCTCACCAACGACGACGAAACCAACGTGCTGGCGTCCCTGCTGGCCAAGAAGTACGGCAGCCAGCGGGCCATGACCCTCATTAACAAGACCACCTACAACTCCCTGGTGGGGACGCTGGGGGTGGACGTGACCATCAACCCCCGGGCCATCACCGTGTCCAAGATCCTGCAACGCGTGCGGCGCGGCAAGGTGCATGCGGTGCACACCCTGCACGAGGGCTTTGGCGAGTTGATCGAGGCCGACGCCTTGGAAACCTCGCCGCTGGTGGGCCGGCCGCTCAAGAACGTGAAGCTGCCCCAGGGCGTGCTGGTGGGGGCCATCGTGCGCGGCAAGGAGGTGATTACCCCCCGTGGCAACACGGTGGTCCAGGCCAATGATCGCGTGATCCTGTTCGCCGGCTCCGACGTGGTGAAGAAGGTGGAGCGCCTGTTCTCCGTGCGGCTTGAGTTTTTCTGAGTCCGGGGGCACAACGGGGGCCCACCTGTCCTACCTGCCGGAGATCCGTCCATGCCTCGTATTGCCTACGTCAACGGCCGTTATGTTCCCCACCACCATGCCCGGGTTCACGTGGAGGACCGGGGCTACCAGTTTGCCGACGGCGTCTACGAAGTGATGGCGGTGAACGCGGGGCGTCTGGTGGACGAGGCAGGGCATCTGGCCCGGCTGAGCCTGTCGCTGGAGGCGCTGGGCATTCCCTGGCCCATCGGCCGCAAGCCCCTGGAGGGGGTGTTGCGCACCGTGTGTCGGCGCAACCGCCTGCGCAACGGGTTGGTGTATATCCAGATCACCCGCGGCGTCGCGCCCCGGGACCACCCCATTCCGGCCGTGGTGTCTCCCACCATCGTGGTGACCGGTCGGCGCAAGGAGCCCCCGTCCGCGGAAATGGTGGCCCGAGGGGTGGCGGTGGTCACCGGCCCCGACCAACGCTGGGCGCGCTGCGACATCAAGAGCATTGCCCTGCTGCCCAATATCCTGTCCAAGCAGCAGGCCCGCGACGCCGGCGCTTTTGAAATGTGGCAGGTGGACGAGGAAGGCTGCATTACCGAGGGCACCAGCACCAGCGCCTGGATCGTCACCCACGATGGTCGGCTGGTGAGCCGCCAGGCCGACCACGCCATCCTGCGCGGGGTGACGGGAGAGGCCCTGCGTGTATTGGCGGCCCGGAACTCCCTGCGGGTGGAGGAACGCCCCTTCACCGTGGCCGAAGCACACGAGGCGGCGGAGGCCTTTCTCACCAGCGCCACGGCCTTCGTCCTGCCCATCACCCGCATCGACGGCCGGCCGGTGGGGGAGGGCACCCCCGGTCCACTGACCTTGAAACTTCTGGCGCTCTACCGTGGGGCGCTGGCCCGGGGCGAGGACGTGGCCCCCGCCGTCGAGGAGACCCGGCCATGACCCCGTCCGTTGCCGTGCCACCCCGTGCCCTGGTGTTCGACTGGGACAACACCCTGGTGGACAGTTGGCATGTGATTCACGCGGCCCTCAATGAAATGCTGCCGGCCATGGGGCATGATCCCTGGACCCTGGCGGAAACCAAACAGCGCGTGGGGCTGTCTCTGCGCGATGCCTTTCCCGCCCTGTTCGGAGAGCGCTGGTCGGAAGCGCGGGAACGCTACCATGCGGCGTTCGAGGCGCGGCATCTGGACGCCCTGACGCCCTTGCCCGGGGCGGCCTCTCTGGTGCGGGATCTGGCGGCGGCAGGCTATCCGCTGGGTGTGGTCAGTAACAAGACCGGCCGGTTCCTGCGGGCGGAAGTGGCACAGCTTGGGTGGGGCGACTGCTTCCTGGCCGTGGTGGGCGCCGGCGACGTGGCCCGGGACAAGCCCGCCCCCGACCCGGTAACGGCCGTGTTGGCCGCCGGTGACCTGACTCCCGACGATTCGGTGTGGTTCGTGGGCGATTCCGCCGTGGATCTGGAATGCGCCCATGCCACCGGGTGCCACCCGGTGCTGCTGCGGCCCGAGCCTCCGGCCCCCGGGGAGTTTGTCACCTATCCCCCGGCCCGCCATTATGCCGATGCGGCGGCCCTGGGCGCGGCCGTGCTCACGGGGTGGGTTCCCTCCGGCGACGAATGATGGTACCCACGGCGGATGGTGGCACCCGCATGCCTGAGGCCGTGCGTGCCCCGCTGCTGGGGGTCCCCCCCCTGCCGCTGGTGGCCCCCAAAGCAAAATAAGATGTCGTGTCCGGTACGCCAGGGCCGCGCAGGGGACACGACCCCAAGGGAACGGGAAACAAAAAAGATGTCGTCCGAAAAATCCCAGAACGTTCAGGACGTTTTTCTCAATCATATCCGCAAGCAGAAGACGCCCGTTACCGTGTTCCTGGTGAACGGTGTCAAGCTCCAGGGCATCGTGACCTGGTTTGATAATTTCTCCATTCTGTTGCGACGGGACGGCCATACCCAGTTGGTCTATAAGCACGCCATTTCCACGGTCATGCCGTCCACACCCATCCAGTTGTTCGATCCGGCCCGGGACGAGGGCGAAAGCTGACGTGAGCAGTTCCGATGTCGCCCGGACCCGGGGCGCGGTGCTGCACCCGGACCTGACCCGGGGCGGCGGCCCGCGCCGTGATCCCCATGCCCGCCTGGCGGAAGCGGTGGGCCTGGCGGAAGCCATCGCCATGACCGTGGCCTGGCAGGCAGTGGTGCCCGTCCCCCGGCCCCGGCCCGCCACCCTGCTGGGGCAGGGCGCGGTGGATCAGGTGGCGGAGGCGATCACCGCCGAGGGCATCGAGGTGGTGGTGGTGGATGGCACCCTCACCCCCACCCAGCAGCGCAACCTGGAACGCGCCTGGGATTGCAAGGTCATCGACCGCACCGGGTTGATTCTGGAAATCTTCGGCGAACGAGCGCGCACGCGGGAAGGCACGCTGCAAGTGGAACTGGCGGCGCTCACCTATCAGCGGGGCCGGCTGGTGCGTTCCTGGACTCACCTGGAGCGGCAGCGGGGCGGCCTGGGCTTTGTGGGCGGTCCCGGCGAAACCCAGATCGAAACCGACCGCCGCCTGATCAGCGAACGCATCACCAGTCTCAAGCGCCAGTTGGCGGAGGTGACCCGTACCCGGGGGCTGCACCGTCAGGCCCGGCAGCGGGTGCCCTATCCCGTGGTGGCGCTGGTGGGTTATACCAACGCCGGCAAGTCCACCCTGTTCAACACCGTCACCACCGCCGAGGTGATGGCGCAGGACATGCTGTTCGCCACCCTGGACCCCACCATGCGCGCCCTGGAATTGCCCTCCCGGCGGCCGGCCATCCTGTCCGACACCGTGGGATTCGTCTCCGACCTGCCCCACGAATTGGTGGCCGCCTTCCGCGCCACCCTGGAGGAAGTGACCGCCGCCGACGTGATCGTGCATGTGCGCGACATCGCCCATCCGGAGACGGAAACGCAAAAGGCCGACGTGGCCGCCGTGCTGGCGGAGATGGGCTTGGACGAGGCGGCCCTGGGGGATCGCATGATCGAGGTGCTGAACAAGGTGGATCGCCTCGATCCGGACAAGCGGGCGGAAGTTGCGCAACGGGCTGCCCGCCAGCCGCGCACGGTGGCGCTGTCCGCCCTCACCGGCGAAGGCGCCCACCGTCTGCTGGCCGTCATCGAGGACACCCTGGTGGCCCGTCACGTCACCGTGACGGTGGACGTTCCGGTCAGCGATGGCGAATTGCTGGCGTGGTTGTACCGCCAGGGGCGGGTGGAGGCCCGGCGCGACGGGGACGACGTGGTGACCCTGACCGTGGGGCTGGCGCCGGAGAACCTGGCCCGTCTCCACCAGCGCTGGCCGGAAGTGACGGCAACGCCCTCGGCCCCTTGACGCTCCCCGGCCGGGGTTTCACACTCCCGCCGCGCGGCCTTCATGGCAAGAGGCTCCCGGGCGGAGCCGAAAGGAGACGGGTTAAGATGGCGGTACGTCAGGTTGTTTTCGGGGATGCGGCACGAGAGGCCCTGATGCGGGGCATCGACCTGCTGACAGATGCGGTCGCCACCACGCTGGGGCCGGGCGGGCGCACCGTGACCCTGGATCAGGGGCACGGCATGCCTCGTCTGACCAAGGATGGCGTGACCGTGGCCCGGGCCATGGCGGCACCCGATCCCGCGGCGGAATTGGGATTGGCCGTGGTGCGGGAAGCGGCGGTGCGTACTGCCGACACCGCCGGTGACGGCACCACGACCGCCACCGTGCTGGCGCGGGCCATCCTGCACGAAGGGCTGAAGGCCGTGGTGGCGGGCATGGCGCCGGTGGAGCTCAAGCGGGGGCTGGATTTGGCCCTGCCGCGGGTGGTGGCCCGACTCCGGGGAATGGCCACCCCCGTGACCAGCGACGAGCGTATTCGGCAGGTGGGGACTCTTTCGGCCAATGGTAATGCGACGGTGGGGGCGCTGATCGTGGAGGCCATGGCCACCGTGGGCCGCGAGGGCCTGATCGCCGTGGAAGACGGCGAGGGCCTGCACACGGTGCTGGAAACGGCCGAGGGCATGGTGCTGCCCCGGGGCTATCTCTCGCCCCACTTCATCAATGATGCCGACAAGCGTCGGGTGGCCTATGACCATCCGCTGTTCCTGCTCACCACCGAGCGCATCACCGAAGCCCATGACTTGGTGCCGGCCCTGGAAGCAGCCATGCAGCAGCAGCAACCGCTGGTGATCGTGGCCGACGACATCGCCGGCGATGCCCTGGCCACCCTGGTGGTGAACCGGCGGCGGGCCGACATGCAGGTTACCGCCCTGAAGGCCCCCGGCCATGGCGATACCAAACTGGGGCAGTTGCAGGACCTGGTGGCGCTGACCGGGGCGACGCTCATTGCGCCCGACCTGGGCCACAGTCTGCGCACCGTTACCGGCGAGCACCTGGGCGCGGCCCGGCGCGTGGTCCAGAGCTACGAGCAGACCACCCTTCTGGGCGGTGAGGGGGCCAAGCCGGTGGTGGCGGCGCGGGTGGCCGAGTTGAAGGCCCAGCGGGAAACCCTGGAGTCCGACTTCGAGCGCCAGCGCCTCGACGAACGTATCGGCCGGCTGGAAGGCGGCGCGGCGGTCCTGCGGGTGGGCGGTGCCACCGAGCCCGAGGTGCGGGAACAGCGGGATCTCATCGACGACGCCCTCAACGCCACCCGGGCGGCCGTGGCCGAGGGCGTGGTCCCCGGCGGCGGCGTGGCCTTGGCTCGGGCGGCGACGGCCCTGGAGGGGGTGACGGGCGCCACGCGCGACCAGACCCTGGCCGTGGCGTTGTTGCAGCGGGCACTGTGGGCCCCTTTGCGCCGGATTGCCGCCAATGCCGGCCATGATGCCGGTTTGGTGGCGGCGCGGGTGGCGGAAGCCGCCGATGCCGGTACCGGCTTTGACGCCGCCACCGGCGTCTATGGCGACATGGCCGAACGGGGACTGCTGGATCCGGTGAAGGTGGTGCGCCTCGCGGTGGAAAATGCCGTCTCCACCGCTGGGACCCTGTTGACCACGGAAGCCCTGTTGGCCACGCCCGATCCGGCGGAAGAGGCCGACGAAGCGGAGGAGGATGGATTCTGACTTCCCCAGACACGCTGAAGGTTGCGCTGGCGGCCCTGCTGGACCAGCCGGAGCGGGTGGCCACGGTGCTGGCGGAGGTGGCCGCCACCGAAATCATGCCCCGTTTCCGCCAGCCCGAGCGGCTGGAAACCCGGGAAAAAGGGCCCGGTGATCCTGTCACCGCCGCTGATCTGGCGTCCGAGGCCGCTTTGACCACCGCCCTGCCGGCCCTGCTGCCCGGCGCCCGGGTGGTGGGGGAAGAGGGCGTGGCCCAGGATCCGGAGCAGATGGCGCTGCTGGATCAGCCGGGGCCGGTGTGGGTGGTGGATCCCGTGGACGGCACCCGCGCCTTCGCCCGCGGCGAGCCTGGATTCGGCGTCATGGTCGCTCTGGTGCAGGATGGGGAAACCCTGGCCGGCTGGATTCACGATCCCGTGGCCGGCTGGCAGGCCCATGCCATCGCTGGCCGGGGGGCGTGGCGCGACGGTCAGCGGTTGCAGGTGGCGCCCGGTGGGGCGCTGGACACGCTGGAGATGTTCGTGGGCAGCACCACTGGCCACCAGAAAACCCTGCGCGGGGCGGTGGGGACGGTGCGTGCCTGCACCAGCGCCGCGCACATCTATATGGGACTGGCGGAAGGTCGTCTGCATGCGGCGGTCTTCAACCGCTGTCAGCCCTGGGACCACTGTGCCGGCCTGCTGTTGCATGCGGAAGCGGGCGGGGTGGGGCAGCGGCTGGACGGCACGCCCTATCGCGCCACGGCCACCGCCCGCCAGGGGGCGCCGCTGCTGGCCGCGCCCGATCAGGCTACCTGGCAGGCGTTGGTCACCGTGATGGCCCCCGTGTGAGCTCTATGTGAGCATTGGGGGGGGCAGGGAAGGAGACCCGGCCGCCGCCGCGCGGGCGGCCGGGGGAGGGGGTCAGGAGAAGGCGCAGCCGGGCTTTATGCCCAGGCGCTTCAGGATGATGGCCAGGGGGCAGAAGCCCGTGAAGGCGGCCTGGAGCATGTTCAGGCCCACGAACCCGGTGATCCACAGCACCCACTGATGAGGGGTGAACAGCGCCACGGCCACCGTCACCAGCACCACCAGGCCGGCGAAGGCCATTACCACGCGATCAATTGCCATTGTTTCGGTCTCCTTGAGAGGGAAGGGAAGGGAATGGGAAGCGGACCCGCTGAGGCTGTTTTCCCCCTTGCACAGGGGTCCCCGGCGACGGCACCATAAACGGGTCCGGCTCCCGTTGCCGCATATCTTAGGCAAGTTCCCCGGGGGATCAAGGGGGCGGGCCGTCACGGGTGTGGGAGGGATGGCATGAATGCCTACGGAACACGAGGGCTTGGCGAAATCATCGGCGGCATGGCCCTGCTGGCCGCCCTGCTGGGGCTCGCGACCATGGCGGAGGCGCAAGACGCGACCGCGCCCCATACCGTCACCCCCACCACCGTGGAGGATCGCAAGGCCGTCTTCGCCACCGTCCAGGCCCGGGATGTGACTCGGGCCCGGGCTCGGATCGGCGGCACCGTCACCGGCATGGCCCTGACCGAGGGCGACACCGTGACCGAGGGCCAGGAACTGGCCCGGGTGGAGGATCCCAAGCTGCAATTGCAGCGGGAAGCTTTCTCCGCCCAAATCGCCGCCGCCCGCACCCAGCGGGATCTGGCGCGCACCACCCTCAACCGTGTCTCCCGCTTGCGCCGCAGCGGCGCCGTCAGCGAGGCGCGTCTGGACGAAGCCCGCACCGCCCTGGAGACGGCCACCCGCACCCTGGCGGCGCGGTCGGCGGAACGGGCGGTGCTGGATCGCCGCTTGGAGGAGGGCGCGGTGTTGGCGCCCCAGTCGGGGCGGGTGCTGGAGACGGCGGTGACCAACGGATCCGTGGTCACCCCCGGTGAGGTGATTGCCACCATCGCCACCGATGCCGTGTTCCTGCGTCTCAGGATTCCCGAACGTCATGCCGGCGCGTTGCAGGTGGGCGACACGGTGCTGGTGGCGCCGCGGGGGGTGCGGGTGGCCCCCGGGGCCGACTTGACCGAGGGCACGGTGCGTCTGGTGTATCCCCGCATGCAGAACGGCCGCGTGGTGGCCGATGTGGATGTGTCGGGCGGTCTGCGGGACCGATTGGTGGGAGAACGGGTGCGGGCCTATGTGGGCACGGGCCGTCGTCTGGCGCTGTTGGTGCCGGATGCGTATGTGTTCACCCGGCACGGCCTGCGCTATGTGCGACTGGCCGACGGCACCGACGTGGTGGTGCAGACAGGCGGGCGCCACGACGGCCAGGTGGAGGTGCTGACCGGTCTCCGGTCCGGGGATGCGCTGATCGTGCCGCAGGGGGCCCATACCGCTGCCGGGGAGTCCACGCCATGAAACTGGGGCTTTCCGGTCACCTGACCCGGGCCTTCATCCGGTCCCCCCTCACGCCCCTGTTCCTGCTGGCGGCCCTGGCTGTGGGGCTGATGGCCCTGTTTCAGCTCCCCCGCGAGGAGGAACCCCAGATCAGCGTGCCCATGGTGGACATCGTGGTGCAGGCGAACGGTTTGGATGCTCGCGATGCCGTGGAACTGGTCACCAAACCCCTGGAAGACATCATCACCGCCATTGATGCCGTGGACCACGTCTATTCCCGCACCCAGGACGACCGGGTGGCGGTGACGGCCCGGTTCGACGTGGGCACCGACGAGGATACGGCCATCGTTCGGGTGCACGAGGAACTGCGTGCCCACATGGACGACATTCCCTTGGGCATTCCCGAACCAATGGTGGTGGGGCGGGGCATCAATGACGTGGCCATTGTCACCCTTACCCTGTCGCCGGCGCCGGACAGCCATGATCGCTGGACCCCGAACGCCCTGGCCGCCATTGCCGAGGAACTGAACCACGAACTGATCAAGGTGGCGAATGTGGGCCTCACCTACAGGGTGGGGGGCGCGCCCGACCAGATCCGCGTGGAGCCCGATCCCGAGCGTCTGGCGCTCTATGGGGTTTCTCTCAATCGTCTGGTGGAAAAGATCGAGAATGCCAACCGCGCCTTTACCGTGGGGCAGGTGCGGGACCAGGGGCAGAACCGGGCGCTCATGGCGGGGCAGACCTTGCAGAACGCCGCCGACATCGGCCTGTTGCTGCTCACCACCCAGAACGGCGCGCCGGTCTACGTGAAGGACGTGGCCACGGTGGTCATGGGGGCGCGGCCGGTGGAAAACCGGGTCTGGAACATCACCGTCGGCGGCGGCAAGGCGCATGGCGCCGACGGCCCAACCGGCGAGACCGTGACCCTGAAGCGGGTGCCCGCGGTGACCCTGGCGCTGGCCAAGCGCCCGGGCGCCAACGCCGTGGTGGTGGCGGAACAGATTCTCGAACGGCTGGATAAGGTGCGGGGCGATCTCATCCCCGACAGTCTTGAGGTGACCGTCACCCGCAACTATGGCGAAACGGCCTCGGAAAAGGCCAACGAACTGCTGTTCCACCTGGGCATCGCCACCGTGTCCATTGTCATTCTCATCACCCTGACCCTGGGCTGGCGGGAAGGGCTGGTGACCCTGATCGTCATCCCCACCACTATTCTGTTGACCCTGTTCGCTTCGTGGTTGCTGGGCTTCACGCTCAACCGGGTATCGCTGTTCGCCCTGATTTTCTCTATCGGCATCCTGGTGGACGACGCCATCGTGGTGGTGGAAAACATCGTCCGGCACTGGCAGATGGACGATGGCCGCACCGTGCTGCAAAAGGCCATCGAGGGCGTGGCGGAGGTGGGCAATCCCACCATCATCGCCACCCTCACCATTATCGTGGCCCTGATGCCCATGATGTTCGTCAGCGGCCTTATGGGGCCCTACATGAGCCCCATTCCCGCCAATGCGTCCTCGGCCATGGCCTTCAGCTTTTTTGTGGCCGTGATCATTACCCCGTGGCTGCTGTACCGCCTGGGGGCCCGCCACTACACCCGCCGAACCGAGCAAGGGAAGGCCCACGATCCCCACACCATCGGCGGCATGGGGCGTTTCTACCTGTGGATGGCGCGGCCGGTCCTCACCGGACGCTGGCGGGCCCGGGTCTTTCTGCTGCTGGTGCTGGCCGCCACGGTGGCGGTGCTGGTTCTGTTCTATACCCGGGATGTGACCGTCAAGCTGCTGCCCTTCGACAACAAGTCGGAGGTGAAGGTGGTGGCGGACTTGACCGAGGGCAGCCCCCTGGAGGAAACGGACCGGGTGTTGTTGCGCGTGGCCCAGGCCATTGCCGACGTGCCGGAAGTGCAGAGCATGCAGGCCTATGTGGGCACTGCCGCGCCCTTCAACTTCAATGGCTTGGTGCGGCACAGCTTCATGCGCCAGAGCCAGGAGCAGGGGGATCTTCAGATCAACCTTACCCCCAAGCATCACCGCAGCCGCAACAGCCACGCCATCGCTTTGGAATTGCGCGACCGCTTGCGGACGGTGACGGCGCCGCCGGGGACGGTGCTCCGGGTGGTGGAGGTGCCGCCTGGCCCGCCGGTACTGGCCACCCTGCTGGCGGAAATCTACGGCCCCACGGCGGAAATGCGGCGGGCGGTGGCCACCCGGGTGCGGGAAATCTTCGCCGACGTGCCCTACATCGTGGATGTGGACGACAGTTTCGGCCAGCCGGCGGAACGTCTGCGCCTCGCCATCGACCAGGATAACCTGGAATTCCACGGGGTGGAGGAAGAAGCGGTTTATGACACCATTGCCGCCCTCTACGGCGGGGTGAAGGTGGGCTATTCCCACCGGGGCCATGGCATCAATCCGGTGGAAGTGGCCGTCTCCCTGCCCAAGCAGGACCGGGTGGTGACGGAACGCCTGCTCACCACCCCGGTGCCCGGCCGCCAGGGTCTGGTAGAGCTGGGGGACGTGGTGACCGTAAGCCGTGAACGGGCCAGCTATCCCCTGTTCCGCCGCGACGGCCGGTTCGCGGAAATGGTTCAGGCCGACTTGGCCGGCGCCTACGAGGCCCCCATCTACGGCATGTCCGACGTGGGGGCGCGGATCGAAAACGCCGACTGGGGCGCGTTGCCCAAGCCCGAAATCCGTCTGCACGGCCAGCCGCCGGAGGAAGATCGGCCGGTGCTGCTGTGGCACGGTGAATGGGACATCACCTATGTGACCTTCCGCGACATGGGGATTGCGTTTGCTGTGGCCCTGTTGGGAATCTATCTGCTGGTGGTGGGGCAGTTCGGCTCCTTCCTGCTGCCGCTGGTGATCCTGACCCCGGTCCCCCTGACCCTGATCGGTATCGTGCTGGGGCATTGGGCCTTTGGGGCGCCCTTCACCGCCACCTCCATGATCGGTTTTATCGCCCTGGCTGGCATCATTGTGCGCAACTCCATCCTGCTGGTGGACTTTATCCGGCAGGCGCAGGCCCAGGGGGCTCCCCTGCGGCAGTGTCTGCTGGAGGCGGGCGCCATCCGCTTCAAGCCGATCTTCCTTACGGCGGCGGCCGCCATGATCGGGGCGGCCTTCATCCTCGCCGATCCCATCTTCCAGGGGCTGGCCATCTCCCTGGTGTTCGGGCTGGCCTCCAGCACCGCGCTCACCCTGCTGGTGATCCCGGCCATCTATGTGTGGTTGCGTGACGACGGCCAGGGCTTTGGCCGTTTCGACGGCCCGGGGGCCTGACACGGGCGGCCCATGGAGAACTGGACCCCATCCCGCTATGCCTACCGGGCCCTGGACGCCCAGGGGCGTTCGCTACGGGGGGTGCTGCATGCGATGGGCGAGGCCGATCTGGACCGTCGGTTGCGGGAGTCCGGATTGGCGTTGGTATGGTGTCGGCCGGCCCGGGGCGCGGGGCGGCCGGTGCCGGCGCGGGACCTGCTGCACCTCTGCCTGCACATGGCGCATATGCTGAGGGCCGGTGTGCCCCTGCTCACCACCCTGGAGGAAGTGGAGGAGGCCACGCCGCCCCGCCGGCTGCGCGATGCCGTGGCCGATGTGCGGCGGGCGGTGCGCGACGGGGCGCTGCTCTCCCAGGCCCTGGCTCAGCATCCCCGGTTGTTCGGGCCGGTGATGGCGGGTGTGGTGGCGGCCGGCGAGCGCACCGGCCATCTGGCCGATTCCTTTGACCATCTGGCCGTACACCTGCGCTGGCAGGAGGATCTGAGCCGGCGGGTGCGCAAGGCCCTGCGCTATCCCCTGTTCATGCTGGTGGTGATGACCGGTGTGATCGCCCTGATGGTGGGATTCGTCGTGCCCCAGGTGAGCACCATGCTGGCGCCCCTGGGGCAGTCCCTGCCGCCGGTGACCCGGGCCCTGATGGGACTGGCCACCGGTGTGCGGGCAGGGGCGCCCTGGCTGCTGTTGGTGGCGGGTGTTGGCGGGGGTCTGCTGGTTTTTCTGGCCCGGCGGCTGCCGGCGCTGGCATGGCGCCGGGATGCCCTGCTGTTGCGGCTGCCTTTGGTGGGGAGGGCCCTGCACGCCCTGGCTCTGGCGCGCTTCGTGCATTTCCTGGCGGTGACCTATGGCGCCGGGATCCCACTGCTGGAGGGGCTGGCCATTGCCCGGGGGGTGGTGGGCAACCGGGCCATGGACCGGGCCCTGGCGCGGGCCGGGGCGGCGGTGCGCGGGGGGACGGCCCTTTCCGAGGCCCTGGGCGAGAGCGGTTTGTTTCCCCGGTTGGTGCGGCGCATGGTGCGGGTGGGCGAGGAAACGGGCGATCTGGATGGCGCCCTGGCCCATGTCACCGCTTTCTACGACCGCGAAGCCCGGGACCGGCTGGATACCCTGGTGGCGGTGATCGAGCCCACCCTGACGATGGTGGTGGGGCTGTTGATGGCCTGGATCGTGGTGGCCATCCTGCTGCCCGTGTACGAGGCGGTGCACAGCATGGGGCTGGGATGAGAGCGGGGCGGAAACGAATGGGCGGCGGGACCCGGCTGGTGCTGGTGGTGGGCGAGGATGCGGCGGTGCTGTGCCTGATCCAGGGACGGCGTATCCTGGGCCGGGCTCTGGCCGCGAACCCGGCTGATACGGAGGCGCTGGCCGCGTTCCAGCGCTTGTTGGCCCGGGCCCCCCGGGCCCCGGTGCGGGTGATGATCGACACCTTGGACCTGACCCTCCGTCGCGACACCCTGCCCCGGGCCAATCCCCTGGACACCCGTGCCCTGGTGCGGCGGCGGCTGGCCAGCCTGTTTCCCGGCGCCACCTTGACCGGAGCGGCCCGGGAAGGGGCCGGCGCCTGGCTGCTGGTGCAGGTGGCCGAGACCGCGGCGCTTGCGGCCTGGCTGGCATGGGTGCGGGACCTGGGACGACCGGTGCGGGACGTGGTGCTGCTGCCCCTGGAGGCGGCAACCCTGGTGGCGCGCCTCGCCCCCCTGGCCGGGTGGCCGCCCCTGCCGCCCCAGGGCCGGGAAGGGCGGGGCGGTTGGCGGGTGCTGGTGGGGCGCCATCTCAGCGGCGGCCTGCGGCTGGTGGTGCTCAGGGCGGAAGGGGTGGTGCTCACCCGGCTCATGCCCGATCCCGGCGCGGCTGCGCCTGAGGCCCTGGCCACCGCCCTGGCCGAGCATGTGCAGGCCACCCTGGACTATCTGCGGCGTCAGGGGTATCGCCCGGGCGATCCCCTGGAGATGATGGTGCTGGGGGATGAGGCCCTGGAGTCGGCCCTGGCCGGCGTTGCCTTGCCCCCCGGCGGGGTGGCGGTGCTGGATCCGGTTCAGGTGGGGGCGCGTCTGGGCTGGCAGGGGATGGCGGTGCCCGGCGGGGCGTTTGCCGATCTTCTTCATGCGCTGGCCTTGGGGCCCCGTCCCCGCCTGCGGTTGAGGCCGCCCACGCTGGCCCCTCAGGCCCGCGATCGGCGACAGCGGCGTCTGGCCGTCGCGACCACCATGGGCATTCTGGCCCTGGGGGGACTGCTGCTGGGGCCCGAGGTGATTCACCAGCAACATCTGACGGCTCAGTTGGCGGCCCTGACCCGACAGCGGGATGCCCTGCGTCGGCAACAGGCGACGCTGCCTGCGTCCACCGCTGATGAGGACACAATCCGTCTGGCGGAGACCTTCACGGCGCTGGAGGCGGCGCAAACCGCTCCCTGGTCCTGGTTGGCGGTGTTGCCCTCGGTGATGGGGCCGGGAGAGGTGGTGGCCGGGCTTGATTTTGAAGCCCTCAATGCGGTGCCCCTCCAGCCTGTGGTCGCGGCGGGGCGGACCCACGGCGGTGGCGGACCTCTGCCGCCGGGCCGGGGGCGGTTGCGGCTGACGGTACGGTTCACGCCGCCGCAGGCCGTCCAGGGACAGCCGCCGGCGCTGGGCCCGTTACCGGCCACGCTGGCCATGGCCCGGGAATTACGGCGTCGCCTGAGCGCCGCTTTGCCAGAGGCCCACGTCTCGCTGGTGGAGGGCCCGGTGCCGCTGGATCCCGCCACCGCCCTCGCCGGCACCACCGGGGTGCAGCCGCTGGCGGAGGCCCGTCCCACCACATGGACCGTCACCCTGGCCGTGGAGGAGTCCTGATCATGAGGGGGCCTTGGCTGGGTGTGGGGGGCGTGGCGGTGGGGGTGCTGGTGGTGGCGGTGCTCCTGCACGGGCGGGGTCAGGAGCTGGCGCGGGCGGTGAGTGCCACCGGCGCGGAGGTTCAGCGGCGCCAGGCCGCCGTAACCCAGGCCCGCCAGCGTGCCGCGAGCCACAGCAAGGCCACGGCGGTGTTGGCACGGGCGCGCGCCCAGGGGTTCTTCGCTCCCCGGGACCGGCTGGCTCTGTTGGCGGTGCTGGAGGATCGGGCCCTGGCCTATGGTCTGAACACGGTGTCCTATGAAGTGACGCCGGCGGCCCGGGTGGCGCCCGGGGTTTTTGCCGCCACGGTCACGGTGACGGCAACCGGCGTGGTGGAAGGCAGCCTGCGGGCCCTGGCCGCCGATGTGGGCGCTGCCTTGCCTGGGGTGGTGCTGCTACGGCATTTGCACCTTGATCACGCCCCCATGGCCGATGGACTGGCGCTGTTGCGGAGCGGTACGCGGCCTGATCTGGTCAACGGCACCATGACCTGGTTGTGGATCACCGCCAACGATGCCTCCGCCACGGAGGGGGAGATACAGCCCACGCTGTCGCCGCCCCGCCTGCCCGACCCCTTGCAGCCGCGCCGGGATCGGGCAGTGCTGGCCGCGTTGGCGGCGGGGCGCCGGGCGCCGGTGACACGTGCCCCGGAAACGGCGCCCGACTCCCAAACGGCGCCCGAAACGGAAACCGGTGAGGCCCCCTCTCCTGTCTCCCCCACACCCCTGCGTCTGGATGGCCTGCTGTACGGGGGGCCCCGCCGCTGGGTGGTGTGGCTCAACGGGACCCGCGTGGACCGTCCCGAGGGCTATCCGGGGGTGCGCATCACCGCTGTCACGGCCGAGGGCATCCGGGTGGTCCGCCACGGCCGCAGTCAATGGTTGCGGCCGTCGCAGCTCACGCCGTGATCAGCACGCCGCCATAGAGGGCCAGGGCCAGGGCCGGGGCGAAGGGAAAGGCTCGGGCACCGGCCAGCCGCCAGCCCAAGCCCATGAGGGTGCCCAGGGTCCCGGCGGTGATCAGGAACAGCGGCCAGTGCATCAGCGGCAACCACAAGCCGGCCATGCCCAGGAATTTCACATCCCCGAGCCCCAGGGCTTCCCGCCGCCAGCGCCAGGCCGCCCCGGCCCGCAGTCCCCAGGCCCCCAGCAGCGCCAGGGCCCCGCCCAGGCTCACCAGCCATGGCGGGGTGTCCGCCAGCACCTGAAAGGCGGCCCCGGCCGCGGCCAGCGTCAGGCTTACGCCGTCGGAAAGAATCTGGGCCTCCAGGTCCATCACCCCCTGGACCACCAGTCCCACCGCCAAAACCATCGCCAATGCCCCGGCGGGCGTGGGACCGAAGCGGGCAAAGGCCAGCAAGACCAGCAGCGCCGTGGTCAGCTCCACCGCCGGCGCCCGCCATCCCAGGGCGTGGCCGCACCGGTGGCAGCGTCCCCGCTGGATCGCCCAGCCCAGCAGGGGGATCACCTGCCAGACAGCCAGGGGGGTGGCGCAGCCGGGACAGCGGGAGCGCCCCCTCAGGCTTTGGTGCCGAACCAGTCGCCAGGCGAGCAGATCGGCCAGACTGCCGGCGGCCAGGCCCAATGCCCCCACAGCCCCCCATACGGCTGCTTCTGTCATGGTTGTCTCCCCTGTTGCCGGTGAAAGGCATACCGGGTTATGAAGGCCCTTGCTGGGCGCAACAGCCTAGAGCCTATCGCGGTCAATGGGACCCAATTCTCGGGTCCCATTGACCGCGT
>CAZHRQ010000012.1:25051-32221 GCA_964535075.1 uncultured Rhodobacterales bacterium | reverse complement strand
AGGAAGGGCAAATGTCGTCAACCCACATCACCAAGGCCTTGCTATCGTCCCCGCCGGCCATACCGGCGGGCAAGGCGAAACTCCGCATCTTCGACAACCGGACGCGCGGCCTGATCGCCGAAGTTCGCAAAAGCTGCACCACGTTCTATTTCCGGTATCGAGACGGTCGCGGTCGCGGGAAGGAGGTGAAAATTGGTCGCTACGGTGACGTCACCCTGGAGCAAGCACGCCGCCGCGCCGAACAACTCAGGGCCGAGACCAGCCTCGGGGCCGATCCCGTGGCCGACGCCGAAAAGAAGCGGGCGGTGCCGACGCTGACCGAGTTCATGGAGGATCGCTACCTCCCCTACAGCAAGGACCGGCACCGGTCCCACGCCACCGTCGCGGTGTTCTGTCGGCGCATCGGTGAGGCGATGGGGCGGAAGCCGCTCGACGAGGTGAACCAAGCGGACGTCGCCGCCTTCCGGCGCAGGCTCGTCGGCATGAAGCTATCGAACGCCTCGGTCAACCGTGACCTCGCGACGTTGCGGGCGATGTTCAACCTGGCGCGGCGCTGGCAGGTCCTGGACGGACCCAACCCGGCCGCCGCGCCGGGGATGCTGGCCGAGACAAGTCGCGACGTCTACCTGAGCGCCCAGCAAACCCAGGCGCTGGTGCGTGCCCTGGACATGGAGCCAGACCAAAACGCCGCTTCGGCGATCATGCTGTTGATCCTCACCGGCGCCCGGAAGGCCGAGGTTCTTAAGGCCCGCTGGGAGAACGTCGACATCGACCGCTGCCTGCTCACGGTGCCCCGATCGAAGTCGGGAAAGACACGGCACATCCCGTTGTCGGCCCTGGCGATCGAGGTCCTCGCCCGTCAGCAGCAACGGAGCCGCCCGAGCGAAGGGAGCTTCGTGTTCCCGGGTAGGGTGGAGGGGCGGGCGCTCGAAGACCTCCGTGGACCCTGGAGGCGGGCCAAGAAGGCGGCCGGCCTGCAACCCAACACCCGCATCCACGATCTTCGGCACAGCTTTGCCTCGGCCCTGGCGAACCAGGGGGTGCCGCTCAATGAGATCGGTGTCATCCTCGGGCACAGCCAACTCGCCACCACCGCTCGCTACGCTCACCACGCACCGCAGCGGCTGGTGGAAACGGCGACGGTGGCGGCTCGGTCCTGGGACCTGCTGCCCGGGACGACGGGGGACGAGGGGTGATCAGGTGGGGGAGTTCAGCTTCCCCACCTTCTCTTTTTTTTTTCCTGCGGTGGGACAGCGGTGGGAGGACGGGGGGCGGTTTATGGCGCGGCTCCTGCTGCCGCCCTCGTCCTGGGGCCGACCCCCACGCCGCTCCACAATGGCGCCTGCCAGAAGTTGGGCGCCATCATCGAGCGGCTTGACTGACGCATTCACAACATCTCGTTCGCGAGCAAGGGGAAAATCCCTTGAAAACCAGTAGTATAGCGGCGGGTGTGACAAGCGCGCTGGGGCAATCACATCAACCTGTCACACCAACCAACAAGCAAGCGGGGCTGGGTGATCCAGACCGACCCGATACCAACTCCGCCGGCTCATACGGTCCCCCCATGCTCAAATCCAACCAATTGGCCGGTGCGCTCGGGGGCACGACCTTTACCCTCGAGCGCTGGCACAAAACCGGGGACAGTCCCTCGTTCGTCAGGGTGTCGCGGATGGTCACGCACAGCAGCGGCTGGTGGAGACGGCGACGGTGGCGGCTCGAGCCTGGGACCTGCTGCCCGGGACGACGGATAACGGGAGGTGATCGAGTGTGGGGGGTTCATCTTCCGCACCTTCTCTTTTCTGTCCCGCAGTGGGACAGCGGTGGGAGGGTGGGGCCGGGTGTCGGCGCGGTTCCTGCTGCCGCCCTCATCCGAGGTCGATGGCTTTCCGTGGGATAGGCGTGGGACGGGTCATCCGGCACCCCCTGGGGACCAAATGAAAAGGGCTTGAAAGCTGTTTGCTTTCAAGCCTTTAGAATGGCGCGCCCGAGAAGATTCGAACTCCTAACCTTCTGATCCGTAGTCAGATGCTCTATCCAATTGAGCTACGGGCGCCTGAGATTGTTTCCCGCCGGCTAAAGAACAAGACCATCGCCGCCGGGAGAACGGACATTAACCAGAGCCCCCCCTTTGTGGCAACCCCTTTTTTCAGTTTTTTTTACACGACCTGCTTCAACACCGTGGGCAGCGCCTCTGCCACCTCCTCTGCCTGGCCGGGCACTAGACGGGACGCGGCGTTCACGAGAACCCGTTTGGCCTCTCCCAGGCCGCGCTGGGCGGCAATGGCCGCCCACACCTGGGCCATTACCGGATCCTCTGGCACCCCTTCGCCCTCCAGATACAGCCCCGCCAGCGTGATCATGGCCCGCTCGTGCCCGAACTCCGCCGCTTCCCGCAGCCACTTAGCCGCCTCCCGAGTGTCCATGTCCACCCCGGTCCCGGTGAGTAGCATTCGGCCGTAATTGTACTGGGCCGAGACCACCCCCTCCTCCGCCGCCAGCCGCATCCAGTGGGCCGCCTGCTTGGGATCCCGTTCCACGCCCTGGCCCCGGGCATACAAGATGGCCAGGTCGTTGCAGGCCGGTCCGTATTTCTGTTCCGCCGCCCGATACCACCAGTGCCGGGCCCGCTCCAAGTCCTGCGCCACCCCGTGACCATGATAATACACGTGACCCAGCTTGGCCTGGGCAGGCACGTGTTGCGCTTCCGCCAGCCGCTCCAGGGTGGCCATGGCCGTATCCACCTCGCCCGCTTCTAACGCCCGCAGAGCGCTCTTGAACTCTTCCTTGACCCCCATGATCGACCCGGTCCCTCCCAGGAATGTCCTGCCGTCGTCTGCTTCGCCGGCCGGGGCCGGTGATCGTTACGACGATTCTTATGATTATTGGCTATCATGGCCCATCATCGACCGAGCGCCCCCCCTTTGGCAATGATGACCCGCCCACGCTCTCCCTTTGAGGGATGCCACTGGAGGAATCAGCGGCCGGGGTAGCGTTGACATGGGCACCCTCGGCCTCTATCTCTGACCGTCAGACCGTGGCCGGGTGCCGCGTCCGCGGACGCCCGGTGCGGCGCCCCCGTGGATGGCGAAAGGTTTCCCATGTTCCAGGCCCTCACCCGTCGCCTGTTCGGCTCCGCCAATGATCGCACCCTCAAGGCCCTGCAGGAGAAGGTGGCGCGGATCAACGAGCTCGAGTCCTCCGTCTCCGCCCTGGACGACGATTCCCTGAAGGCCCGCACCCCCTGGCTGCGAGAGCAGTTGGCCAATGGTGCCTCCGAAGACACCCTGTTGCCCGAAGCCTTCGCCACCGTGCGGGAGGCCGCCCGCCGTACCCTGGGCCAGCGCCACTACGATACCCAGCTCATGGGCGGCATGGTGCTGCATGAGGGCCGCATTGCCGAAATGGCCACCGGCGAGGGCAAAACCCTGGTGTCCACCCTGCCGCTCTATCTCAACGCCCTTTCCGGCAAGGGCGCCCATCTGGTGACGGTGAACGACTACCTGGCCCAACGGGACGCCGAGTGGATGGGCGCCATCTACCGCTTCCTGGGCCTGAACGTGGCCTGCATCACCCACGGACTGGACGACGGCCAGCGACACGCCGCCTATGCCGCCGATATCACCTATGCCACCAACAACGAGCTGGGCTTTGACTATCTCCGGGACAACATGAAGTTCCGCCTGGAGGAAATGGTCCAGCGGCCGTTCAACTTCGCCATCATCGACGAAGTGGACTCCATTCTCATTGACGAAGCCCGGACGCCGCTGATCATTTCCGGCCCGGCCGAGGACAGTTCCGCCCTCTACACGGCCGTGGACCCGGTGATCCAGGAATTGACCGAGGATCACTATGAAAAAGACGAAAAGCTGCGCAACATCACCCTCACCGATGGCGGCGTGGAAGCGGTTGAGGCGAGTCTGCGCAACAAGGGCCTGATCGAGGCCGGCAGCTTGTTCGACGTGGTCAACATCAGCCTGCTGCACCACGTGAACCAGGCCCTGCGTGCCCACAAGATGTTCACCCGCGACGTGGACTATATCGTCAAGGACGACCGTATCGTCATCATTGATGAATTCACCGGCCGCATGATGGAAGGGCGCCGTTTCTCCGAGGGGCTGCACCAGGCCCTGGAAGCCAAGGAAAAGGTCACCATCCAGAACGAAAACCAGACCCTGGCCTCCATCACCTTCCAGAACTTTTTCCGTCTTTATCCCAAGCTCGCGGGCATGACCGGCACGGCCATCACCGAGGCCGGAGAGTTCATGGAAATCTACAATCTGGACGTTACCCAGATTCCCACCAACCGTCCCGTGCAGCGCCTCGATCACAACGATGAGGTCTATGCCACGGTGCCGGACAAGGATCGTGCCATCCTGGCCCAGATCAAGGACTGTCGGGAACGGCAGCAACCGGTGCTGGTGGGGACCGTCTCCATCGAGAAGTCCGAACACCTGTCCAACCTTTTAAGCCAGGAAAAAATCCCCCACCAGGTCTTGAACGCCCGCCACCACGACCGGGAGGCGGCCATCATCGCCCAGGCCGGGGTGCCCGGTGCGGTGACCATCGCCACCAACATGGCCGGACGCGGCACCGACATCCAGTTGGGCGGCAATGCCGACATGCGGGTCGCCACGGAGCTCAGCACCATCACCGATGCCGTTCGGCGGGCCGAACAGGAAAAGGCCATCCGCGAGGACGTGGCGGCCAAGCGGGAGGTGGCGCTGAAAGCGGGCGGCCTGTTCGTGCTGGGCACCGAACGCCACGAAAGCCGCCGTATCGACAACCAGTTGCGAGGCCGCTCCGGTCGTCAGGGAGATCCCGGCACCAGCCGCTTCTACCTGTCCCTCAAGGACGACCTGATGCGGATTTTTGTCTCCGATCAACTGGACGGCATGCTGCGCCGCCTGGGCTTCGAGGAGGGCGAGCCCATCGCCCACCCCTGGGTCAACAAGGCCCTGGAAAAAGCCCAGCGTAAGGTGGAAGCCCGTAACTTCGATATCCGGAAAAACCTGCTCAAGTACGACAACGTCATGAACGACCAGCGCAAGGTGGTCTATGAACAGCGTCGGGAACTGATGCAAGTGGAGGATATTTCCGACACCATCACCGACATGCGCCTCGACACCATCCAGGAAATGGTCACCCGCTGCATCCCGCCCAAGGCCTATGCCGAACAGTGGGACGTGGACGGCCTGCACGAAGAAGTGAAGCGCGTGCTGGGCCTGGACCTGCCGGTGCACGACTGGGCCCGGGAAGAGGGCATCGCCGACGAGCAGATTCACGAGCGTCTGGTGGACGCCGCCAACACCCACATGGCGGGCAAAGCGGCCCGCTATGGGCCCGAGGTATGGCGCAGCGTGGAAAAAAGCCTGCTGCTGCAACTGCTGGACCAGGCGTGGAAGGACCACCTGCTCAGCCTGGACCACCTGCGCCAGGGGGTGGGCCTGCGCGCCTATGCCCAGCGGGATCCCCTGAACGAATACCAGCGGGAAGCCTTCGACCTGTTCGACACCATGCTGACCTCCCTGCGGGAGCGGGTGACGCAGATGCTGGCCCAGGTGGAGCTGGAACAGGAAACCAACCCCGAAACCCTGCTGCCCGACCCCAAGGCCAACCGCGCCCTTCAGGCCCTGCACGCCAACCCCACCGCCTTTATCGGCGACGGCTCGGGCATGACGGAAGCCGACGATACACCGGGTGCCACGCCGGAAAGCTGGGGCAAGGTTTCCCGCAATGCCCCTTGTCCCTGCGGTTCGGGAAAGAAGTACAAGCACTGCCACGGCCGCGTGGCCTGATCTTGTTGCCACGGCCGCGTGGCCTGCTCCTGCCGGAAGCGGGGCACCGCGGGGTGCCCCGATGTCCGTGTCAGCCCTCCCCCTGTGTCAGGAACCGTTGCCGCTGCCGGCGGGGGCTGTGGCGGCATCGCCGTCATGGCTGGCGGGGATGTCCCCCAGCGCCTGACATTTGGCGCGGTAGATGGTGGGGTACCGGGACAACAGACCCAACCGGATGCCGTAGCTGCTGATGGTGCATTCCCGGCCACGGGTGAACATGCCCCACATGTCGCTGGACGAAAATTGGAACAGCAGCGGCACGTCCTTGACCTTGTAGGTGCCCTTGTCCGTATACACCAGCCGCTGACCCCGGCGTTCGTCGGGCTCCCGGGTGATCACCACCTCCTCGGTGCGGGAAAAGATCAGGATCAGGGCCGGCTTCCACACCAGGAAACCGATCATCACCAAGCCCGCCACCAGGGCCCAGCGCCGGGCCCCCAGGGCCAAGGCCACCAGCATCACCAGACCCGCCAGCACCACCGGCAGCAGATACCAGAAGAAAACCCAGAGGCCGAGCCCCAGAACCAGGACCACCGGCAGCAACCAGCGCCAGTGGTGTGTGAGGGCCGCCCACAGGCGACCGGGAATGGAGGTTTCCGGATCCATGATGGTGGTGTCTCCTCGCTGCCGAAGCCGATTTCAGGTCCGCCGCCGAGCGGTGCTCCCGGGACCCTACCCCCTTCCCGTTCCTCGAACCATGATGGATTTTTCACCCGTTTCCCTCTTCTGGTCAGGCGTACGACCGCCGGGACTGTGATACAGTCCGGAAAACTGGATCGAAGGGATTCCGGGACACCGGAACAATCGCCCCCCACCGGGGGCACTGGGGAGGGACGAGGCCATGATACCGAAAGGCAAGGCGGCTCTGGCGGCGGGCGCCGTGGTGGTGTTGGCGGCCGGTGTGTGGCTCTGGCGCCAGCCGGTCATGGAACAGGATCTGGCGGAACGGAGCCGCGCGGCCTGGGCCGACAACAATGCCTGGGCCTCGGTTTCGGTGACGGGCCGCGTGGCCACCGTCTCCGGCACCGCCCCTGACGTAACCCAGCGCCAGGAAGCCCTGAACCGAGTGGATCGGCTCTGGGGCGTGCGCCGGGTGAAGGACGACACCACCCTGGCACCCTTGGATCCCGCCCGCTGCCGCCCGGCTGTCCCCCCCGACACCGTGGCCACCTCAGAATCCGACGCGGACGATGCGGAGGCGGCCAGCGCCGCCACGGCCCAACCCGACGACGCCCAAACGGCGGCCGCAGATTCCTCCACGGCCCGCCCCCCCGACACCACGGCCACCTCAGAATCCGACGCGGACGATGCGGAGGCGGCCAGCGCCGCCACGGCC
>CAZHRQ010000012.1:0-24951 GCA_964535075.1 uncultured Rhodobacterales bacterium | reverse complement strand
CGGCGGCCGCAGATTCCTCCACGGCCCGCCCCCCCGACACCACGGCCACCTCAGAGTCCGACGCGGACGATGCGGAGGCGGCCAGCGCCGCCACGGCCCAACCCGACGACGCCCAAACGGCGGCCGCAGATTCCTCCACGGCCCGCCCCCCCGACACCACGGCCACCTCAGAGTCCGACGCGGACGATGCGGAGGCGGCCAGCGCCGCCACGGCCGACTCCGGGGCGACCGCGCCCCCCCACCCTGACGCTGACGACTCTGACATGGCGGGCACCTCTGCCGATAGCGCCGACGCCAGCACCGAGGCCGAAGGGGGCGCCGACACCGCCGGCACGGGGCCGTCCGCCGATGCCAAGGGCGGGGAGGCCGCCGACACCGCTTCCTCCACAACACCCACCGACGCCAGCCCTGAGTCCGCCACCGAAACCACCGGCACGGAAACGGGCGCGACGACCGACATCAACGAGACCGCCTCTGACGACGCCCCGGCCTCCGGCGGCGTGGATGCCGCAGACGACACCGCCACAACCGACACGCCGGCAGCCGAGGCCACCGAGGCTCACACGCCGCCGGAACAGGCGCCGGAAATCGCCTCTGCCCTGGCCGACGCCGCCGCGGAAGTGGTGGCCGCCCACAACAGCGATCTGCCCGCCCTCTCGGCCCGTCAATGCCAGGAGCGGTTCGACATTCTGCTGCAAACCCGTCGGGTCCGATTTGCCTCCGGCAATGCCCACCTGAGCGCCGACAGCCTTCCCCTGCTGAAACGCTTGGCCCGGCTGGCCAATCGCTGCCAGGGGTTCACCCTGGAGGTGGGCGGACACACGGACAACACGGGCAACGACGCCCTGAACCGCCGGCTCAGCGGCCAGCGGGCCCAGGTGGTGCGGCAATTCCTGATTGCCGCCGGCTACCCGAGTCATCGCATCGACGCGCGGGGGTATGGCGACAGCCGACCCGTGGCCGACAACACCACCGAAAGCGGACGTGCCCGCAATCGCCGGGTGGAAATCACGGTCTCCGCGCTCCCACACCCCTCTCAGAATCAGAACGAGTGACCTGGGATGACCTACGTTTTCTTAGAAGTGCTTGTGTTTATCGTTCTGGCGGCCCTGCTGGGCCTCGGTGCCGGCTGGTGGCTGTGGGCGCGGGAACGCCCCACCCTGGGAACCCCCGCCGCCACCGACGGGAATGCCGCCGACGCGCACCCCGGTCAGGACGTGCCCGATCAGGACCTGGAAGCCCTGCGGGAGCGCATTGCCGCGCTGGAGGAAGAAAGGGACGAGGCTCTCGCCCGGCTCACCCGGTGTAGCGAGGATCGCGACGCCCTGGCCGGTCTGGCCCGCCAACTCTCCGACGTGGCGCCGGGCCGCCACACCATGGCGGAAATGGCCGCCATGCCGCTCGCCTCCGCCGAACAGATGGCGGAAGCCCGCCCGGCCTTCGCCCTGGATGGACCAGCCGGCGAGCCCGACGACCTGAAACGCATCAGCGGCATCGGGCCGCGCATCGAGCAGCAGCTCAACGACATCGGGGTCTATCATTTCCGGCAGGTGGCCGCGTTCACCCAGGAAGACGTGGCGTGGATCAACCACCACCTCCCCTTCCAGGGCCGGTTGGAGCGCGAGGACTGGATTGGTCAGGCCCGCATCCTGGCAGAGGGGGGCGAGACCGAATTCAGCCGTCGCCAAAAGGGCGCTCCGTCTTCATGACGGCGACGGCGGCCCTGACCGTCACGGACCTGACCGTGCGCTACGATCAGGCGGCCGTGCTGCACGGGGTCTCCCTGACCGTCGCGGCCGGGGAACTGGTGGCCTTGCTGGGACGCAATGGGGCCGGCAAGTCCACCACCCTGAAGGCCATCATGGGGCTGGTGCCCCTCCCGCGGGGACAGGTGTGCTGGGCAGGGACGCGCCTGACGGGCCTGTCGCCCCATGTTATTGCCCGCCAGGGCGTAGGCTGGGTGCCGGAGGATCGCCGCGTGTTCCCCGAACTCTCGGTGCGCGAGAACCTGGCGGTGGGCGCCCGTCCCCCCGGCCCCTACAGCCGGGGGCCCCACTGGACCCTGGACCGGCTGCTGGCGCTGTTTCCGGCCTTGGAACCGCTGCTCAACCGGCCGGCCGGTCTGTTGTCCGGGGGCGAACAGCAGATGCTCACCCTGGCCCGTACCCTGGCCGGACAGCCAGGGTTGCTGTTGCTGGACGAACCCTCCGAGGGACTGGCCCCGGTGGTGGTGCGGCAGCTCGCCGGCGCCGTGCGCACCCTGAAGGAAGCCGGGCTGGGCATTCTGTTATCGGAACAGAATCTGGCCTTTGCCGGGCCTCTCACCGACCGGGTGGTGGTGCTGGAGAAGGGCCACGTGCGCCGCGCCGGCCCCCTGGCGGATCTGGAAGCCGATCCCCACTGGCAGGAAACATGGCTGGGCGTGGGTCAGGGCACGCCGCCCTGACCCGCTCTAGAGCGGGTCGCACTCAATCGGGTTCACAGCGTAAACCCGATTGGGTGCGTGAATCCGCTCTAAATCAAATAGATAGAGCCGATTCACGCGGTCAATGGGACCCGAAAATGGGTCCCATTGACCGCGATAGGCTCTAGTCCTGGCCTGGATCATTCCCGGGGAGGTCAACCGCCGGGGTTGGGGCTGAACTCGCCGTCCTTGCCCGGCTTGTCCTTCCAGGCATCGGCATCGGGCAGGGGATCCTTGCGGGCGGTGATGTTGGGCCATTTCTCCGCATACTCGCGGTTGACCTCCACCCACTTGTCGGCCCGTTCATCGGAATCGGGATAAATGGCTTCCGCCGGGCATTCGGGTTCACAGACGCCGCAGTCAATGCACTCGTCCGGATTGATGACGAGCATATTTTCCCCTTCGTAGAAGCAGTCCACGGGACATACTTCCACGCAGTCGGTGTATTTGCACTTGATGCAGTTTTCACCCACCACATAGGTCACGGGGTGTACTCCTCTTCCTACAGATCCAGAATCGCTTTATCGGCGCGGATTGGCGGCACGTGCGGCCGCGGAACCGACCCTCGGACCGGTCAGGGGGTGAGCCCCAAACGTTCCCGAACACGGTCGCGGACCAGGCCGGAGTCCCGATCGGACACATACAACAGCCCGGCCACCCGGCGCATCAGGTTGGCCTCGTAGTCATGGGCCACGCCGTCGGCGTACACCACCTCCCACAACATTGCCATGATCTCCAGGCGCTGATCGGCATCGCATAGATCCTTGATCCGCCGGGTCGTGGGATAGAGCTGGGTGGCACCGGCCATGCGCTGGCGGGCACGCTCCAAGGCGGCCTCGGCCTCGGCGACGCTCATGCCGAAGTGGCTCCCCAGCAGCGCCTTGATGCGGGTCTCCTCCGACGGGTCCACCTGCCCGTCTTCCATGGCGGCCTCCACCAGAACGCCGGCCACCGCTTCGTGCAGCTCGGCGCCGGGTTCGGGCGCGTTCTCCTCGCCAAACAGAAAACTCATCAACCGATCCAGCACGGGCTCTGGCTCCTTGTCTCCAAACACGCCCTGGCATAGCAGAAACCGACGGGGAAGATAGCCCCGAAATTAGCAGGGATTCGTTTCCGGGCCGCCAACGGCAGCGGGGCGGCTTTGCCCTTGGGCAAAACCGCCCCGCCCTGCCGCCAAGGGGACGCGCGAATTGGGGCCCTTGACCGCGATCAGCTCTACAAGCCTATCGCTTCAGATCCCGGGCCGTCTGCACCATTTCGTCGGCGGTGACATAGGTCTTGCTGGCCGCCGAATAGGCCTTCTGGGTGACCATCATGCGGGTGAACTGGTCGGCCAGATCGACGTTGGACCGCTCCAGGGAGGCGTTCATGATCTGGGTGCTGGCCAAACTCTCGGTGAGGTCATGCACGGTGGCCTCGCCCGACGCCTGGGTCTGCCGGTACATGGTGCCGGAGAGCTGCTCAAGCTGGTTGGCATTGACAAAGTCCGCCACCGCCACTTGGCCCATCACCCGCTGGGTGCCATTGGAAAAGCCCACGGAAATCAGACCGTCCTCGTTGATGGCGAAGCTTTCCATCACCCCGGGACCGTACCCATCGTTGGTAACGCCGCGCTGTTCATAGGTCCCGGCGAACTGCGTGGACCCCGCCATGTCAAAGACCACCTGAGTCGCCTCGGCTTCGTCCCAGGCAAAGTCCATAGTGAAACCGGTGGCGGTGGTATCCCCATCCACGGAAATCAGTTCGCCATTGGAATCAAACGTCACCCGCACGGTGTCGGTACCGTTGCCCGTTGTGACCGTGCCGTTACTGGCCGAAAGGGTCACGTCCCAGGTATTAAGGGCATCATCGGCCTTGTTCCAGACCATGTTCAGGTTCTCGGTATTGCCCTGACCGTCATAGACGGCAAAGGCCGTGGCCTGCAGGGGCTGGTCGGGCGGCAGGTTGAAGGCGGCGGTCAGTTCCGTGGTGGCAACCCCGTCGCTGGACACCTCGCCGTCGATGACCAGGGGTTGCAGATTGGCCTCGGTCTTGTCGTCGGGCAGGTCACCATTTTCGTCGGCCTGCCAGCCAAGAAGATAGTTGCCGCTACCATTGGTGAGATAGAAGGACCCTTCCTCCTGGTCGGCCACGGGAGTCTGCAGGGCGCCATCGCGGGTATAGAAAATGTCGCCGCCTTCCAGGTCATCGGTCACCATCAGCATGCCCTGGCCGTCCAGCGCCATGTCGAAGGTGCTGTCCGTGGGCTGCAACAGGCCCTGGTTCTCCACGAACTTGCGGTCCTGGGTCTGGACGCTGAAGAAATCGCCCTGCTGGGGTGAGTTGTGGTTCAGCAGCGTGGCAAAGTGGCTTTCCACGGATTTATAGCCCGTGGTGTTGGTGTTGCTCACGTTCTGGCTGATCATGTGCATGCTATGGCTTTGCGCCATCATGGCCTGCTGACTGGTGACCAGCGTTCCCCACAACCCGCTCATGACCTACTCCTCCCGCACCTGCCGGGGCCTGCCGAACGCGCCCCTTGCCTCAATCGCCCATTACCAAGCAATCCTCATGCCACATCTCACCCCCCGGACTCCCGGGCTTCTTGGGGTCCTTCCGCCCCCGTTCCCGGCATGATTTGCCGGGCGGGCGGAATCAATGCCCCGGCACCGGTTGTCGCTCATAGAGATACAGACGGGCGGGCGGGAAATTGCGAAAGGCGATGGCGCCAGAGCGCACCCGCAGCCCCAGCGCCCGGCACACCCGACCATGGGCCGGCGGCCGGAACCCGTAGGTGAACTGAATGAAGCGCCCTTCTGGTCCCAGAACCCGGAAGGCATGGGACAGAATACGGTAATGCCAGCGGGCGGACATGTTCAGCAGGGGCAGACCGCTCACCACCGCATCCCAGGGGCCGGGCGCCATGGACGGCGGCGGCGTGACCACCCGATGCAGCCGCAGGGCATCCCCCTGCACCACCGGGACCTGGGGAAACTGCGTCTGCAACAGCTCGACAAAGGCCGGATTGTGCTCCACCACCAGCAGGTCCTCGGGGGCAATGCCCCGGGCCAGCAGGGCGCGGGTGATCACCCCGGTGCCCGCCCCCAGCTCGATCACGCGCGGGCGCGGCACCACCGGCACCGCCGCCGCCGTGGCCCGCGCCAACGCCCGGCCACTGGGCAGGGCCGCCCCCACGGCGGCCGGCTGCCGCAGCCATTCCCGGAAAAACGACCCCAGGGCCGAGTCGCTTCCCGATACCTCTGGTTGAGAAAAAGAGGGTTCAGTCATGAAAACCTGCCAATTGTGGTTCATCCCATGCACGAAAACACGTTCCGCCGGAGAGACGGGCCCCTCCGGCGGACGCGAGCCGATTCACGCGGTCAAGGGGACCCGAGAATTGGGTCCCATTGACCGCAATCGGCTCTATGAGAATGTTACAGTAATATGACGCGCCCAACAAAGGAAGGGGGTGCCCCCTGACTCTCTCTCTATCTGTTATAAAGCGGAGAGTCAGGGCTCCCGATCCTCCCGGCCCTCGGCGCAGGCCAGCAAGTGTTCCAGGGAGGCCGCCAACACCTTCTGGCCCCGACCCATGGGGGCAAAAAAGGCGGCGTCCACCGTGGCCACCACCACCCGGGCCTCGGCCAACAAGGTGCGTCCCGAGTCCGTGAGGCCCGTTTCCCACCGGCGGCGGTCCACCGCCCGGCTCCGGGTCACCAGCGCCCGTTTTTCCAGGCCCCGCAGCACCTGGGACAAGGTATTCGCATCCATGCGCGCCGCCACCCCCACCTGATGCTGACTGCTGCCCGCCGCCGGACGCGCGTCCTCCAGCCGGGCCAGGGTCAACAACACCGTGAACTGAGGCTGGGTGAGGCCCAACGGCCGCAGCACCGCCTCCACCTGCCGTTTCCAGGCCCAGCCCGCCAGCCACAGCAACATGCCCGGGCTGTTGCCGGCGCCCGGCGGCGGGAGCTCTTCCGGGCCCGAAGCCTCCTCTGACATGGCCATCCTCCTGCCGCCGGCCCTGTCTGCCCCGCGCGGCTGTGTGGCCCCCCAACAACGCGCCCCGGTCAGTTCTTCTGGTATTCCGCCAGATGCCACGACATTTCACTGGCCGAGGGCACATAACCATCGCGATGGTCTGGCTTGATGGCTTCGCGCGGGGGAATCCCCGCCATGCGCACCTGAAGCATATAGGCAAAACGGGCCCGCAGACCGGCCTTCCACGCCAGGGCACACACGGCGCGGGAATTGCCCGAATTGAGGATGTCCCGCACGGACTCCAGACCCATGCCACTGAGCAGGGACAACCCCGCCAGCACGAATCCCTCCCGTCCCTCCTGGGCCGCCCGCACCAGCCGGTTTTCCGACAGCTTGTTCTGGGCGTTGAGGGCCGCCACCTCGTGCAAATCCTTGCGCCCGTCGGCATCGGTAAAGCGCCGGGCAGGCGGAGAGTCTTGCGTCTCTTCCCATTTCCGCGTGCCGGCGGCCGCATCGGCCACCACCTCGGCATGGGCCACCCGCTGGCTTTGTTCCAGACGCTGGTGCACCACCTCCTTGAGTTGGTGCACCGTGTCCTGGGGCAGATCGGCGCGCTGGGTCAGTTCCCGCAGCAGATCATCGGCCACGTAGTGGGCCATCTTGCGCGCGGCGGGTGCCGGCAAAACGGGGCGCCGCACCAGGGGGCCTTGCCACTGAGGCACATGCCGGGCGCCATCCACCAGCTCCTCCAGCGTTTCCTCGCGAATCTGTGCCGATTTGTTGTTGAGCAGGTCGGTGATGGCCTCCTTGCGGCCGCTGGCCACCACGGCATCGGAAACCCGGGCCACCAGATTGGGTCGGCGCGCCACCGCCGCCGTGGCACCACTGGCCGGCGCCCGGGCCACCGCCGCGATCAGGTCATCATCGGTAAGCACCGGCGAGTTTTCCAGTACCGGCACGGCCACGCCGTTTTCCACGTCATGGGCCAGACGCTGCACCACCTCGTGCGGGGCATTGGGCAGGCTGCGCAGGGCCTCGCTCAGAACCTTGCGCACCAGGGGCAACTGGTCACAGGCCAGCCGCACGAGCAGGGATTCGGTGGAACGGTTCGCTTCGGCGCCGACCTCCTGGGGATCGCTCAGTTCCTGGACCAGCTTTTCCGCCAGATGCACGCGCACCGTTTCCTGGCCATCTCCCACCAGCAGTTGGTTGGCCTTCACCGGGGTGCGACGGTTGGCGGCCACGGCCTCGCGCACCTCCGTGTCGGGATCCGCCGCCAGAAAGTAAATCAGCTCCGGCGGCAGGTCTCGGCGCCCTGCCAGATCGCGGCGCACGGCCACGTCGTGGCTGCCGGCGCGGGTCTTGGCCTCCTCGTAGGTTAACGGCGTCGCGTCACTCATCGGCCGCGCCCCAGACCTCCCCGGCCTCCTCGTCCGGCGCGGGGGCAATGGCATAGCGGCCCTTGCCCCCCCGCTTGGCCACATACATGGCCCCGTCGGCACGGTCCAGCAACTGGGTCAGGCTTTCCCCGTTTTCCGGATGCAGCACCGCGGCCCCCACGGACAGGGTCAAGGGCTTGTCCACGGTCCCGGAGTAGGGCGCCAACACCTCTGCCGCCGCCACCAGCCGCGAGGTCACCTCGTGAACCACCGTGTCATCCACGCCATCCAACCACAGGGCAAATTCATCCCCGCCCAGCCGTGCCACCAGATCGCTGGGCCGGGAGCGTTCCCGCAGCACCTCCCGCACCACCTGCAACGCCTCGTCCCCCCGGGCGTGGCCCAGGTAGTCGTTGGTGGCCTTGAAGTTGTCCAGATCCACATAGATGAGGGAAGCCCGCTGGTCACCGCCCTGCACCCGCCGGAAGCGGCGCGCCACCTCCTCCATGAACGCCCGGCGATTGAGCAGACCGGTGAGGGGATCGGTGCGAGACAGCTCCAGCACCCGGTGATGATAGGCAATCTGTTCGTGCGCCACGGCGATCTGGTCCGCCAGCTCGGCCAGGAGCTGGGCTTCCTGGTCCGTCCAGGCCCCCCGGGCCGGCTCCCGCCACAGGGCCACGGCCCCATTCACCCGATGGGAGAACACCGTGGGCGCCCCCAGAGCCCGCAGGGGCCCCAGTCGCACCGGCATGGCCGCATCCTGCAATCCCAAATCGGCCAGACTGCGCCGCAGCAGGCCCTCATCCTCCGGCG
This sequence comes from uncultured Rhodobacterales bacterium, assembly GCA_964535075.1. GTDB lineage: Bacteria > Pseudomonadota > Alphaproteobacteria > Rhodospirillales > CAJXLG01 > CAZHRQ01. The sequence continues at coordinate 16,332 of CAZHRQ010000012.1, read as the reverse complement.
ACAGGGTGGCGCCAAAGCGGGCCACGGCCTGTAGAGAATCCGAGCGGGCCCGGGTTCCCTCCGAGCCGTTGGCATAGACCACGCAGCCATCGGCCCCCAATCCCAAGGCCAGATGCTCGGCGGCGGTATCCATGAGGGCATCCACCTCCACCTGCCCCCGGAAAGCGCGCAGGATACGGTTGAACAGTCGTTCCCGGTCGTGGGAACGGGTCAGGGCGCGGGCCCGCTCCTTATCCCGGGTGATGTCCCGGGCCATGCCCCGAGCCCCCACCCACTGGCCTTCGTCGTCATACAGGGGCCGCACCGAAAAGGAGAGGCAGGCATGATGGTCCCCGGCGTCTCGCACCCACACTTCCACCTGGCTCAGGGGATGTTCGGCGCGGAAGGGGGACGGATCGTCCCCATGATGGTTGAGCAGCAGGTCCTCGGGGCTGATGGCCATCAGGGCACTGGCCGAATAGCCCAGGGCGCCCCCTGGCGAAACAAAGGTGAACCCCTCGTCCACGGCCACCTCCCAGGCGAAATCGCTGGACACCTCCACCAGGTCCTTGTAACGGCGGCGGGATTCAATCAGGGCTTCGCGCAGCGAATGGTGGGCCGCCATGTTGCGCCCCACCAGCAAAGACCCACCATCGGTCAGGGGCATTAACACCCCTTCCAGGGCCTCGGCGCCAGAGGATTCGCTGCCGTCCAGGGAAATGGGCAGCACGCGACTTTCGTCCTGGGCCTGGGCGGCGGCGGCCAGAAAGGCTTCCTGCAGGGCCTCGTCCGCCACCAGACCGGCGGCGGCGGGCGTCAGGGCATGCAGGCGGTCGTTGCCAGTGACCAACAGGGCCGGTTCGTCACCCAGTCCGGCCACTGTGGCCAAGTCCAGGCATACCTCCTCCGGCAAAATCGGTTCGGTCGTGGGCGGCTTGCCACCGCCGCTGGCACCCTGATCGGGACTCATGGAACTCGCATCGCCTCATGTCACCGGCCACAGGCCCGGGAGGGGGCCCCGTAGCCATGCAGTATCCAGGTCTTTGGGGTCACGGTCCAGACTCCTCCCTCAGCGGTCCGCCGTCAAGCATGGCGGTCCGGCGGCGTGTTCCGTGGCTCTTTCCCGGGCTCAGGGAATCCTCTACCCTGGGCCCCGGTGAAGGGTGAGTGATGAGGGCCCTGCCGTCACGCCCCCTGCGGAAGGACGCCGCGCTCTGACAGGAGACCAGAAGCATGATGCGGATCGGGATCGATCTCGGTGGCCATAAGATCGAAGCCATCGCCCTCGACCGGCATGGCAACACCCTGTATCGTCGGCGCATCGACACCCCCCCGGAATACCATTATCCCACCACCCTGGCGGCCATTCGCGACCTGGTGATGGACGTGGAGACCACCACCGGCCAGCAGGGGTCGCTGGGCATCGGCATTCCCGGCACCCTGTCTCCCGCCACCGGCCGGGTCAAGAATGCCAACAGCACCTATCTCATCGGCACCCCCCTGGACACCGACCTCGCCGCTCTGCTGGAACGGCAGGTACGGGTGGCCAACGATGCCGACTGCTTTACCTTGTCGGAAGCCATGGACGGCGCCGCGGCCCAGGCCCGCAGCGTCTTCGGGGTAATTCTCGGTTCGGGCGTGGGCGGGGGACTGGTCTACGAGCGCCGCCTGATCCGGGGCGTGAACGCCATCGCCGGCGAGTGGGGCCATAACCCCCTGCCCTGGCCCCGAGACGAGGAACGGCCGGGCCCGGCCTGCTACTGCGGCCGCCATGGCTGTCTGGAAACCTTCCTGTCGGGGCCGTCCATGGCCCGGGATCACGGGGTGCACTACGGCGCCTCGCCCCTGACCGCCCGCGACATCGCCACCCTGGCCGCCGAGGACGACACCAACGCCCGCGCCACCCTGGACCGCTACGTGGACCGGCTGGCCCGGGGGCTGGCCACGGTGATCAATGTTTTCGATCCGGAAGCCATCGTGCTGGGCGGCGGGGTCTCCAACGTGGCCCAACTATACGAAGCCCTGCCGGCCCGCCTGCCCCACTATGTGTTTTCCGACCGGGTGGATACCCGCATCTTGCCGCCGGTGCACGGCGATTCCAGCGGCGTCCGCGGGGCGGCCTGGCTGTGGGACGAAGCCACGTGGCGATAGGGAACAGGACGCAATGAAGGCACTGGGACAAGTGCCCCCGCACCTTCCTGATGACAAGAGCAGATCTATACGATCAAGGCCGCCGCCCGTCTTGATGTCTGCGGGAAGGAGTCACTCCGGCTCGCCGACATAGGCGCCCATGGCGCGGGCGGTGAGCACCAAGGCGCCGTGTGGATCCACGGGACGGGAGCCGGTCACCACATCGGCCAGGTTGATGTCGGTGACGTTGCGGTCGTTCCAGGCCACCATGCGGTCGAAGCGCCCCTGGGCCACCAGATCCACCGCGTGGGCACCAAAGGCGGACGCGATGAGCCGGTCTCGCCAGGACGGCACGCCGCCGCGCTGCACGTGGCCCAGCACCGTCACCCGGGCCTCCAGGCTCGTATCGGCGTCCTGTTCGGCCCGTTGGGTCAGTCGGTGGCTGATGTATTCGCCGATCCCGCCATAGCGCTTCTCATTGCCGGCGTATTCCACCATGGCCTTGCCGCCGGTTTCGGTTTTTACCCCTTCGGCCACCACCACCAGGGCGTGGCGCTGGCCTTCCCGCATCACCCGGGCCAACTGCTGATAGAGCCCCTCCAGGGTGTAGGGAATCTCCGGAATCAGGATGGCGTCGGCGCCGCCGGCGATGCCCGATTCCAGGGCAATGTGTCCCGAATCCCGGCCCATGACCTCCAGCACCATCACCCGGTGGTGGCTTGCGGCCGTGGGTTGCAGGCGGTCCAGGGCGTCCACCACCGCGTTTACCGCCGTGGCGAAGCCCACCGCGTATTCGGTGCCGATCACGTCGTTGTCGATGGTCTTGGGGATGCCCACCATGCGCAGGTGGCCGCGCCGGGCCAGCTTGCGCAGGATGGCCATGCTGCCGTCGCCACCAATCACCACCAGGGCGTCCAGGCCCAGTTCCTTATAGCCCTCCACGAATTCCTGCGCGCGGTCATGCACGCGGCCTTCCGCATCGGTGAAGGAGAAGGGGTCGCCTTTGTTGATGGTCCCCAGCATGGTGCCGCCGGCGCGCAGCATGGTGCCGCCGGGCACGTCCTCCGGCCGCAGTTGGCGATAGCGCATGGGCCGCTCCGTCAGGCCCAGGGTGCCATCCATGATGCCGAACACATCCCAGCCATACCCCAGCACCGCGCGGTGGACCACGGCCCGAATCACCGCGTTCAAGCCGGCGCAGTCGCCGCCGCTGGTCAACACTCCCAGGCGCTGAATTCCGCTCATGGTGCCGGTCTCCCCTTCATGCTCCGGGCGGTTGGCGCACCGGCCGTCCCGCCGGTGCCGCTCCTTTGTGCCTCCCCGGGCCCGTTGCCGCAAGGCCCTGTTGTTATTTGGCGTGCGAACAAAAACGGATCGTTTGGGCTCTCCCGTTGCTGTGTGGGGTGTGGTACAGTCCGCACCGTGCCGGGGCCACCCGGTTCGTGACATGCCGTGACACAAGGATACGCCGCCCGCATGAGCGACATTTCCGATCTCGATCCCGAGGATATGGAGGCCATTCGCGCCCGGCTGGAGGCCCTGAAGGCCGAGCACCGCGCCCTGGACGAACGGCTGCTGGAAATGAGCGTGGCGGCCCCCGGCGATCCCTTTGGCCTGCGGCGGCTGAAAAAGCGTAAATTGCAACTGAAGGACGCCATCGCCACCCTGGAGGACATGCTCCTTCCGGATATCATCGCCTGAGGGGAGCGTGGCGCGCCGGCGTTACGGCTTTTCCCCCGGTTGGGGCGGCGGGGACTGCCACTGGCCGCCGGCGGCGGTGCAGGCGGTATAATCCCGGCTCTGGGACATGGGCTCGTAGTAGTAGACCCGCATCCGTTCCCCGGCGCTGATGGGCATCAGACACACGGCGTAGGCGCCTGCGGGACAGCTATGCAGCATCGCCGTTTTCACATGGCGGTGGGCGCCCTGGGAAATCATGCGCGCCGGCCCGTGGCACATGAGCCGGAAGCGGTAGTCGGTCAGATTAACGTTCTCAAAGCAGGTGTTGTCCGCCTGCCGCCCGGCAATGCGCGTCAGGCAACTGCCGCTGGGGGGCGGTGATACGGGCGCACAGGCGCTCAACGTCATTCCCAGGCCCAGAAGTCCCACCGAAGCCCGCCACCACCTGCGCATCATCGTCTGTCCCGTTGTTGTCTCGTGTTTCTAAGCCGACCAGCTCATAAGCCGGCGCAGAGTCATGTCCCAGGCGGGTAGCATACTCCGGCCCACGGGTCACGTTTCATGTATTGGGCAACGCTTTGAGGGTGCGACCCGCTCTAAAACAAATAGATAGAGCCTATCGCGGTCAATGGGCCAGCGAAGGCACCAACCAGGGCCTGACACTGTCGGCCCGCCTGCCCTTCTGACGCTACGCCACCACACAAGGCACGCTGGGCAGCTCCAGCCAGAACGCGCAGCCCTCCCCCGGTGTACTCTGATAGTCCAGCAGGCCGCCCATGCGTTCGGCCAGTTCCCGGCTCAGGGCAAGGCCGATGCCGGTGCCCTCGATGGCTCGCTGCTCGGCCCCCAGGCGATGGAAGGGCTTGAACACCTCCTCCCGCTTGTCTTCGGGAATGCCCGGCCCCGTGTCGGTGACGGTGATCCGGAAACGCCCCGGCCCACCCGGCGCACAGCCGATGGAGACCGTCCCTCCGGTGTGGTTGTACTTGATGGCGTTGGACAACAAATTGACCAAGATCTGACGGGCGCGGGTGGCATCGACCCTCAACATGCTGGGATGCCGGCACAAGGTATCACGCTCCAGCGTGATGTGCCGGCGGTCGGCACTGGGCCGGACCATGCCCAGGGCCGCGTCCACCAGGTCGGTCACGTCCACCTCGGAAATGGACAACTCCAGCCGTCCTGATTCTATCTTGGCCAGATCCAGGATACCGTCCAGCAGCCGCAGCAGGTGCTGGCCGCTGCTTTCGATGGCCGACAGATACTCGCCGGCCTGCTCGCAGCCCAGATCCAAACGCCGCAGCTGCATCAACTGAGTATAGCCAATCACCGAATTGAGCGGCGTGCGCAGTTCGTGACTCATATTGGCCAGGAATTCAGATTTAGCGCGGTTCGCCCGCCGAGCCTCCTCGGTGGCCTGGGCCAGTTCCCGGGTCAACATCAACTGCTCGGTGACATCTTCCTGAACGGCGACGTAGTTCACCACCTGATCGTTGTCGTCGGAGATGGCGGACACGGCGCTCACCACCCAGTAATAGGAACCATCCCGGCGGCGGTTCTTCAGCTCACCGCGCCACACCTCACGCCGGCGGATGGTGGCCCACATATCCCGATATACCCGGGCCGGCGTGTCCTCGGCCTTGAGCAGCCGCGGGTTTTCGCCCAGGATCTCTTCCGCCGCGTAACCGGTCATGACACAAAAACGGGGATTCACATATTGGATGCGGCCCTCGGCATCGGTAATGATGATGGCGGAGGGACTTTGCTCCATGGCCCGGGAGAGGGTATTCAGCCGCACCCCCTCAGGCAGAACCTGTTGGCCGATGACCACCACCCGTCGCGCCCCGTCGCTGATGGCGCGGAGGCTCATGGGGCGTAGGGTGCCGCCCCGGGTACGCACCCGGGCCACCTGGGGCTCCGGCCCGTCGGGGACATCGCTTAGGCCAGGAAGCAAGTCCGTCAGCGGCCGGCCCACAAGGTCGTCCATCCCGGTCAACCGTTGGGCAGCCGGATTAGCGATAACGATCTTCTGCTCACGCGTGACCACCACCGCATCCCCCACCAGTCCCACCAGACCGGCGAACAAATCATCCCCTGCCATCTATGGTTTTCCCTCGGCGCCCAAAACCACCCGCTTGTTCGCGGTTATCAGCTGTGAATATGGGCCGGATCCCAGGCGGAATAAAGGGGCTGTGGCGGGATTTTCGGCCGCGTCAGACACGTTTGGGGGACTGCCGGGCCCACGGGAGCCGCTTACTCACTGCGCCTGCATTACCGCTTCAAGCAGGTGAACGCTACCTACGGCCACGAGGCCGGCGATCTGGTGCTGGCGGAGGTGGGGCGGCGATTGGCCACCGTGAGCCGGGATGCCGATGCCTTTTTTCGTCTGGGAGGAGACGAGTTCTCGGCCCTGCTGGAAACCTGCCAGCAGCCACAGGGCGCCATCATCATGGCCCAGCGCATCAGCGAGGCCATCGACGTCCCCATTGAGACCCCGGAGCACACTTATACCGCCTCACCTATGAAATGACCTTTTGGATCCAAGGGTGGAAGCATAGAGAGCGGATACGCCCGATATCGTTGATGAGAGCGTTCCACGCGTTGCAGCAAGCGTCGATGATGTCGGCTTGGGTTGACCAGACCTGGAGTGACAGGAATCGCTCTCGCAGGAACAGCCAAATCCGCTCGATCGGATTGCACTCGGGCGAATAAGGCGGCTGGTGGACAAGAGTGATGTTGTTGGGGATGACGAGAGAGGCTGGGGTATGCCAGCCAGCGCCTCGCCGGTCCAGGTACAGACCCCGTGCTCTTCCGGGTTTGCCCCCCCGTAACACCACATCAGCCAGAACTGCCTGCTCACCTTCGGTCAGCCAGGGCTGACGATGTCCTTTCGGGCGGTCGAACAATCCCTTAAGGGCGCCTCGAAAAACTCCTGTTCGGTCGGAACGGTATCCATGTTTTTCAACGGGTTGCGGTTGTGGGAAGGGTCGATTTCGCGGTTTTTCGAGGTGCCCTTAACACCTTCGGCGTTGTACTGAACAACAGCGTCTCGAAGGGCCTGGCGCTCCATCCCGGCCAGCCGCGCCGCTTCAGCCCGGCTCATGCCCTCAAGGGCGTTGGCAATCGCATAGGCCCGCGCCCCAGCCCGACCCTTGCCACACCGACGCGCCCACGCACGCAGATCATCCGCCGATAGTTCTTCCGATATCTTGAGCTTCCCAGCCATGATTCCCCTCTCATTTGGTGGAAAGCCATCGAATCACACTTCGCACCTGGTGGGAATCCTCAGAGTCACTTCAAGCGTCAGCCGTTATAAATCAAATAGATAGAGCGTGTTGCGGTCATTGAGGCGTGGGGGGAAAAGGTATAGGGAGGTGACCCCATAAGGCGCCGACGGCGGCGCCCCTGAAATCGGCATCCCTCACCGTCATAAGGCTCACAAAATCAGTGACCTATTGGACCCCTGCCGGCGATCTATTTATTGGGCCCCTGACGGTGCAAGGCCAGCCGTCAGTTCCTCGGCCAGGGCCGCCGCCGCCTGGGCGCGGGAACGGCGGTGCCGCTCGCCGTGCAGGATATGGGCCACGGCCGCCACGGCCTCCTCCAGATCGTTATTGACCACCACGTGACTGTAGTCCCGCCAGTGGCTCACCTCCGCCGCCGCCTGACTCATGCGCCGGGCCACCTCCTCCGGCGAGTCCTGGTTGCGCCCCGTCAAACGGTCTTCCAACGCCTGCAACGAGGGCGGCAGCAGGAACACCCCCACCACATCGGCCGGGGCCGCCGCCAGAAGCTGGCGATGCCCCTGCCAGTCGATGTCGAACAACACATCCCGGCCGGCCGCCAGGGCCGCCTCCACCGGAGCGCGCGGGGTGCCATAGGAACGGCCAAATACCGTGGCGTGCTCCAGCATCTCCCCCGCCGCCACCATGGCCGCAAAGCGCTCCGAAGACACAAAATGATAATGCTGACCGTCCACCTCTCCGGGACGGGGGGCGCGGGTAGTGGCGGAAACGGACACCTGCACCGCCGGTTCCCGGGCCAGCAGCCGCTGGGCCACCGTGGTTTTTCCCGCCCCGGACGGCGCCGACAACACCAGCATCACGCCACGTCGCTCAGTCATTGGGTCTTGCTCCCTCTCCGCCACACACCCCCGGCAAAACAGATGGGGCCCCGACCATAGAGCGGATCGCGGTCGATTGGACGGATTTACCCCACCATCAATACCGCGAAATCGTCATGCTTCAGCATCCGCTCGGTGAGGGTGGAGAACAGCACCTCGTGCAGGCTGCTGTGGGCCACCGCTCCCATGACCATCAGGGTGGATTCCCGGTTCTTGGCGTGTTCCACCATGTCTTCGTGATAGCTTTCACTGTCCACGTCCACCACCTTGGAATCGATTTCGATGCCATGCAACGACAGGTATTCGCCCACCTCTTCCAGATGCTGGGGTTTATCCATCTGGCCCGGCTCCACGCCGGTGATCACGTGAATGTTTTCCGCCATCTTGAGCAGGGGGCGACACAGCACCAGGGCGCGAGAGGCCTCCGGCGTTTCCCGCCACGCCACCGTCACCTGCCGGAGCACATCGTGGCCGCCGTGTTCCCGGGGCACCAGCAGCACCGGCCGACCGCTGCGGAACAGCAGTTCCGACACCGTTTCCCGGAAATTGTGGCGGTACACGCCGGTGGGATGCGGCGCCACGGTCATGTCGTGATACATGGCGTGCCGGGCCACCACCCGGTGTTCGGGACCGGTGATGGTCTCGAAGCAGCATTCCACCTTGGGAAACTGCGGACGCAGTTCCTCGAACACGGCGCGCGCGGCTTCCTTGTCCTCTGCGAAGCGGGCGGCAATCTGGTCGGTGAACCCTTCCATGCTCTTGCCGGTGAGGGCCCCCATGACCTGGGCGGCCATGTCCTTGGCCTCGGGCCGTACCACGGCGACGGTCAGGCCGCTGTTGCCCCGCTTCGCCAGTTCAAAGGCGGCGGTCAGCGCCTGACGGTCGGCGAATTCGCCGGTCATGGCCACAAAAATGGACTTCAACTGAGTCATGCGGACTTCCTCCCCTGTGCAGGCCCTCAACGCTCCGGAAAAACGACACCCTAGAGCGGGTCGCACCCAATCGGGTTCACGATGTGAACCGGATTGGGTGCGTGAATCCGCTCTAAAACAAATAGATAGAGCCGATTCACGCGGTCAATGGGACCCGAAAATGGGTCCCAGTGACCGCGATAGGCTCTAGCGACCGGTGGATGATCGGGACGCCCACTCTACCCGCCTTTGCCACCCAGGCGTGTTAAGGGTCCATGACTGTTCCGTGATGACTCACGGCTCTCCCGGGCTCGGCCCGTCGGGAGTCTCGGCGGTCAGGGTGAGCACCCGGGTCATGGGTCGCGGACGCCCCAGACGCATGTCGGGGTAAAGATTAACGGGGTTGGCCACATCCCGGGGCGGTGAGGGCTGAACAAAGCCGTCGCAGCGGGGCACAAACGTGCGGCCGGTGGTATAGCGGACCAGGAAGGTCCCGTCGGGCATGCCGGGAATGCGCGGGCTGCTGGACGCGGCCACGAACAGCCGCGCCACCGGCACCCCGGCAGGCGTCTCCAGCGTCACCAGGGCATCGGCATTGTGGGGATTGCGCACCACCAGGAAGTTCTGGCCATGCTCGCTTTGGGAAAGCACGGTGCCGTTGTCCAACAGCGCCACCGGCTGACGGGCACACCATGCCTGGCGGGCCTCCGCGCCCGAGCCCGACTCCAGGAAACCGGCAGCGGCATAGCCCATGGTGCCATCCTCGGTCTTCAGTTCCACCCAACCTTCTTCGGTGCCCGGCGACCACACCATCACCGTGGTGAAACGAGGCAGTTCCGCCACCACCGGGAAGTGGACTCCCGGGCCCTGGCGCAGGTTCAAGGCCTCGGTGGCCACATGCTGGATGCCGGTCACCGGCGCCCGGGGACGAATGCGGGGCCGGGGCGTGACCGGCGTATCTGGCGCCACCGGTGCGGTGGCCTCTTCCTGCGGCAACAACAGTGTCAGAACCGACCCATGCCACAGCGGCACGGTCACCAGCCCCGCGATCAGCAGCAGCCACACGGGCAGAAGCTGCGCCCAGGCCAAACGATTGAGCCCCCGCCAGCGGTCGCGCAAGCGGCCGGCGGACTCCTGGGGCCCCACGACCCGCTCCAGATCCCGCAGCCGCTCCTCCAGGGCCGCCCGCCCCTGGGCCAGGGGCGCCGCCTGCTCCAGGCAGGCCCGGGCCAGACTGCCCTTGCCCTGGGCGAGGAAGGCGCGCGCTTGGTCCATGAGCAGGCTGGCGTTGGCCTCACGGGGGCGGATACCGGTCCACAACCCCACCCACAGGGCCCAGAGACTGTAGAAGGGCCCCAGTGGCGCCCACCAACCCTGAATCCAGGTCAGATAACTGGCCCGCAAGGCCATGACGTTGGCACAGGGGCGACAGAATACCCCCGTGAGGGAGCGCTGTCGCACCCGCCACAGCCGCCCCTGGATCCAGGGCAGGATCACGCGCCGGGGTTGAAGAGTCACCCGGTGACAGCGATGACAGCGCACGGGTGCCGCCGTGAGATGGGAGGGTGCTTCCGGCTCGGCGGGCGGCGCCGTCAAGGCGTCATAGGCTGCCCGGGCCTCGGCATCGCTGAGCACCCGATAGGCCTGATTCAGGCGGACAAAGGCTTCCTCGTTGCCCCCGGGCTGGTCGGGATGATACTTCTTGGCGGCGTTGCGGTAGGCGGCCTTGATGGTGACCGAGGAGGCAAAGGGATTGACCCCAAGCAGGGCATAATAGCCATGCACATCATGCACCTTGCGCGTCACCATCCGCCTCCCATGTCTTCCCTCTTCCGTTTCTTCAAGGCGTTTGGTCAGGTCCCGCTGTCCGGCCGCAACCGGGACAAAATTTCCGGCGTCTGCCAGCGGGGTTGCCGGTCTTCCAGGCTCACGTGATGAGCGGGGGATCCCTCGCGGCGCAGGTCCACACGCAGCCAGCGGGGCACCAGTTCGTTGTTCAGATCTTCCATCACCACCGCCGCCAGCGCCTCCAGCACCGGCCACGGTCCGGGGGCGAGGCCCGCCACATAGGCCCAGAACCCCGCGGGCACCAGCACCAGACGATCAGGAACATAGCGAATCACGATGCGACCGTCATCGTCCGTGTCCTCTGCCGCCACCGGAGGTAGACGGACCGCCCCATCCAGGGTGACCACGTAATCCAGACGGCGATGGGGATTGGTCTCGGTTCGCAGGGCCTGGCGCCGCTGCCAGACCGGATCCTCGGCGCGCCGGGTTTTGTCTTCTGTCATGACCGTACTCTCACAGGGATCGGACCCCACCGGCCACTCCTATACATCCAACCGGGTCCGTGGCGCCGCCGGCGGGTCGATGCGGACGAAGCGGGTGCGGGCCTGGAAGGTGAGCGTGCCCACCACCCCCACCGTCTCGCAGGCCCGGGTGAACACGCCGTTGATGCTGTGGCGCAGATCGGCCGGCAGGGCCTCCCGGCTGCGCACCACCAGGGCCAGGGCCTCGGGCTTCATCAGGCCATCGAACTGCATGGCGCCCAGGGCCTGGAAGCCTACTTCCACCAGGAAGCGGGTGCCGCCCTGCGCCGCCTCGCCCTCCTGCCGTGAGTCCTGGTCCGAATGCGTGTGCAGGTGCAGGCTGATCTGCTCCAACTGCCCCTGATTGAGCATGGGCAACTGCACGGTGCGCCACTCCCCACCGGGTCGGGCCTCCCGGGCCTCTTCGCCGCCGCGCATGGCCTGCATTTCCTCGCCCAGGCGTCGCACCAGTCGCTGGGCGCCCGCGCGTTCCAGGGTGCGCACCGCGCCGTCCCCCAACAGGGAGCGGGCATCCCCCAGGCCCAGGGCGGTGAGCATGAAAATCATCTGGTTGCCGAGTTGAGGGCCCGGCTGGGGCAGCGCCGTCTGAACCGCCTGGGCCTGGGGGGGAGACAGGGCGTTGAGGGTCTCCAGGGTCTCGGCCAGGGCGGGAAAGGGGACCGGTCGCGCCGCCTCTCCACCGGCGACGGGGGCCGGGGCGGCCTGGGGCGGGCCCGCCGGCTCCAGCAACACCGTACTGCCAGGCGGCAACGGGGCCGAGGACGTCCCCCCCAAGGCAAAGGTGCCCACCCCGGTCTGGATCATGGTCTGGCCGCCGGCGGTGGTGCCGCCCACGACCCCGGCCATCACCCCCCCTGTCGCGCCCCCCGGCTGCCCCAGGGTGTGGGACAGCGCGGTGAAGGCTGGCAGACGGGCGGCGGCCGTGGGCGCAGGCGGCGGGGGCTGTACCTGGGCCACCCGTACCGGCAGCCGTCCTCCCGGTTCCACCGGCGGCGGCGCGGGCGGCGGCGGGGGACGCCCGGTCCCGGCCGCCTCCGCCAACACCGGCGCCGGACGCCCCAACGGTGGCGCGGGCGGCCCTGGCGTTGGCGAGGCCGTCGGCGCACCGGCGGCAGGCGCCGAGGGGCCGGGGGATGGCATGGCCGACGTGCCAGGCGAGGGGGCCGGTGCCGAGGGGGCGGCGGGAGTCCCGGTGGGGAATGCTGGTGCCAAAGGCCGCAACAGCACCGCCGGCTGCGGTCGTCCCTGCCCCAGAGGCGCCGAAGGAAACGCCGCCGCGCCGGGAGAGGGCGCGGTTGGCGTGGGCACGGCCTGCGCTCCGCCCCCGGCCAGGGGGGCCGCCCGCCCTGCCCCCACGCCGGGAGCCGGCGTCGGGCTGGCCGCCGCCGTGCGGCCGGGGGAAACCGCCCCTGGACCAACCCCGCCGGCAGCGGGCGCGGCCGCCCTGCCGGCCGTGGGCAAAGGGGTAAGGCGTACCATCAGGGCCTCGCTTTGTCCCTGAGCCGGGGCGCCGAGAATTTGCAGAGTGACGGGGGTGTTCGCCGGCAACCGCACCGGCAGGGTCAGACGCCCCTGGGGCGTCTCCACCACGGTGGTCCCCGGCGTGGGACCGGGTCCCACGGCGCGTCCCTGAACCATGGCGTCGGGGGGCAGTTGCGTCAGGGCTGCGGGCGGCCGGGCCAGGGTGATGACGGTGGGCGCGGACACAGCCCCAACACCGGCCAGGGACGGCGGCACGGGAGACAGGGGCACGGCCATGACGATCCTCCCGCCAACCCCGCTCTAGGGCGCAGTGGTGAGCTTGCGCACCAGGGCTTCCACGTCCGCCGCCGCCTCGCAATTGGGAAACCGGGTGAGCAGCGGGGCCTGACTGCGAATGGCGGCCCGCACCTTGTCGTCGCGGCGGATGGTGCCGGCCAGCGGTGGCGAAATGCGCAGGAACCCCTCACAGGCCTTGCGCAGCGTGTTGTAGACTCGTTCCCCGTCTCGGGCGGTGGGCGCCTGATTGACCACGATACGCAGGTCGATGTTGGGGTTTTCCATCACCGACACCTTGATAAAGGCATAGGCGTCGGTGAGAGCCGTGGGCTCGTCGGTGGTGACCACCAGGCAGATGTTGGCATTGCTGGAGAACTGGCGCACGGGCTTTTCCACCCCTGCCCCCAGGTCCACCACCACCCGGTCATAGTTGGCGGCCAGGGCATCCAGGTCGTCACGCAGCAACTGCAACCGGGAGATGGGCACGTTGGCCAAACTGCCCGACCCCGACCGCCCGGCCAGCACGTCGAAAGCACCGTCCTGGTAATGATACAGGGCCTGATTAAGGGTCAGGCGGCCGGCCAACACGCTGCCCAGATCGTGGGGCGGCATGAGCCCAAGTTGAATATCCACATTGGCCAGGCCCAGGTCGGCGTCGAACAGCAGCGTGTGATGCCCGGCCCGGGCCAGGGCGTGGGTCAGGCTGATGGCGAACCATGTCTTGCCCACCCCTCCCTTGCCGGAGGCGACGGCGATCAGGTTGCGTCGGCTGCTCCGCTTGCCCGGGCGCGGAGCCAGCCGCGGCTCGGGATGGGTCATGACATGGCCTCGTGCATCGACGGTACCTCGTTCTGATCCTCCGGCGGCAGGATAAGCCGGGCCATGGAAATGGGCGTGATGGGGCTGAGACCTTCGGAGATGTGCGGGGTGAAACCCACATCACAAAACATCAGATTGCCCGAATAGGCCGCCATCATGATACCACCCAAACGGCGGGTTGTGTCTAGTCGCGTCGCAAGCAGTCTTTGCGCGCCAGCCTCCGCGAACACTTCGGCGATTTCCGCCGCCTCTTCCGGATCCCCCCCGGCGGCCATCACCAGCACGACCTCCGCGGCACAGGCATTCACCAGGTCGGTGAGATAGGTCATGTCCCGCTGGTTGAAGGGATTGAGCCCGGGCGTGTCGATGAAGGTCAGGCCCTTGGTCAGTCGCAGATTCTCCACCGCCCGGCGCAGGGATTCGGGGCCACGCGCCGTTTTGAGGTCGATTTCCAGGATCCGGGTGAAGGACGTGAGCTGTTCCACCGCGCCCGCCCGAACAATGTCGGTGGTCACCAGCCCCACCCGATAGCCCTTCAGCACCGAGCGCGCTGCCAGCTTGGCGGCCGTCACCGTCTTGCCCGACCCCGGGGGCCCCACCAGGATGAAGGGGTGGTTGCTGGAGCGTTCCGGCAACGGGGCAAAGGTGAAAACCGAATCCAGGGCGGCGGCGAAGGTGAGGTGGGCGTCATCGGCCTCCATGGTCCGGGCGGCCATCAGCAGGCGATCGCGCAGCCGCCGGGGGGTGCCGTGCTCCATGAGGGCGCTTTCGATGGGAGCCAGCAGCCCCTGGGCCGCCGGTTCCTCCTCATAGGCATAGGCTTCGACCCCTTCTTCCTCCGCCTCCAGGGCGGCGGTGATGCGCACGCCCTCCCCGTTCAGGCCGGATTCGGTGGCGACGATGATGGCGTCGTCCCCCAGTTCCTCACGCACCAGCCGCATGGCCTCGGCGGTATTGGGGGCGATATAGGTCTTGATGCGCATGCCGTCGTCCCCGCCTTAGATTTGCCCCAGGGTGTGAATGCGCGCCTTGGGGTGCACCTCGTTCTGGGACATCACCACGGTCAGGGGCCGGAACCGCTCCACCACGGACCGTACATAGGGACGAATAGCCGGGCTGGTGAGCAACACCGGCTGCTCGCCCTGCATGGCCAGACGTTCAAAGACCTGACGCACCTTGTTGATAAAGTCCTGGATCTGGCTGGGGGCCAGGGCCAAGTTCTTTTCCTCGCCCTGCCCCACCAGGGACTCGGCGAAGATCTGTTCCCACTCGGGCGAGAGGGTCACCAGCGGCAACACCCCTTCCTCATTGGTGTTGGCATCACTGATCTGGCGGCTGAGACGGGCGCGCACGTGCTCGGTGATCATGGTCACGTTGCGGGTATAGCCGCACGCCTCGTAGACCCCTTCCAGGATGGCCGGCAGGTCGCGGATGGATACCCGCTCGCCCAGCAGGTTCTGCAACACCCGTTGCAGGCCCGCCACCGAAATCTGGCCCGGGATGAGGTCACCCACCAGCTTCTGGTTTTCCTTGTCCTGCTCATCCAGCAATTTCTGGGTTTCGCTGTAGGACAACAGATCGGCCATGTTGTCCTTGATCACCTCGGTCAGGTGCGTGGTGATCACGGTGGCCGGATCCACCACGGTATAGCCCCGGAACAGGGCTTCCTCGCGCTGGGTTTCCTCCACCCACACCGCCGGCAGACCAAAGGTGGGTTCCTTGGTCTTTTCCCCGGCCAGGGTGATGTCCTCCCCCCGAGGATCCATGACCATCAGCATGTTGGGCCGCAGGTCGCCATGCGCGGTTGCCACTTCCTTTACAAACACCTGATAGGTGTTGGCGTCGAGATTCATGTTGTCCTGGATGCGGCAGGACGGCATCACAAACCCCATCTCCTGCGCCAACGCCCGCCGCAGAGATTTGATCTGGTCCGTGAGTTTCTGCCCCTTGGGATTGTTGACCAGAGCCAACAGGCCGTATCCCAACTCCAGCCGCAACTGATCCATCTTGAGGGCGGCGGTGATGGGTTCTTCGGCGGGCGCGGCGGCGCCCGCGTCTTGCGACTGGGCGGCGGCCGCGGCCTCCGCAGCCTCCAAGCGCGATGTGCGCCGGTCCATCCACCACGCCGTGAACCCCAGCAGCAGCGCCAGTAGGATAAAGGGAATGAAAGGCACCCCCGGCAGCAGCGCCAGCGCCACCAGCAGGAAGGATGTCATGCCCAGGGCCCGGGGCTGGCTGGCCAACTGCTTGAACAGCACCGCCTCGGTTTTCTGCCCGGCGAGACCGGCCTTGGTCACCACCATGCCCGCGGCCACGGAGACGATCAGGGCCGGGATCTGGGACACCAACCCGTCCCCCACCGTCAACCGGGTATAGTTGTTCAGGGCTTCATTCAAGGGAATGCCCATCTGCACGGTACCAATGACGATACCGCCGATGACGTTGATGAAGGTAATCAGCAGCCCGGCCACGGCATCGCCGCGCACGAACTTGGCCGCCCCGTCCATGGCCCCGAAGAACTGGCTTTCGTCTTCCAGCTCCTTGCGTCGGGCCTTGGCCTGGTCCTCGTCGATCAGACCCGAAGAGAGGTCGGCGTCGATGG
>CAZHRQ010000011.1:20054-32236 GCA_964535075.1 uncultured Rhodobacterales bacterium | reverse complement strand
AATCGGCTCTATCCATTTGTTTTAGAGCGGAGTCACGCCCCCAATCCGGTTCACAACGTGAACCCGATTGGGGGCGATCCGCTCTAGAGCCGATCGCGGTCAGGAGGTCAACGACGCGAACAGGGTGGGCAGCTTTTCCGGCAGCCGTTGCACGTGATCCACCACCGTGTAGTGATTGAGCCCGAAAATGCGCTGCACATAGGCATCGGCATTGGGGTCCAGGGTCAGGCAGTAGGTCATCACACCCCGGGTGTGGAGGTCGTCCACGGCCTTGCGGGTGTCGTGGCGCAGGTGCTGGGGATCGCGCTCGTCGATGTCCGCCGGTGCGCCGTCGGTGATCAACAGCACCAGCTTGCGCCGTTCCGGTTGTTGCAGCAGGTGGTGGCCCGCATGACGCAGCGCCGCCCCCATGCGGGTGGACAGCCCCCCCCGCATGCCCGCCAGTCGCGCCTTCACATCGTCGTCGAACTTCTGGCTGAAGTCCTTGAAGCGATAATAGTGCACGTCATGGCGGCCATCGGAGTTGAAGCCGTGGATGGCGAAGGGATCGCCGATCCCCTGGATGGCCGTGGCCACCAGCGCCGCCGCCTCCCGGGTCAGGTCCAGGATGGTTTTCTGCGCGCCCTCTTCCGCGTCGCCCGCCTCATCCCCGCCCAGGGGGTCGTTGGTGGATTCGGACAGGTCCAGCAGCAGCACCACCGCCAGGTCCCGTTTCTTGATCACGTGGCGCAGGGTGATGCGGGGATCGGGTTGCCGGTTCATGCGCACCGCGATCATGGCGTCCACGGCGGCATTGATGTCGATCTCGTCCCCGTCCTCCAGGTTGCGCACCCGCTGCACGCCCTGGGGCTGCAAGCGATCGATGATCTGGCGGATCCGGGAGGTCACCGGTTTGTGGTCCAACAGGATACGGTCGATCACCGCCGGATCCTGTTTGGGCTGCCGCCGTTCGTACAGGGTCACCCAGTCCGGGCGGGAGAGCTGCACCTGATAGTCCCATTCCGGGTAGTGGAAGGGGGCGGAGACGGGCTCCTTGCCTTCCAGTTCGTTGATGGTGCAACCTTCCTGGTCCAGATAGAAAGGCGTTTCCAGCCGCCAGATCTCCTGGGCATTGTCGTCGGCCAGTTCGTTGTCGATTTCGTCCACCATTTCCATCAGGGTCACGGTCTTGCGCACCTGACGGTCGCGGGCGGAGACATATTCGCTCACGTTCTGCCAGTCGGCTTCCGAGAACTCCCAGATGAAGCGGTTGTCGTCGCGATAGGGGACGTTCAGGGAGTCCAGCAGCCGCAGGCTGGGGACGTCCTTGCGGGCGGCGTAGATGTTGAACAGATCCAGGCCCAGGGACCAGGAAAGACGGTTGCTGTGGGCTTCGTCGGCGATGCGGTCGTGGAACTGGCGCACCACCGCCGCCACCTCGGCATCCGTGCCCGCCACCGAGGAATCCAACAGCATCAGCGCCACGTGCTCCAGGGCGGCCACGGTGGGGTGGCCGGCCGGGGTTTCCCGGGGCACCTGCATCAGCCGCCGCCACAGCCCGAACAGGCCGGGGAACTGGCCGATGGCCAAGTATTCCACCCGGGCGTCCTCCACCAGGCCAATGAAAAAGCGCTGCGCCGGCGACATCTCTTCGGCCGAAAGCCGCTCGGTGGTGGCGGCAATGTGGGCGGCCAGGTGGGCGCACTGGGCCCGGTACAGCTCCACCCCGGTGACGTCGGTGCCCGCGGGCGGGTCCACGGCATCGGGCAGGTGCAGCACATTGTGTTCGATGTAGGGCTTAAAGCCCTCGTAGTCGGCGGCCGTGGGCCGCAGAAAGAAATCCCGACCCCACAGGGCACGCAGGTAAAAATTCAGCTTGCGCTGGGTGTCAATGAACAGCGTTCCCCGCCGTTCCTTTTGCAACACCGCCTTGCTGTCCTGGGTTTCCAGGTTGAAGTACTTCACCAGGGTGTTGAGGTCCCGGCGATAGGCTTCGGCGCCGAAGTTGGCCCAGCGCTTGAGCCCGGACAGGGTGAGCTTGGACAACAGCTCATCCAGATTGTTGAGCATGGGGCGCAGGCCACGGGCGGCCCGGGCGGACAGGTGGTGGATCAGAGTCAAGTAGCCCCGCAGCAGCTCCGGATCACCCAGCCGGCGCGCCGCCGTGGGCAGGCTGTCGAACAGCAGCGCGATCACCTCGCCCGAGGTCATGGACGACAGTTTCAGGGCGGCGTTAAGGCAGTCGCGCACCACGTCCTCGCCGCATTCCTTGGCCACCAGCGGCATTTCCTGCAGGTACGAGACCACCAGATCGGTGCCCCGTCCCAGATCACACAGGCCCCGGGCGCCTTCCAGATAGCTTTCCAGCCCCGCCGGCGACATGACCCGCTGGGCTTCCTGCACCGTGCCCGCCAGGGATGCCTTCAGCTCGGGATGGGCCGAGGCCAAGCACGGCGCGTATTCCTCCACATTCACCGACATGACCGTTCCTTTCCAGGCCGTGGGGACGCGGCCGGTCCGGCCGCGCCCGGAAGAAGAATGAAAGGAGGGGGATCAGGCGGTAAAGAAGGTCGCCACCGCCGCATCCAGGGTTTCGCGCATGTCGGGATCATCGGTCAGCGGCGTCACCAGGGTCATGGCGCAAGCCGCCGCCGGGTCCACGCCCTCGGCGATCATCTGCCCCGCGTACACCAGCAAGCGGGTGGAGATGCCTTCATCCAGGCCGTGCCCCTTCAGGTTGCGGGCCCGATGAGCGATCTGCACCAGCTTTTCGGCAATGGCCTTGTCCACGCCGGTTTCGCTGGCCACGATTTCCGCCTCCAGCTCCGCTTCCGGATAGTCAAAGTCCAGGCCGGCAAAGCGCTGCTTGGTGGATTGCTTCAGGTCTTTCATCAGGCTCTGGTAGCCGGGGTTATAGGAAATAACCAGTTGGAAGTCCTGATGGGCCTGCACCAATTCGCCCTTTTTGTCCAGGGGCAGGGTGCGGCGGTGGTCGGTAAGGGGGTGGATAATGACGGTGGTGTCCTGACGGGCTTCCACCACTTCGTCCAGATAGCAGATCGCACCGATGCGGGCGGCCATGGTCAGGGGGCCGTCATGCCACTGGGTGCCGTCGCGGTCCAGCAGGAAGCGACCGGCCAGATCGGAGGCGGTCATGTCCTCGTTGCAGGCCACGGTGACCAGGGGACGGCCCAATTTCCAGGCCATGTATTCCACAAACCGCGATTTGCCACACCCGGTGGGGCCCTTCAGCATCACGGGCATGCGGCGGGCATAGGCGGCTTCGTACAGCGCCACCTCGTCGCGGACCGGCATGTAGTAGGGTTCTTCGCGGATGATGTACTCTTCGGCACGCGCGTCCATGGACGGGATCTCCCTGTTGGCCGGCGCCCGATCAGCGCCGTCACGGTGATGGGCCGGATGGGTTCAGTGTGGTCGGCAGGGGATGCTTTACACAAAGAGAGCCCGCGCCCGGCCACGCGGGTGCGGGCTCTCCTGTCAGGTCACGAAACCGGCTGGGGACAGGACCCGGCCGGCCGGCAGGGGATTACACGGTCGTGCCGCGCACCACCACCATTTCGGCGCCCTTGGACTGGGCGTAGTTGTCGTACCCCACCAAACGCACGTGGTTGTTGGGGTGCGCCTTGTGGCAGGCTTCCAATTCGCTCAGGATGCGGTCCACGTCGGTTTCGCCGAACAGGGGCAGCTTCCACATGTACCAATAGTGGTCGAAGGCGTTTTCCGGCTCGGTGTGTTCTACGGCCGGGTTCCAGCCCTGCTTCACAATGTAGTCCACCTGGGCGCGGATGCCATCCTTGTCCATTTCCGGCAGGTACGAGAAGGTCTCGAACTTGCGGCTGGTGGGATCGCTCAAGCTGGACTTGTAATCCTGCATTTCACTCATGGGGTCGATTCCCTCAACACGAATGGATGGACTGGAGGAAGGGCCTTACTTGTGGGCCACGTCGAGCTTATCGACCACGTCGAACTCGAACTTGATTTCCTTCCAGGTTTCCATGGCCATCTTGAGCTCGGGGCTGCTTTCGGCGGCCTTGGTAAGGACCTGCTTGCCTTCCTTCTCCACGGCCACGCCGCGGTTACGGGCTTCCACACAGGCTTCCAGCGCCACACGGTTGGCTGCGGCACCGGCCGCGTTGCCCCAGGGGTGACCCAGGGTGCCGCCGCCGAACTGGAACACGGCGTCGTCGCCGAAGATGGCCAGCAGGGCCGGCATGTGCCACACGTGGATGCCACCAGAGGCCACGGCGAAGGCGCCGGGCATGTAGCCCCAGTCTTGATCGAAGAAGATGCCGCGGCTGCGGTCTTCCTTCACGTAGCTGTCCCGCAGCAGGTCGATCCAGCCCAGGGTGGATTCGCGGTCGCCTTCCAGCTTGCCCACCACGGTGCCGGTGTGCAGGTGGTCGCCGCCCGACAGGCGCAGGGCCTTGGTCAGCACCCGGAAGTGGATGCCGTGGTTCGGGTTCCGGTCGATCACGGCGTGCATGGCCCGGTGGATGTGCAGCAGCACCCCATTGTCGCGGCACCACTGGGCCAGACCGGTGTTGGCGCAGAAGCCGCCGGTCAGGTAGTCGTGCATGATGATGGGGGCGCCGATTTCCTTGGCATACTCGGCCCGCTTGTACATTTCTTCCGGAGTGGGCGCGGTCACGTTCAGGTAGTGACCCTTGCGCTCGCCGGTTTCGGCTTCGGACTTGTGGATGGCTTCCATCACGAAGTCGAAACGCTGCTTCCAGCGCATGAACGGCTGGGAGTTGACGTTTTCGTCGTCCTTCGTGAAGTCCAGACCACCGCGCAGGCACTCATACACCGCCCGGCCGTAGTTCTTGGCCGACAGGCCCAGCTTCGGCTTGATGGTGCAGCCCAGCATGGGGCGGCCGTACTTGTTCATCACGTCCCGTTCCACCTGGATACCGTGGGGCGGGCCGTTGCAGGTGGTCACGAAGGCCAGCGGGAACCGCACGTCTTCCAGACGCAGCGACCGCACGGCCTTGAAGCCGAACACGTTGCCCACCAGGGAGGTGAACACGTTCACCACGGAACCTTCTTCGAACAGGTCCAGCGGGTAGGCGATGAAGGCATAGAACGCTTCGTCGTTGCCCGGCACGTCCTCGATGGCGTAGGCACGCCCCTTGTAGTGATCGAGGTCGGTGAGCAGATCGGTCCACACGGTGGTCCAGGTACCGGTGGAGGATTCCGCGGCCACGGCGGCGGCGGCTTCCTCGCGGGGCACACCCGGCTGCGGGATCACCTTGAAGCAGGCCAGAAAATCCGTTTCGCTGGGGTTGTAATCGGGATCCCAGTACGTTTCCCGATAGTCCTTCACCCCGGCCTGATAGGATTTTGCCATTGGAGCTTCCTCCTAGCGTGTTTTGGGCTTGTTTGCTTGCCTGAGTGGCCCCGGCGCCTTCCCCCTTGGGGGTGCCCCCGGAACCACGAACACCATGCCTAAAAACGCCCATAAACGAAAATCAATTGTTCTAATCCGGCCCATTATGGAAAATTATGTCCGTCGCCACCGGAGGACCTTGCCTGTCATGACCCAGGCCCTGCACCTGACCCTGCAACAGCTGCGCATTTTCGAGGCCGTGGCCCGGCACCAGAGCTACACCCGGGCGGCCGAGGCCCTGCACCTCACCCAACCGGCGGTCTCCACCCAAATTCGCAAGCTGGAGGAAAGCACGGGGGTGGCGCTGTTTGAGGTGCTGGGGCGGCGGGTCCACCTTACCGAGGCCGGCCAAGTGATGCGCGACGCGGCCACCGACGTGCTGGACCGCATCGAGACCCTGCGGGAGGAAATCGATTCCCTGCGCGGGGAGGTCACCGGCACCCTCCGGGTCACGGCCGTGGGGTCGGCCAACTATTTCGTGCCCCACCTGCTGGGGGCCTTTCTCGCGCGCTATCCCCTGGTGCAGCCGTCCCTGACCATTACCAACCGGGCCAGCGTGTTGCAGGCCCTGACCCGCAACGAGGGCGATGTGTTCGTCACCGGCCGGGTGCCCCGGGACGTGCCGGTGGTCAGCCATACCATCCTGGAAAACCGGGTGGCGCTCGTCGGGCCGCCGGACCACGCCCTGGTGGGACGGGCGGCCATTCCCCTGGAGGAAGTGGCGCGGGAACGCATGTTGTTGCGGGAGAAGGGCTCGGGCACCCGACACGCGGTGGAAACCCTGATGGGGCAGAGTGGCCATACCCTCAGCCCCTACATGGAGTTGGGCAGCGACGAAGCCATCAAGCAGGCGGTGATGGCGGGGCTGGGCATCGCCGCCCTGCCCCAGCACAGCCTGCGGGTGGAAATCGACGCCGGGCTTATCGCGCCCCTCAACGCCGAGGGGTTCCCCCTCATCCGCCACTGGTACGCGGTGCATCTGGCGGGCAAGCGCCTGTCCCGCGCCGCCAGCGCCTTCGTCTCCCTGGTGGAGGATTCGGGCGAGGCCCTGCTGGCCGACCATCGCGTCTGGAGCGGAGTCGGGGTCTAAAGCGGATCGCGGCCAATCGGGTTCACGCTGTGAACCGGATTGGGGGCGTGACTCCGCTCTAAATCAAATAGATAGAGCCCATTGGGCGCGACCCTAGAGCGGATCGCACCCAATCGGGTTCACTCTGTGAACCGGATTGATTGCGTGACTCCGCTCTAAATCAAATAGATAGAGCCGATTCACGCAGTCAATGGGACCCGAAAATGGGTCCTATTGACTGCGATAGGCTCTAGACGTCCCCCACCAGGGTGACGCCCCATTGGGCGGCGATGTCGTCCAGCAGGGTGGCCAGGCGTCCTTCGTCGTAAACCTCGGCCCGGCCGCGCCGCACCCGGGCGGTCGCCGGCGCGTCCCCGGGATCACCGTCCAGGTCCACCACCACGCCCACTATCCCCGGCAGGAGGCTGTAAAGCTCCTTGGGGCGCCCGTCCTTCAGGGTCATCACCACCGGCAGGGTGCCGTCACAGGCCGCGCCCATGGCCTCCACCGCCCGGGCCCGGTCCTCGGCGCCGGCGGCCCGGGCGCCCCGGGCGGCATCCTGCAACAGGGTGGCCAGATTGAGGGATACGCTCATGCCGGGTCCTCCTCGTCGCCATACAAGCGGCTCACGGGGATGAGGGTGGGCGGGGCGCAGCGACGCTCGGGCCCGCGCAGGGCCAACTGTCGCCGGCGCCGGTCGGGGCCGAAATAAGTTTCCGAGCGGACGAACGCCCGGGGATACTCCACCATGCGCAACACACAGCGCAGGAAGCTTTTGGCGGTGATGGGCTTGGCCAGGTATTCGTTCGCCCCCGCCTGCCGTACCGCCGCCACCAGGCCCGGCTCCGTGTAGCCCGACACCATCAACACCGGCAGCCGGGGGCAGGGGCTGGTGGCCTCGTCACGGATGACGCGCAACAACCGCAGGCCGTCCATGGGCCGCATTTGCAGGTCCAGCACCGCCAGATCAATGGGCACCTCCTGCAACAGGGACAGGGCGGCGGTGCCGTCGTGGGCGTGCTCCACCCGGGTCAGACCCTGGGTGCCCAGCAGAGTGGCCACCAACTGCCGGAAGTGCTCGTTGTCGTCGGCCACCAGGATTCGCAGATCGGCGCACCCGTTCATGCCGCCCTCATGCTGTCGCGGGGTTCTTCAGCCATACCGCAGCCGGCCCCGGCGCTCAAGACGCGGCGTTCCCGGGCAGCAGGATCAGGAAACGGGCCGCGGCCTCGATGTCCGTTTCCCGGGCCCGGCGCATGGCCAGCGCCTCCCGGTCCTGGCCCCAGTTTTCTTCCTGCCAGGTTTCGTCTAGGTGGGCGGCCCGGATCACCGCCGCCGCGTCCAGCCGCCCCCGTTGCAGCGCCAGGGCCAGCAGCAGCGAGCCAGACGCCTGGGTAATCAGTTGCAAGGCGGTGAAGGCCCAATCGTCCAGCGCGTCCACCAACGTTTCCAGGGTGGCCAAGGTGTCGGGGCTCTGGTGCACGGGCATCACGCCGTCGGTGGTGAGCAGCCGTATCCCCAGGGACTCCGCCGCCCAGTCCAGCACCGGTTGCCAGTGTTCCGTCTGCCGGGCCCGCAGGGCCGGGGTATCGCCGGACCAGTAGCTCAACAGGTCCGTGGCGCCGTACTGCACCACCTGCTGCTGCACCTCCGGCCGCTGCGCCGCCACCCGATCCAGGCAGGTGCAGGCCAACTGGGTCAGGGGCATGGTGTGGCGGCGGATTTCCTCCGCCTGCGCCGCCCATTCCTCGGCCATGGCCTCGGCCAAGGGGGCGGAGGGCACCCGCAGGTCGCGCCGGGCGGGGGTCTTGACCCCGCGACCGTCCAGCAACACCGTCCAGTGGTCGTCCGCCGCCCCGGCGGTCGCCGTTTTATAGAATCGCTTCATGAGCCTTAGCCGCCTCCAGCCAGGTGCGCAAGGCCGCGCTGTCGGCGGCCACGTAACGAGCGCCCGCCGCCGCCAGATCCGCGGCGGGGTGATATCCCCAGGCCACCCCCACCCCGGGCATGCCGGCGCGGGCGGCCATTTCCATGTCGTAGACCGTGTCCCCCACCATCACCGCCGCCGGGGCCTCGGCCCCCGTGTCGCGCAGGGCGCGGTGCAGCATGGCCGGATCGGGCTTGCCGGGGCCCTGGTCCGCCGTTTGCACGGTGAGAAAACGGCCGGTGAGTCCGTGGTGGTCCAGGAAGCGGTCCACCCCGCGCCGTGATTTGCCGGTGGCCACCCCCAGCACCCACCCCGCCGCCTCCAGGGTGTCCAGCAGGTCGGCCATGCCGGGGAACAGGGGCTCGTGGAAATCGGGGGCGTTGCGCAGGGTGACGAAGGCCTCGCTGTAGCGGGCGGCCAGTTGGGGCACCAGCGCCGGATCGGGCGCCAGGGCCGCCACGGCCTCGGTCAGGGACAGGCCGATGATGCGCCGCACCCGGGCGGGCGGCGGCGGGGACACGGCACAGCTCTCGAAGGCGCTGGTCATGGCGGCCACAATGTTGTGCTGGCTGTCCACCAGGGTGCCATCCACATCGAACACCGCCAGGCGTAGGGGAGACTCGTTCAAAATCCTTCACTCCACAAACGGGGGTGGTCCGGAGTATACCGCCCTGATCGCCCAGGCCAACCGTCCGTTGCCGTGTCTCCCCCGTCAGGAGTCGTTCCATGGTCCAGACCTCCCGCACCGCCAACGATCCCCATCGTCCCGATCCCGGGGGCTATCGCCGGATGGCGGGGTTGCTGGGGGGCTTTGCCCTCTTCCTGGTGCTGGTGACCCTGCCGCCGCCGCCGGCCATGCCGCAGGTGGCGTGGCACGTGGCCGCCGTGGGGGTGTTGATGGCCCTGTGGTGGATCGTGGAGGCCATTCCCATCGCCGCCACCGCCCTGTTGCCCCTGGCCCTGTTCCCGGCCCTGGGGGTGATGCCGTTTCAGGAAGCGGCCGCCCCCTTTGCGCATCCCCTGATTTTTCTGTTCCTGGGCGGTTTCATGATTGCCATGGCCATGGAACGCTGGAACCTGCACCGGCGGCTGGCCCTGACCATCGTCCGCCATGCCGGGGTGCGGCCCACGCGGCTGGTGGACGGCTTCATGGCGGCCACGGCCTTTTTGTCCATGTGGGTGAGCAACACCGCCACCGCCACCATGATGCTGCCCATTGCCCTCAGCGTCATCGGTCTGGTGCGCACCCTGCCCCACGGCGAAACGGCCGCCGCCCCGGAGACGCCGGACGCCGACGACGGCGGATTCGCCGTGGCGCTGCTGCTGGGCATCGCCTTCTCCGCCAGCATCGGCGGCCTGGCCACCCTGATCGGCACCCCGCCCAACGCCCTGCTGGCCGGCTTCATGGCCGAATCCTATGGCCGGCCCATCGGTTTTGCCCAGTGGATGATCGTGGGGCTGCCGGTGAGTCTGGTGCTGCTGGTGCTGGCGTGGGGACTGCTCACCCGGGTGTTGTATCGCCTGGACACGGCGCCGCTGCCGGGGGCCGAGGCCTTGCTGCAACGGGAACTCGCCCACCTGGGACCGGTGCAGCGGGCCGAGTGGCTGGTGGGGCTGGTGTTCCTGCTGGCCGCCGCGGGCTGGGTGACCCGGCCGCTGCTCAACGACCTGTTCCCCGGCGCCCACATCAGCGATTCCGGCATCGCCGTGGTGGCGGCGCTGCTGCTGTTCGCTCTTCCCGCCGACCTGGGGCGACGCACCTTTCTCATGGACTGGCCCTCCACCCGGGGGCTGCCGTGGGGGGTGCTGCTGCTGTTCGGCGGCGGGCTCAGCCTGGGGGGCGCCATCCAGGGCACGGGGCTTTCCGAGTGGATCGCCCAGGAACTGACCCTGCTGGCGCCGTGGCCCCTGCCGCTGGTGATCCTGCTGGCGGCGGGCACGGTGATGCTGGTCAGCCACCTGACCAGCAACACCGCCACCACCGCGGCTTTTCTGCCCCTGATCGCCTCCCTGGCCTTCACCGTGGACGCGGCGGTGCTGCGGCTGACGGCGCCGGCGGTGCTGGCGGCCAGTTGCGCCTTCATGATGCCGGTGGCCACGCCGCCCAATGCCATCGTGTTCGCCTCCGGCCAGTTGACCGTGGCGCAAATGGTGCGGGGCGGGGCCCTGCTGTGCGTGATCGCCCTGATCCTGGTGGTGGCGGTGGCCTATACCCTGGTCCCCCTCGCCTTCGGTTTATAAGGACCGGGGCGCGATTCTAACCTTCGCGTTGGTTTTCGGCCCTCGCTTACACCTTTCGGATCGCTGGTCCTTTTCGTAAATTTTTGTCAAGGTGCCCTCCCGACTGACCCGAGCGGCGCGTTCCGCGCTGATCCGTGCCATCACCGATGAGGCTCCCGTGAGCCAGGATCCCACCACCCAGCATCCCTTCCGCCGCCCGTCGGAGGACCCTGCCGAGGCGCCGGCGAACCGGACGCCACGGATCGTGGCCCTGGTGCACGAAAAGGGGGGGACCGGCAAGACCACCACCGCCTGCAACATGGCGGTGTGGGCGGCGTGGGCCTTGCAGCGCCAGCAGGCCCTGGTGGTGGATCTGGATGCCCAGGGCAGTGCCAGCTATGCCCTGGCGGCGGAGCCCGCCAGCAGCCCCGCCGGCACCTACGATGCCCTGACGGGCAGCGAGGCCCTGCTGACCCTGGCGGTACCGGGACGGATTCCCAACCTGGACGTGGTGCCGGCCACCGCCCGTCTGCGCATGGCGGAGCTGGACGCCGCCCTGCGGCAACTGGGCCATGAAACCCTGCGGGAGACCTTGCTGGCGGCGGGCCGGCGCTACCGCCTGATCCTGGTGGACTGCCCGCCGGGGCTGGGGCTGCTGGCCACCCTGGCCATCGCCGCCGCCGACTTGGTGATTCTCCCCACGCCCCCCCGCCGCTTTGCCGAGGAAGCCCTGCACCACACCCTGTCCCACCTGTCCCTGGCCCGGGGCGCCGATTCCCGCGGGGTGCGGGTGTTGCTCACCCAGGTGGACGCGGAGGATCCGGAAAACCAGGACGTGATGACCCGGCTGCGGCGAGAGGTGGGGCCGGTGCTGTGGCCTTTCCACGTGCCCCTCGACCGGGTGGCGTCGGAGGCCGCCCTGGTGGGCATGCCGGAAACCCTCTATGCCCCGGAAAGCGCGGTGGCCCAGGGCTACCGCCGGGTGACCCAGGCGGCCCTGGACCACCTGAGTATGGGCGTCAAGGTGCCGGAGAAAGGGGGCGAACAGGTGGTGGCGGCCCGGCCCGTCGCCACGGAACGACCGCCGGCGCGGCGGTCGTCGTGGGGGGGGGCGGTGTTGCTTGCGCTGGGCTCGGCGCTGCTGGGGGCAGCGCTGCTGGCTCTGGCCTGGTGGGGGCTGCGGTAAGGGGCTCCCGTGTCCCTCATGCCGGACCCGACGAGGGGGGATCCGGGGGCACCGGCAAGGGATAGAGATGGCGGGGCGGCAGGCGGTGATACAGCACCCCGGCGACCACCAGCAGCAAGGCGCCAAGCCCCACCGGCATGATCAGGAACCAGGGGTCGGGCTGTTCCAGGAACACCAGGATGGGGTCGGCCCCGGCGGGCGGATGGGTGAGACGCAGCGCCACCATGGCCGCCATGGCGCCCCCCACCAACAGCGACACGCTCCACCAAGTATCGGGCATCAGGGGGGCTGCCGTCAGCGCCAGGGCCGTGGCCAACAGGTGACCGCCGATCAACTGGGCGGGTTGGGACAGGGGACTTTCCGGCGCGGCGAAGATGAGCACGGCGCTGGCGCC
>CAZHRQ010000011.1:0-20044 GCA_964535075.1 uncultured Rhodobacterales bacterium | reverse complement strand
CGATCAGCCAAGTATTGGTCGCATAGTGCGCCAGGGCGGCCAACAGCAGGATGCCGAAAGCGCCGCCCACTCCGGCCTTGAGCGCCCGATGGGGCGGCACGGCGGGCTGGTGGCGATGAACAAAACGACGCGGCATGGGGCCCTCCCCGCAGACGAGTAAATCCTTATTCAGGGTGAGAGAAACCCATCGCCCTGGTCAAGAAAAAACCTGAATGTTTTAGTGTTTTTTGAGATGCTGGTGCCCCCTATCGGCTCTATCCATTTGTTTTAGAGCGGATTCACGCCCCCAATCGGGTTCACAGCGTGAACTGGATTGGGTGCAATCCGCTCTAGGATAAGCCCAGCCTGATGCAAACAGGTCACGCCCCGGCGCGGGCCATGGCCCGCGTGGGCCTGGGTTGATTGCCTTGCGCAGCCAGTCGGTTACCATTCACCAGCGGCGGGATATGCTGTTCCGCCCGGCAATCCCTTCCAAGGAGGTTCCTCATGCGTCATATCCGTGCTCTCAAGGCAGCCCTGTTCGGCGGCGTGGCTCTGGCGGCGCTCGCCGGCTGCTCCACCAACTGGGATCTGGACAAGATCGCCGCCCTGCCGAACCAAGGCGGCCAGTACGACCAGGCGCTGCAACAAGCCTATCTGGAGCGGGCCCGCTTCGAAGCCGGCCAGGTGAACTGGGCGTCCGTGGACTATTTCGCCGAGCGCGCCAAGCAGGCGGCCGCCGGCAACCCGCCCCCGCTCCAGCCTCTGAACGAGCGGCATTTCCCCAAGACCGTCACCAACACCCGGGACTATCCCCTGTCCGCTCTGACCGCGGCCCACACCCGTCTGTCCAGTGCCCTGGCCAGCGGCGCCGCCAGCCGCAGCCCCGTGGCCTGCGCCAACGCCCAGGCGTGGCTGGAGCAGTGGATGGAGCAGCAGGAAGAAGGCTTCCAGCCCGACCACATCGCCGCCGCCCGGGAAGGGTTCAACGAGTGGATGCCCCGTTGCGTGCCGGGCGCTCAGGCCTTTGAAATCCTGTTCCCCTTCGATAGCGCGGACCTTACCCCCACCGCCCAGGGCAAGATCCAGGCCATCGTGAAGGCCGTGCGCAGCCAGAACGCCAAGAGCGTGACCGTGAGCGGCTATGCCGACCGTGCCGGTGCCGAGGGCTACAACCAGGAGCTGGCCCAGGCGCGGGCCACGGCCGTTTCCAAGGCCCTGGAAGCCTCCGGCGTGACCGTGCCCGTGCGGGTGGCCTCCTTCGGCGAAAACCGTCCCCAGGTGCCCACGGCCGACGGCGTGAAGGAACTGCGCAACCGTCGCGTGGAAGTGACTGTGAACTAAAGCCTATCGCGGTCAATGGGACCCAATTCTCGGGTCCCATTGACCGCGTGAATCCGCTCTATCTATTTGTTTTAGAGCGGGTCGGCGAGGGCTGCGTCACCGTCACCTCTTCGGCCGCGGTCGTTGCCGCCGGCAGCAGCAACGCCACCGCCATCAGCCCCTTGACCCCCCCCGGCTGCCCCCATCTGTGGGGCTGGCACGGCACGGGAGCACCGCCATGACCCTGAACCTGACCCACCTGCAACCCATTCTCGCCATCGCCGCCGGTGTTGGCATTCTCATCTGGCCCAAGCTGTTGAACTATATTGTGGCCGCTTACCTGATCGTCGCCGGGCTGCTGGGCCTGGGGGTGATCACGGCGTGACCGCCGCGGCGTTTTTCGGCTGGCGCACCGGGCCCATGGCCGGGTCGTAGAGCACGGCCCGGTTGCGGCCGGCGGACTTGGCCTCATAAAGGGCGGTGTCCGCCTGATTCACCAACCGGGCCGGGAGGTCCTCCGGCACGGGGATGCCGCTGGCGATGCCGATGCTCAGGGTGACCCGCGCGGTCACGGCGGAGGCCGCATGGGGCAGGTTGCGTTGCGCCAGCCCCACAAGCAGGGCCTCGGCCACGTGCCAAGCGCCGGCGACATTGGTATCGGGCAGCAGCACCACGAATTCCTCGCCGCCGTAGCGGGCGGTCATGTCGCCGGGCCGTTTCACCGTGTCCCGCAACACCTCCGCCACCGTCACCAGGGCGGCGTCGCCGGCCTGGTGGCCATAGGTATCGTTGTACCGTTTGAAATAGTCGATGTCGCACAGCAACACACTCAGGCATTGCTCGGTGCGGGACAGCCGGCGCCATTCGGCGTTCAGCCGCTGGTCAAAGCTGCGGCGATTGAACAGCCCGGTCAGTCCGTCCTCCGCCGCCAGGGCGGTGAGGGCATGGTTGGTGTGGGTGAGATGCTCGTTGAGGGCCATCACCTCCTGATTACGGTGCCACAGATCGGATTCCACCGCATCGGCGTGTTCACTGGTGAGGCTGAGCAGGTTTTCCAGCTCGCGCACTTCTTGGCAGCGCACTTCCAGTTCATGGCGCAGGTGTTCCAGGTCGGGGCACTCGGGGCGGCAGGGGCACCGCGCGTCGGATGGGGTCATGGCCGGATCCTCCGAAGGTCCGCCGGCCCTCACGTCCATTCCAGGGTGAGGTCAGGCATCAATCGTTCAAAGTTGCGCAGGGACTTGGCCTGCCAGCTAATGCCGCTGGCAGCGCGCACGGTGAGGCGGGTTTCCCCCGCGTGAATCCGCTCTAAAACAAATAGATAGAGCCGATTCACGCGGTCAATGGGACCCGAGAATGGGTTCCCATTGACCGCGATAGGCTCTAGGATAAAGCGGCCAAAGGCCGCAGGGTCTCGGTGACCCCGGCCACGATGTTTTCCACCCAGGTCATGCTTTGGTTGTAGGAATTGAGCAGCAACACATGGCGGGCGGTCTCGGCCGCCGGGGCCGGTGCCGTCCACAGCACCAGCAGCAGTAACAGCCATGGATGGAGACGGGCCATGGGGACTCCCCGGACGGGTTTCAGCACCCTCCCAGCATGCCAACCCCGTTGCCGGGCGTCATGTAATTTTCTGCAAATTTTATGGAAACGGGGGTGGGCCCCTGCCTCACGTCATCAACAGCGCCACGGTGACGTTGCTGATGAGCAGGTGCAGCACCATGTCGGTGATCACGATGCCCACCGCCGCCGGCACGGAGATCTGCAACATGGTGTGGGCCAGCCAGCCCTGATACATGAGCAGCGCCGCCGCGATCAGCAGCGACAGAAACACCGCCCCGCCCCCGGGAATGACGCCGCCCGTGGCCGCCAACATCAGCGGCAGGGAGGCCAGGACCTCCACCAGCCGGAACCAGTTGTACGGCACCATGTAGTCGAAATAACGGGGCCAGCGCGCCAGCCAGTCGCACAAGACGATCATCAGCAGCGGAAAAGCCACCCAGCCCATGGCATAGGCCGAAAGCTCGGTGATGGTGATCACCAGCCAGGGCTTGTCGATGCCGCCGCCATGG
This sequence comes from uncultured Rhodobacterales bacterium, assembly GCA_964535075.1. GTDB lineage: Bacteria > Pseudomonadota > Alphaproteobacteria > Rhodospirillales > CAJXLG01 > CAZHRQ01. The sequence goes on along the minus strand of CAZHRQ010000011.1, from coordinate 16,670 downwards.
CCGGGCAGCAGCAGCAGGTGGGGGATCAGCAGCAGCGCCGCCAGCCAGAAGGACTGCCAGAAGCCGAACAGGGTACGGTCGAAATGGGCGCGCACCCCGTCCTGGTCCCGGCGCAGGATGGCGCCCACCCCCCGCAGGGCGTGGGTCAGGGCCTGTTGGGTCAGCACGGGGGCCCCTCCCCCAGCAGGCGGCGCAGGGTGCCCGCGTAGACCCGGGTCAGGGTCTCCAGGTCCGCCAGCGGCACGTGCTCGTCGGTGCGGTGGATGGTGCGGTTCAACACCCCGAATTCGGCCACGGGGCACAGGTCCTTGATGAAGCGGGCGTCGGAGGTGCCGCCCCCCGTGTCCAGGGCCGCCGTTCGGCCGGTGACCGCCGTCACGGCCGCGCCCAGGGCATCCGAGAGGGGGCCCGGCGGCGTCAGGAAGGAGTCCCCGGAACACTCGGTTTCCAGATGATATTCCTCCTCGCCCAGCCTTTGCCGCAACCACGCCACGATGCCTGCGGCGTCGTGGTGGTCGTTGAAGCGGATGTTGAACCGGGCCTCGCCCCGGGCCGGGGTGACGTTGGTGGCCGGGTTGCCCACGTCGATGGAGGTCAGGGCCAGGGTGGAGGCCTGGAAATGGGCGCTGCCCTGGTCCAGGGGCGTTTCCGTCAGGGCCGTGAGCATGCGGCACAGGCGGGGCAAGGGATTGTCCGCCAGATGGGGATAGGCCGAATGCCCCTGGCGGCCGGTTACCACCAGATGACCGTTGAGGCTGCCGCGCCGGCCGATCTTGATGGTATCGCCCACCGCCGTGTGGCAACTGGGTTCCCCCACCACGCACCAGTCGGGCTGTTCCCCCTGGGCCCGCATCCATTCCAGCACCTTCACCGTGCCGTTGATCGCCGGGCCTTCCTCGTCGCCGGTGATGAGCAGGCTGACCGTGCCCTGCGCCGGCATTTCCCGGGCCACGGCGGCCACGAAGGCGGCGATGCCCCCCTTCATGTCCGCCGCCCCCCGCCCCCATACCGCGTCCTCCGCCACCGTGGCGGCGAAGGGGGGATACCGCCAGGCGTCCTCCGGCCCCGAAGGCACCACGTCGGTGTGCCCGGCGAAACACAGGTGGGGTCCCGCCGTGCCCCGCCGGGCATAGAGGTTGTCCACCGTGCCAAAGGGCAGGCGCTGGCAGTGGAAGCCCAAGGCCGTCAACGCCGTTTGCAGCACGTCCAGGGCCCCCGCGTCGGCGGGGGTGATGCTGGGACAGCGAATCAGGTCTTGGAGCAGCGGGAGGGGATCGGTGAGCGGGGCCATGATCAGTTCCGCAGCAGCTCGTTGATGGAGACCTTGGCGCGGGTGCGCTCGTCCACCTTTTTCACGATCACCGCGCAGTACAGCCCGGGCCCGGGGGTGCCATCGGGCAGCGGTTTGCCCGGCAGGGTGCCCGGCACCACCACCGAATAGGCCGGCACCCGGCCCTGGTACACCTCGCCCGTTTCCCGGTCCACGATCTTGGTGGAGGCGCCGATGTAGACCCCCATGCTCAGCACGGCACCTTCCTCCACGATCACGCCTTCGGCCACTTCCGCCCGGGCGCCGATGAACACGTTGTCTTCCAGGATCACGGGGCCCGCCTGCAACGGCTCCAGCACGCCGCCGATGCCGGCGCCGCCCGACAGGTGCACGTTCTTGCCGATCTGGGCACAGGAGCCCACGGTGGCCCAGGTGTCCACCATGGTGCCGCTGTCCACATAGGCCCCCAGGTTGACGAAGGACGGCATCAGCACCACGCCCGGCGCGATGTAGGCGGAACGACGCACTACGCAGCTGGGCACGGCGCGGAACCCGGCCTCGGCGAAACGGGCGCTGTCCCAGCCGGCGAACTTGGAGGGCACTTTGTCATACCAGGAGGCCCCGCCAGGGCCGCCGCTGATGGAGGTCATGGCGTTCAGGCGGAAGGACAACAGCACCGCCTTCTTGGCCCACTGGTTCACCACCCAGGTCCCGTCCACCTTTTCCGCCACCCGCAGACGGCCGGCATCGAGCGCGTCCAGGGTGGCGTCCACCGCGTCCCGCACCGGGCCGGTGGTTTCGGGGGTCAGGGCATCCCGGTCCTCGAACGCCGATTCGATGATCTGCCGTTCCTGATCCATGGGGAAGAGGCTCCTTGTTGTTGTTGCCATGATCTTGGGGGAGAGGGATCAGCCGCCCCGGTGCCGGATGCGCCGGGCCTCCAGGATGCCCTGCTGCACCCGCCGCTTGTAGGGCAGGCCCCGGGTGGTGTCGGCCGAGTGGTACTGGGCGATGGCGGCCTGCCAGTTTCGGTTGCGCCGGAACAATCGCTTGAGAAAGCGGGCGGCGTAGGTGGCATTGGTGACGGGGTCGAAGGCGGCGGCCAGCGACTCGAAGCCCTGGCCGTGGTAGCGCCAGTTCACCTGCAGGCACCCGATGTCCAGGCTGGTGTCGCCGTTGGCGATGAAGCGCTCGGCGGCGGCCACCGCCTCGTCCTTACTCTTATAATAATGCCCGTGGCCGTTGACGTTGATGGTCCAGGGCCAGGGATAGCGTTCCCGGCGCTGGGTCAGCCGGCGGCCGGTTTCCACGATGGCAATGCCCTGCAGGGTGGCGCGGGGGATGTGATAGGTGCGTTCCGCCTGGGCGGCGGCGGCAAGGCATGCGCGGGCCGGCGCCAGGGAATCGGCCCCCGCCGGTGCGACCAGGACCAGAATTCCCGGTAACGCCAGGATCAGGGCGCGACCTATGGGCGGGATCATGAGGGGACCTCCCTCCTGCAAAGCCGGACTCGGTCACCGGGGTAGCACTTCAGCGCGGGCGGGACAAGCACGGCAAGCTAGAGCCTATCGCGGTCAATGGGAACCCATTCTCGGGTCCCATTGACCGCGTGAATCGGCTCTATCTATTTGACTTAGAGCGGATTCACGCATCCGATCAGGGTCACATCGTGACCCTGATCGGGTGCGATCCGCTCTAGACGGGGCAGTGGTACCCCAGGGGTTCCGCCACCGGCCCCACCGTCTGCCACAGGGCGCGCAGGGTTTCGGGGGCGAACTGTTCCACGGCGCCTTCTCCGGCCCGGTCCACGAACCGGCCTTCTCCCCGGCCGAAGCAGCTTGCCGCGCCGGCGGCTCGTTCCGCCTCCTCCAGCCGGCGCAGGGTGGCGAAGCTGCTGTGGGCCACGGCCTGGGGGACGCGGGCGGGGTCCAGGCCCAGAAAGGTGGCTAGGCGGGCGGTTTCCCGTTCGGGATCGGCCTTCAGGTCCTCGTAGCGCAACAGCATCAGCGGCACCCGGGCCGCCTGCTGCCGCCACGCCGCCCCGTGTTGCGGCCAGGTGCCGAAACCCAGTTGCTGCCAGTGGTGATAGCCGCCGTTGGCCACCCAGTGGCTGACAAACGCCTCCGCCTGCGCCTCGCGGCTGGAATGGGCGGGGTCGAACCGCACCCGTTCCAGGAAATAGCGCAGGTCGGAGGCCATCACCGGCACCGGATGGCGCACCAGCAGGATGATCCCCGCCGACACCACCGGGCGGCCCCGCAAATGGGGGGAGTCGGCGACCACGTCGGGCAGGTGGTGGGTCTTGATGCAGACGAACGGCGCGCCGGGGTCGATCTCCGGCACCGTCCAGTGCAGATCGGGCACGTGCTGTTCCATCTCCGCCGAATGGGCGATGGGCCCGGCCAGCAGATTGGCCAGAAGAAACCGCACCCAGGTGTTGCCCGAGCGAGGATAGGACGCCAGCCAGACCACCGGTGGAAGCGTCATTCCGGCACCTCCCGCGCCAGAGCGGATCGTCCTCCGCTCTTCATCAAACAGGTCGCGCCGATGGACCAGGATCGGCGCTGGAATGGGTCCTCAAACCGGGCAGTGATAGCCCAGGGCCTCGGCGGTGGGGCCGACGTGCTGCCACAGGGCGCGCAGGGTTTCGGGGGCAAAGCGTTCCGTGGCGCCGGCCCCGGCGCAATCCACGAACCGGCCGGCCCGCTGCCCCAGGATGCCCGGCACCCCCGCCTGCCGCTCCTGGTCCTCCAGGCGCTGCAGGGTCTCGAAATCGCTGTGGGCGATGGCCGCGGCCACCCGGGAATCGGGCAGGCCCAGGAAGTGCGCCAGCCGGGTGACTTCCCGTTCCGGATCGGCCTGCAAATCCTCGTAACGCAGCATCATCACCGGCAGGTGCGCCGCCTGCTGTCGCCAGGTGGCCACGTGGTCGGCCCAGGTGCCGAACCCCTGCTCCGTCCACGGCCGGAAACCACCCTCGGCCGTCCAGTGACTGATGAAGGCCGCCGTCTGCTCGGCCCGGGTGGGCCCGTCCGGCGCCAGGACCACCCGGGCCAGGAAATAGCGCAGGTTGGACGCCATCACCGGCACCGGATGGCGCACCAGCAGGATGGCGCCCCCCTGGGTCAGGGGGCGCCCGGTCAGCATGGGAGCGGTGCTCAGACGGTCGGGCCGATAGTGGGTCTTGATGCAGGCGAAGGGTTGCGCCGGATCCAGGGTCGGCCAGCCCCGGTGCAGGTCCGGCACCCGTTGGGCCATGGCCGCCGAATTGGTCACCGGCGTGTCCATCAGGTTGGCCAGCAGGAATCGCACCCAGGTGTTGCCCGAACGGGGATAGGAGGCCAGCCAAACCACCGGCGGCCCACTCATTCGGCCTTGTCCTTCCACAAGCGGCTGGGGAAGGGGGCTTCCTGCTGTTTGTACTTGGCCCGGGGCTGCTGGTGATAGGGCTTGGAGGTGGGGCTGAGCAGGGTCTCGAAACTGAGGGCACAGATGCGCATGCCGGGGCGCATGGCCAAGGGCAGGCGGCCGGCGTTGAAGAACTCCAGGGTGATGCGGCCGCTCCAGCCCGGATCAATGGTGTGGGCGGTGGCGTGAACCATCAGTCCCAGGCGCGCCAAGCTGCTGCGGCCATCCAGACGTCCGGCCACGTCGTCGGGCAGGGTCACCTTCTGCACCGTGATGCCCAGGGCGAACTCCCCCGGGTGGAGAAAAAAGGGGGTGGTTGCGTCGGCCACGCTCTCGCTCATCAGGGCGTCAATGTCGGCGGCCGGTTGATCGTCGGGGGGGGCCAGATCCACGAAGGCCGCCCGCCCCGGCGTGAAGGCCCGGAACTGCCGGTCCAGGGTCAGATCCACCGACATGGCGCCGATGGCGTCTTCCTGTGGCGGCGGGTCGATGGCAATGCGCCCTTCCGCCAGGGCGTAGCGGATGTCCACGTCGGAGAGTTTCACGGCCGGGGCTCCGGGTCAGAGAGAACAGGGGGGCCAACAGCCCTGTTTACCCAGCCAGGGCGCCCGGGGCAACCACGACAAAATTGTCACTTGCGTTGCCGCCCGTCCCTGCGGCATATTCCGCACTGCAAAACGCCTCTTCGGGGTGGGGCCGCGGACGGTCGCACCCGGCGCGGGGCACGGCCTGCGGGTCGGTGCCGGCGACGAAGGGGTGGGTTGCCGTCTGGTTTCCGGACGTTTCCTCCCTGAACTTGGGCCGTGGTTCGCCACGGCCCCTTTTTTTGATCCAGGAATGCCCCGGATCGCGGCCAGGTCAGGGAAACGGCGGCGGCCGGCGTTGTTTTCCGGGCCGTCACACCGCCCGCGAGTGGCGCTGTTCCCCTTCCTGCAAATACTGGTCGAACGCCGCCGCCACCAGCCGGACCAGGGCGCGGCCGTCCTCGGTGACCGTCAGGCGCCAGCCGTCGCGCACCATCACGCCATCGGCCTCCAGCGGCGCCAACGACTCCACCTCGGGGGTCAGGTCCTCCACCGCCCGGCCATGCGCGGTGGCCACGGCCGCCAGGTCCACGGTCATGTGACACATCACCTGTTCGATGATGGCCCGGCGGAAGCGGTCCTCGGCGCTGACGGCAATGCCCCGGGCCGTGGGCAGGCCACCGGCCCGCAGGGCATCGCGCCACTGGTGGGTGTGGTGGTGGTTCTGCACATACCCCTGGGGCAGCACGCCGATGGCCGAGGTGCCGAAGCCCAGCAGCACCGGTTCGGCATCGGTGGTGTAGCCCTGAAAATTGCGATGCAGCCGTCCCTCGTGCAGCGCGTCGGCCATGGCGTCCCCCGGGGCCGCGTAGTGATCCAGGCCGATGGCGGTGAAGCCGGCGTCGGTCAAGCGGCGTTCAGCGGCCAGATACTGGGCCCAGCGGGTATCGGCATCGGGCAGTTCGTCCTCGGGCAACAGGCGCTGGTGCTTCTTCATCCAGGGCACGTGGGCATAGCCGAACAGGGCGATGCGCCGGGGGGTCAGGGAAAGGGCGTGGTCCACGGTGCGTTCCACCCCGGGCACCGTCTGCCGGGGCAGGCCGTACATGAGGTCGATGTTGATTTCCGGCACGCCGGCGGCGCGCAGCCAGGCCACCACCTGTTCGGTCACCGCCGCTGGCTGGCGACGGTTCACCACCGCCTGCACCTCGGGATCGAAGTCCTGCACGCCGATGGAGGCCCGGGTGACGCCGCAGCGGGCCAGGGTCTCGATATAGGTCTGGTCAGCGGTGCGGGGGTCCAGTTCCACCGCGTGCTCCAGGCCCGGCTGGAACGCGAATCGCGCCTGCAACCGGGTCACCACCCGCTCAAAATCCTCGGAGGACAGGGCGGTGGGGCTGCCGCCCCCCCAGTGGACATGGCCCACGGCCAAGCGTCCGGGCAGGGCGTCGGCCACCCGGTCGATTTCCCCCAGCAGGTCGTCCACAAAGGCAGCAATGGGCGCGTACCGCTTGGTGATCTTGGTGAGGCAACCGCAGAACCAGCACATCTCGGCGCAGAAAGGCACATGCAGGTAGAGGGACAGCCGCTGACCAGGGTCCAGTTCGGTAAGCCAGCCGTGGTAGGTGGCGCCGTCCACCCCGGGATGAAAATGGGGGGCGGTGGGATAGCTGGTGTAGCGCGGCACCCGCAGGTCGTACTTGCGCACAAGATCAGGGTTCATCACGTCCTCGATGGAGAATCCGGTCCCGAATGCCAGAAAGCCCCCCAGCATAGCGCCGGGGGGCTTTCATGACCACAGTAGGAAGTCTGTGGGTTTTTACCCGTGCCGCACCACCGCGTTCATGGCCTCCGCCACCCGCAGGGCCTCGGCGGCGATGCGCCGGTCCATGTCGGTGTCGGCGGCCTCCACCTTGGCCTGGGCGTCTTCCAGCGCCTCCTGGGCCTTGGTGGCGTCGATGTCGTTCACCCGGATGGCTTCCTCAGCCAGAAGGGTGCACCGTTCCTCGGTCACCTCGGCGAAGCCGCCGGCGATGAAGATGCGGTCGGTGATCTGATTGTTGTCGTAGATGTCCACCACACCGGGCCGCACGGTGGCGATCATCGGCGCATGCTCGGGCAACACGCCGAAATCCCCTTCACCGCCCGGCACCACCACCATGTCCGCCTGGGCGGAAAGCAGCAGTTGTTCCGGCGTGACCAGTTCCAGTTCCACCTTCGTTGCCATGGGTCAAGGGTCCCGTGCTGGTCATCCCTGGAGCGCAAGCCGCTCCCCTGTGGGGGCCGGTGAGCCCCCGGAACCCCGGGGCGACGCTGCCGCCCCGGGAGGCTTGGAGCCGATCAGGCGGCTTCCGCCGCCATCTTCTTGGCCTTTTCCACCGCGTCCTCGATGGTGGCCACCATGTAGAAGGCGTTCTCCGGCAGGTGATCGTATTCCCCGTCGCAGATGGCCTTGAAGCCCTTGATGGTGTCTTCGAGCTTCACGTACACGCCCGGGAAGCCGGTGAACACCTCGGCCACGTGGAACGGCTGGGAGAGGAAGCGCTGGATCTTGCGGGCGCGGGCCACGGTCATCTTGTCCTCTTCGGACAACTCGTCCATGCCCAGGATGGCGATGATGTCCTGCAGGTTCTTGTAGGTCTGCAGGATGCGCTGCACCTCGCGGGCGGTGTCATAGTGTTCCTGACCCACCACCCGGGCGTCCAGCACCCGCGAGGAGGAGTCGAGGGGGTCCACCGCCGGGTAGATGCCCAGCTCGGCGATGGAGCGGGACAGCACCGTGGTGGCGTCAAGGTGGGCGAAGGAAGTGGCGGGCGCCGGGTCGGTGAGGTCGTCAGCGGGCACGTACACGGCCTGCACCGAGGTGATGGAGCCCTTGTTGGTGGAGGTGATCCGCTCCTGCAGGGCGCCCATGTCGGTGGCCAGGGTGGGCTGATACCCCACGGCCGAGGGAATACGGCCCAGCAGCGCCGACACCTCGGCCCCGGCCTGGGTAAAGCGGAAGATGTTGTCCACGAAGAACAGCACGTCCTGGCCTTCCTGGTCGCGGAAATATTCCGCCAGGGTCAGGCCGGTCAGGCCCACGCGGGCCCGGGCCCCCGGGGGTTCGTTCATCTGGCCGTACACCAGGGCCGCCTTGGAGTCGCCATCGGGCGTGATCACGCCCGAGTCCATCATCTCATGGTAGAGGTCGTTCCCTTCCCGGGTCCGTTCCCCCACCCCGGCGAACACGGAGTAGCCGCCGTGGCCCTTGGCGATGTTGTTGATCAGTTCCATGATCAGCACGGTCTTGCCCACACCGGCGCCACCGAACAGACCGATCTTCCCGCCCTTGGGATAGGGCTCCAGCAGGTCGACGACCTTGATGCCGGTTTCCAGGATCTCGGTTTCCGTGGACTGGTCCACGAAGGTCGGGGCCTCGCGGTGAATGGGCAGGGTGGTCTTGGCGTTCACCGGGCCCCGCTCGTCGATGGGCTCGCCCACCACGTTCAGGATACGGCCCAGGGTTTCCGGCCCCACCGGCACGGAAATCGCTTCGCCGGAATCGCGCACTTCCTGACCGCGCACCATGCCGTCGGTGCCGTCCATGGCGATGGTCCGCACCTCGCCTTCACCCAGGTGCTGGGCCACTTCCAGCACCACCCGCTTGCCGTGGTTGTCCGTCTCGAGCGCGTTCATGATGGCCGGCAGGTCGCCTTCAAAGCGCACGTCCACGACGGCACCCATGATCTGGGAAACGCGGCCGACGTTGTTTTTGCTCATGGCCTGCTCCTAACCTCTCCTGTCGATGTGATCAAAGCGCCTCGGCGCCCGAGATGATCTCGATGAGTTCCTTGGTGATATTGGCCTGACGGGTCCGGTTGTAGCGCAGAGTCAGCGACTTGATCATGTCACCGGCGTTGCGCGTGGCGTTGTCCATGGCCGTCATCCGAGCGCCATGCTCGGAGGCGGAGCTTTCCAGCAGGGCACGGAACACCTGGGTGGACACGTTGCGCGGAAGAAGCTCGTGCAGGATGCCTTCTTCCGACGGCTCGAACTCGTACAGGGCCCGCACCTGGGCCACCGCGTGGGTGGATTCCTCGGCCTTCACCCGCTCCGGCACCGGGAAGGGGATGATCTGCTGCTGCGTGACCACCTGGGTAATGGCCGACCGGAACCGGTTGTAGAGGATGGTGCAGACATCGAACTCATTGTGTTCGAACATGTCCCGGATCTTGTCCGCCACGGTGGTGGCCTCGTCGAAGGAGACGCCGCCACGACGGCCGAACCCTTCGTAGTCCGCCACCATGAGGGAGCCCAGGTCACGCTTGAGCACATCGCGGCCCTTGCGCCCCACGCACAGGATCTTGACCACCTTGCCCGCCTGCTGCAGCTCGGCCACCGCCCGGCGGGTTTCACGGATAATGTTGGCGTTGAAGCCACCACACAGGCCACGATCAGAAGTCATCACCACCAGAAGATGCACATGATCGCTGCCGGTACCGGCCAGCAGCGGCGGGGCCCCGGCCGTCCCCTCCACGGAGGAGGCCAGGGCACCCAGCATGCGTTCCATCCGTTCCGCGTAGGGACGGGCGGATTCGGCGGCCTCTTGCGCTTTTTTCAGCTTGGAGGCCGCCACCATCTTCATGGCGGAGGTGATTTTCTGCGTCGATTTGACGCTATTGATGCGGCCCTTGAGTTCCTTGAGACTCGGCATCGTTCATTCCGCCTGTCGTTCCGGCCCCCGCCCCTTAGGCGAAGGTCTTGGCGAACTGCTCGTAGAAGTCGCCCAGGGCCTTATCGGTTTCGTCGGTGAGTTTGGCGTCCGTGCGGATCTTGTCCAGGAGATCCTGGTGCTTGGCCCGCAGGTCCGCCAGCGCCGCGTCCTGGAAGCGGATCACGTCCGCCGGCTTCACGTGGTCCAGATAGCCCCGCACACCGGCGAAGATGGCGGCCACCTGTTCTTCCACCACCATGGGGAGAACTGGGGCTGCTTCAGCAGCTCGGTGAGACGCTCACCCCGCGCCAGCAGCTTCTGGGTAGACGCGTCCAGGTCGGACGCGAACTGGGCGAAAGCCGCCATTTCCCGATATTGGGCCAGTTCCAGCTTGATCTTGCCGGCCACCTGTTTCATGGCCTTGATCTGCGCTGCGGAACCCACCCGGGACACGGAGATGCCCACGTTCACCGCCGGGCGGATGCCCTTGTTGAACAGGTCCGTTTCCAGGAAGATCTGGCCGTCGGTGATGGAGATCACGTTGGTGGGAATGTAGGCCGACACGTCGTTCGCCTGGGTTTCCACCACCGGCAGGGCGGTCAGGGAGCCGCCGCCGTGATCGTCGTTCAGCTTCGCGGCCCGCTCCAGCAGACGGGAGTGCAGGAAGAACACGTCGCCGGGGAAGGCTTCGCGGCCCGGCGGGCGGCGCAGCAGCAGGGACATCTGGCGATAGGCCACCGCCTGCTTGGACAGGTCGTCATAGCACACCAGGGCGTGCATGCCGTTATCGCGGAAGTACTCGCCCATGGCACAGGCCGCATAGGGGGCCAGGAATTGCAGCGGAGCGGATTCAGAGGCGGTCGCGGCCACGACGATGGAATATTCCATGGCGCCGTTTTCTTCCAGGGTCTTCACGATCTGCGCCACGGTGGAGCGCTTCTGACCCACGGCCACATAGATGCAATAGAGCTTCTTTTCCTCGTCGTCGCGCTGGTGGGCATCCTTCTGATTGATGATGGTGTCCACGATCACGGCGGTCTTGCCGGTCTGACGGTCGCCGATGATCAGCTCCCGCTGGCCCCGACCCACGGGGATCAGGCTGTCCACGGCCTTGATGCCGGTCTGCATGGGCTCATGCACGGACTTCCGGGGGATGATGCCCGGGGCCTTCACGTCGGCGGTGCTGAATTCGCTGGTGTTGATGGGCCCCTTGCCGTCGATGGGGTTGCCCAGACCGTCCACGACGCGCCCGAGCAGTTCCTTGCCCACGGGCACACGCACGATCTCACCGGTCCGCTTGACGGTGTCGCCTTCGCCGATGTTGCGGTCATCACCGAAGATCACCACACCGACGTTGTCGTGTTCCAGGTTGAGCGCCATGCCACGGATGCCGCCAGGGAATTCAACCATCTCCCCAGCCTGCACGTTATCCAGGCCGTGGATACGGGCGATGCCGTCCCCCACCGCCAGCACGGTTCCTACGTCAGCAACCTCGGTGTCGGTGCCGAAGTTCGCGATCTGGTCCTTGAGAATAGCGGAGATTTCCGCGGCGCGGATTTCCATCACCCAACCCCTTTCATGGCGAGCTTGAGAGACTGCAGTTTGGTGCGAAGCGAGCTGTCGATCAGCCGCGAGCCGACCCGAACCACCAGACCCCCGAGCAGGCTCGGATCCACCGTTTCGTGGACGGTCACATCGTTCCCCATCACCCGCTTCAGAGCGTCACCCAGGGCGGCGCGCTGCTTCTCGGTGAGGGGCTTGGCGGTGGTCACCTCGGCCGCGGACTCGCCGCGGGCGGCAGCCAGCCGGTTGACATAGGCATCAATCATCGCGGGCAGCACGAACAGGCGGCGCTTAGACGCCACCATGCCCACGAACTTGGTGGTCAATTCATGGGCCCCGGCCTTTTCCAGGACGCTGGTCAGACCCTTGGCCTGCTCGGCCCGCGGCAGCACCGGGCTGCGGATGACCTTGCGCAGATCGTCGCTCTCGGCAATGAGCGCCTTGAGACTCTTCAGGTCCTCGCCCACCGCATCCAGTGCCTGGCCCTCTTCGGCCAGGTCGTACAGTGCGTCCGCGTACCGCTCGGCGATGGCGGAGACCCCTGTTGCGTCGGAAGCCACTTGTCACACACCCCGTTCCGTGCCCGGGCCCATGTTGTTCCCCGGGGCTGTGTTAACCTTCTGGTCTGCCTGAAAAATCGGCCGACCGTGTCCATGCCTGGATAAAAGGCGTGGGTTCTCTAGCACACTCGGGGGGGGTGTTGCAACCCGGCCCCCGGGCGTGCATTCCACCGACAGCCACCGGCTCCCGGCGGAACAGACAGTGCTCACAAAAAGCTCCTCGGGTCCACATCCACCTGAATGCGCACCCCGTGTGCGGGGTTTTGCGCCATCAGCCACGGCCGCACAATGGACTGGAGGTTGCAGTCTTTCGGCGCTCGCACCAGAAAACGGACCCGGTGCCGCCCCCGCAGCACCGCCAACGGGGCCGGCGCGGGCCCCAGCACCGCCCCGCCGGGAATCGCCGGGGCGGTGCGGGCCAGGGCGGTGGCGGCCTCTTGCACGGCCGCGGCATCGGCCCCCGACACCACCAGCGCCAACAACCGACCGAACGGCGGAAGGCCGAAGGCCTGACGATCCGCGGCTTCCGCCGCCAGGAAGCCGTCCCGATCCCCGGCGGCCAGGGCGGTCATCAGGGGCGAGTCCGGCTGCCACGTCTGCAACAGCACCCGGCCGGGCGCGGCCCCCCGCCCCGCCCGTCCCGCCACCTGGGTGAGCATCTGGAAGGTGCGCTCACCGGCCCTGGGATCGGCCCCGGCCAGCCCGGCATCGGCATCCACCACCCCCACCAGGGTCAGGGCGGGAAAGTGGTGGCCCTTGGCCATCATCTGGGTGCCCACCAGGATATCCACCGCCCCGTCGCTCACCGCCGTCACCAGCTCGGCCGCCGCCGCCGGCCCCGCCACCGTGTCGGAGGTCATCTGCCGCAGGCGGGCCTGGGGAAACCGCAACGCCACTTCCTCCGCCAACCGTTCGACGCCGGGGCCGCACCCCACCAGGGTGTCGGCGGCCCCGCAGGCGGGACAGACCTCGGGGCGGGGCTGGGTCAGACCACAGTGATGGCACAGCAGGCGGGGCTGGCGGCGGTGCTCCACCAGCCACGCCGAACAGTGGGGACATTGCAGACGATGGCCGCAGGCCCGACACAGGGTCAGGGGGGCGTAGCCGCGCCGGTTGAGGAACAACATGGCCTGATGCCCCTCGGCCAGGGTGGCCTCCAAGGCCCTCACCAGCGGCGGCGCCAGCCAGCCCCGATGGCCGGTGGCGGGAGGCTGAGGCGGGCTGGCGCGCAGGTCCACCAGGGTCACCGGCGGCAAGGCGGCCCCGCCGTGGCGGTGAGGCAGATGCAGGCGCTGGTATCGGCCCTGGTCGGCGTTAATCACGGTCTCCAACGCAGGGGTGGCGGAGACCAGCACCACCGGCACCTCTTCCTCCCGCCCCCGCACCACCGCCATGTCGCGGGCGTGATACAGCACCCCGTCTTCCTGTTTGAAGGCGGGATCGTGTTCCTCGTCCACCACGAGGACGCCCAAGGCGGGAAACGGCAGAAACAGGGCCGAGCGCGCCCCCACCACCACCGGCGCCCGCCCCTCCGCCACGGCCCGCCAGGTGTCGCGACGCCGGGCCGGTCCCAGCTCCGAGTGCCACAGGGCGGGCGGCGCACCGAAACGGGCCTCGAACCGGTGCAACCACTGGGCGGTGAGCGCGATTTCCGGCACCAGCACCAGGGCCTGGCGTCCGGCCGTCAGCGCCGCCGCCACCGCCGCGAAATAGACCTCCGTCTTGCCCGAGCCCGTAACGCCGTCCAGCAAGAACACCTGAAAACCGCCGGCCGTGGTGGCGGCCGCCAACGGTGCCGCGGCGGCCGCCTGATCGGACGACAAGGTGGGTCCCGGATGGTGAGGATCGGGGCCGGCCTCGCGCCGTGACGCCGGGCGGGCCGCCAGGGCGCCGGCCTGCACCAGTCCCCGCACCACGCCGGCGGAGACGCCCGCCGTCCGGGCCAGATCCGCCGCCGCCCCGGGGGTCTCCGTCGCCGCCGCCAGCACCCGTTGCCGGGCCGGGGTTTGGCGCAGGGCCGGAGGAAGCGGGTCCACCGGCATCAGCACCGTGGCCGGCTTTGGCGATTCCAGGGCCGCCGGAACACTCAGACACAAGCGCAGCACCGCCCCCGGCGGCGTCAGGGTATAGCGGGCCACCCAGGCGATAAAACGACGCAGCGGCGCCGGCAGGGGCGGCACCGGTAACGCCTCCCCCACCGGCTTCAACCGGGACTCGTCCACCCCGCCCGTGCCGGGACCCCACACCACGCCGGCCAGCCGCCGCCCGCCCAGGGGCACCCGCACCACCATCCCGGGCCGGAGCACGGCCTCGGCCCGGTAGTCGTACGGCCCCGCCAGCGGCAGCGGCAGCAGCACCGCCACGCGGCTGCCGGGGGCATAACTCCCTTCCACGTCGATGCTTTCCTTGGCCGGGGTCATGGTCTAGACTGCGCCACGCGCAGGAGGACTCCCAGGGGATCCGGAGCCCGCCCGCCGCCCCGGCCGGGGCCAACCCGCCGCGGATTCATCCGGACGGCCAGGGGGCCGACCCGGACCCACATGCTCACTGGTGGAAAGGACAAGGGGGCCATGAAATTTTTTGCTGATACCGCCGACATCGATGAAATCCGTGAACTGGCCCAGGCGGGCCTGCTGGATGGCGTGACCACCAACCCGACCCTGGTGTCCCGGACCGGTCGTGCCCTGCACGACGTGGTGGAAGACATCTTGAATGTGGTGGACGGCCCCATCAGCGTGGAAGTGGCGGCCACCGAGTTCGAACCCATGCTGGAGGAAGGCCGCACCATCGCCAAGGTCAGCCCCAAGATCGCGGTGAAGGTGCCCCTGACCCCGGCCGGCCTCAAGACCTGCAAGATCCTGCGCCAGGAAGGCCAGATGGTCAACGTGACCCTGTGCTTCTCCCCCGCCCAGGCGCTGCTGGCGGCCAAGGCCGGCGCCACCTTCGTCTCGCCCTTCGTGGGCCGGCTGGACGACGTGGCCACCCGAGGCATGGACCTGATCGAGGACATCGTCACCATCTTCGACAACTACCCCACCCTGGAAACCGAGGTGCTGGTGGCCTCCGTGCGCAGCGTGGAGCACGTGGTGGAAGCCGCCCTGGTCGGCGCCCACGTGGTCACCTGCCCCAGCAAGGTGATCTGGCAGATGTTCAAGCACCCCCTGACCGACAGCGGCATCGCCGCCTTCATAGCCGACTGGGAAAAGACCGGCCAGTCCATCGCCGATCAACTTTGATCATTCGGGAGACCCCGTGCAATCCGCGGGGTCTCTCCGCCCTCACATCCTCTTCCGGCACGGATGGCATGACCCAAGACGATCAGACCCCCGAGACCGCCGAAAGCACCGCCGAATCCGCCGAGAACACCGCCCGGCTGCGGGCCATGTTGCGGGGCGACCAGTTCGCGCCCGAGGCTGCGGAACTGGTGCAGTTCCTGCAACAGAATCCCGACGTGCTGATCCGTACCCCGGGCTTGCTGGATGCCATCCTGCCCCGGGACGAGAACGGCGCCGTGGTGGACATGCAGCGCTTTCTCATCGACCGCCTGCGCAACGAAATCGAGACCCTGCGCGGCACGGCCCGGCATCTCATCAACCTGTCCCGCAACAACATGACCACCCAGAGCCAGACCCACGCGGCGGTGCTGGCGATGATCGCCTGCCCCGACCCGGCCACCCTGGCCCACACCACCGCCGAGGACCTGCCGGCGCTGCTGGGCCTGGACGTGGCGACGGTGGGGTTGGAGGTGAACGAAGCCCTGCCCGAGACCTTACGCGACAGCGGCCTGACCCTGTTGCCGCCGGGGGAGGTGGACGCCCTGCTGGGCGCCGGCAACGACATCCGCCTGCGGGAACAGGCCGACGCCGCCCCGGGCGTCTATGGCGACCGCGGGGACGTGGTGCGTTCCGACGCCCTGGCACGCCTGGGCCTGGGCCCGGGACAACCGCCGGCCCTGCTGGCCCTGGGCTCGCGGCACGTGGGCACCTTCCACCCCGACGACGCCACCGAACTGCTGTGGTTCCTGGCCCGGGTGGCGAGTCTGACCCTGCAACGATGGCTGGTCTGACCCTGGAGGCGCTGACCCTGGGCGACGACCTGCGGGCGGCGGTAACGGCATGGCAGCGGTGGTTGACCAACGAGCGGGCCGTCTCCGCCCACACCCGCAGCAACTATGATCGTGATCTGGCCGCCTTTCTGCACTTCCTGACGCAGCACACCGGCGAAACGCCGGGCCTGGCCACCCTGGCCGCCCTCACCCCGGCGGACGTGCGGGGGTTTCTCGCCACCCGCCGCGCGGCGGGACTGGCCCCGCCCTCCCTGGCCCGGGCCCTGTCCACCCTGCGCAACCTGTTCCGCTATCTCTCCCGTCACGACCTGGTGCACAACGAAGCCGTGTACACGGTGCGGGCCGGCGCGCCGCCCCCGCCGGTGCCCCGGGCCCTGACGCCCGAGGATGCCCTGGCCGCCCTGGCCGCCGCCAGCGAAACCGACGGCCCCGCCTGGGTGGGCCTGCGCGACCGGGCTCTGCTGACGCTGCTGTATGGCGCCGGCCTGCGCATCGGCGAGGCCCTGGCCCTGAACCATGGCGATGTGCGGCCGGAGGCGGAAACCCTGGTGGTTCGCGGCAAGGGCAACAAGGACCGGCTGGT
>CAZHRQ010000010.1:0-33235 GCA_964535075.1 uncultured Rhodobacterales bacterium | reverse complement strand
TCACCATCTACGAGGGGGAACTGTTTTCGCTGCTGGGCGCCTCCGGCTGCGGCACATCCACCCGGCTGCGCTGGCTGGCGGGGTTCGAGACCCCGACGAGCGGCCGCATCCTGGTGGACGGCAAGGACATCTCCACCACACCGCCCTATGACCGGCCGGTGAACATGATGTTCCAGTCCTACGCCCTGTTCCCGCACATGACGGTGGAGGCCAACATTGCCTACGGCCTGCGCCAGCAGGGACGCTCCCGGGAGGAAATCCGCGCCCGCGTGGACGAAATGCTCACCCTGGTGGAACTGGAGCGCTTTGCCCATCGCAAGCCGCACCAGTTGTCGGGCGGGCAGCGCCAGCGGGTGGCCCTGGCCCGCAGCCTGGCCCGGAATCCTCGCGTGCTGCTGCTGGACGAGCCCCTGGGCGCCCTGGACAAGCGGCTGCGCGAACGCACGCAGTTGGAACTGGTGGACATTCAGGACCGGCTGAAAACCACCTTCATCATGGTCACCCACGACCAGGAAGAGGCCATGACCATGTCGGACCGCTGCGCCGTCATGAACAGCGGCCGCATCCTGCAAATGGGCTCCCCCCACGCCATCTATGAATACCCCAACGACCGCTTCGTGGCCGAGTTCTTCGGTACCATCAACCTGCTGGAAGGCACGGTGATCGAGGACGAGGCCGGCTACATCCGCATCGACAGTCCCGACATCGGCGGCGTGGTCTATGTGGGCTATGGCTTCTCCGGCCACGAGGGCTCCCGGGTGTGGTACGGCATCCGACCGGAAAAACTGGTGATCCACAAGGAGCCTCCCCCCAACCTGGGCGACGAGAACGTGGTGGAAGGCAAGGTGGAGGACATTGTCTATATCGGCAGTGTCTCCAGCTATATCGTGCGCCTGCCCGGCGGCAAGCGCCTGCGGGCCACCGCCCCCAACCTGGAACGCTATGCCGAGCCCGAAATCACCTGGGAACAGACCGTGTGGGTGAGCTGGGGTGAGGAAGCCGGCGTGGTGCTGCTGTCATGAGCGCCGAACCCCTCTCCCCCGCGCCGTCCCACTCCCGGGCACGGCAGATACTGGACCGCGTCGCCAATCGCCTGGGCCGGGGCGTGGTAACCGCCATTCCCTTCGGCTGGATGCTGCTGTTCTTTCTGCTGCCGCTGCTAATCGTCTTTAAGATCAGCTTCGCCGACTATCGCCTGGGCATTCCCCCCTACACCGATCTGGTCACATGGCTGAAGGGGGGCTACCTGCAAATCAAGTTGTCCTTCAACAACTATCAGTACATGTTGCAGGATCCGCTTTACTTGGATGCCTACCTGACTTCCATCAAGATCGCGGGCATTTCCACCATTCTGACCCTGCTGGTGGGCTACCCCATGGCCTATGGCATCGCGCGGGCGCCGGGCACCCAGCGCAACCTGCTGCTTTTCCTGGTGATTTTGCCCTTCTGGACCTCCTTCCTGATCCGGGTCTATGCCTGGATGGGCATCCTGAAGAACAATGGCCTGCTCAACGGCCTGCTGATGAGCTTAGGGATCATCGACCAGCCCCTGGTGATCCTGAACACCAACATCGCCGTCTATATCGGGATCGTCTACAGCTACCTGCCGTTCATGGTGCTGCCGCTGTATTCGACCCTGGAAAAGCTGGACGATTCCCTGCTGGAGGCCGCGCACGACCTGGGGGCCCGGCCGTGGAAAGCTTTCCTGACCGTCACCCTGCCCCTGTCCCTGCCCGGCATCATCGCCGGCAGCCTGTTGGTGTTCATCCCGGCGGTGGGCGAATTCGTGATCCCCGACCTGCTGGGCGGATCCGACACCCTGATGATCGGCCGGGTGCTGTGGCAGGAATTCTTCAATAACCACGACTGGCCCACGGCCTCGGCGGTGGCGCTGACCATGCTGGTGATTCTGGTGATCCCCATCATGTTCTTCCAGAAAATCCAGGAGCGGAATCAGGAGATCTGAGCCATGGGCAAGCGTCCCCTGTTGGTTACCACGCTGATGGGATTCGGGTTCGCCTTTCTGTATCTGCCGATCCTGGTGCTGGTGGTTTACTCCTTCAATAAGTCGGAACTGGTCACCGTCTGGGGCGGGTTTTCCACCCGCTGGTATGCCGCGCTGCTGGAAGATGACCAGATCCTGCAGGCGGCGTGGATTAGTCTGCGCATCGCCGTGATGACCGCCACCATGGCCACCCTCGTCGGCACCCTGGCGGGTCTGGTGATGGTGCGGTTCGGCCGCTTTCGGGGACGGACACTGTTTTCCGGGCTGCTGTCGGCCCCCTTGGTGATGCCCGACGTGATCCTGGGCCTGTCCATGCTGTTGCTGTTCGTGGCCATGGATCATGCGGTGGGCTGGCCCGATGGCCGGGGCATGACCACCATCACCATTGCCCACATCACCTTCTCCATCGCCTACGTGGCGGTGATCGTCCAGACCCGCATGCGCGGCCTGGATACCTCGGTGGAGGAAGCCGCCCTGGACCTGGGCGCCCGCCCCCTCTCCGTGTTTACCACCGTGACCCTGCCCATGATCGCGCCGGCCCTGATCTCCGGCTGGCTGCTGTCCTTCACCATGTCCCTGGACGATATGGTGATCGCCACCTTCACCTCTGGCCCCGGGTCCTCCACCCTGCCCATGGTGATCTATTCCGAGGTCCGGCTGGGGGTCTCGCCCAAGATCAACGCCTTGGCCACCCTGTTGGTGCTGCTGGCCACGGTGACCATCGTCATCGCGGGCGTGGTCATGCATCGCCAGGAAACCGCACGCCGGCGGGAAATGCAGGCTGCCTTTGAAGAAGCAGACTAGAGCGGGTCGCGCCCAATCGGGTTCACGCTGTGAACCGGATTGGGTGCGATAGGCTCTAGGCCGCTTCCTGAGGACACCATGTCTCAAGGGGGCTGGCGTCGGGGGCATGGTTTACGCTATCAACCATGTCCCGGTCACTGCAGTCTGATGTTCACGGGAGAGGGTCATGAAAGCCTTGCGCCTTGTTGTCGTCCTCGGCGGGGTTGCCGCCGGTCTTGCCGGCTGTGCCGCGCCCGGCACCACCGCCAAGAAACAACCGCCGGAACGCCCCGCTGGCCAGCCCTTTGTGGAATCCATCCAGGACAGCGTGATCAAGGTGTGCTTCGATGAGGAACGGACCGCCTTTACCCGCCTGCGCGTGCTGGCGCAGGAACAATGTCGCGGCCGGCTGGAGGTTATGGGCGAAACATCCCGGGTGGGATGCGCCCTGGATGTCCCCACCGCCGCCCTGTTCCGCTGCCACTGATTCCTTTTGCTTCCGGGAACTGCCTTTGTCATGACCCAGCCTGAAACCGACCGTCTGCGCGAACTGGCCCATCACGCCAATGCCTGGCCGCTCCAGGAAGCGCGTCTGCTGGCCGAACGCACCCGCCAAACGCCCCCCGCCAAGGGCCATGTGCTGTTCGAGACCGGCTACGGCCCCTCCGGCCTGCCCCATATCGGCACCTTTGGGGAGGTGGCCCGCACCACCTGGGTGCGCCGCGCCTTTGAACTGGTCTCGGACCTGCCCACCCGGCTGGTCGCCTTTTCCGACGACATGGACGGCCTGCGCAAGGTGCCCGACAACGTGCCCCAGCGCGACATGATGGCCGAGCACCTGGGCAAATCCCTGACCGCCATTCCCGACCCCTTTGGCACCCACGACAGCTTTGGCGCCCACAACAACGCCCGGCTCCGTGGTTTCCTGGATGCCTTCGGCTTCGACTACACCTTCTACAGCGCCACCGAATGCTATGGCAGCGGCCTGTTCGACCCCGCCCTGCTGCGGGTGCTGGAGGTGTTCGACGAAATCCGGGAGGTCGTGCTGCCCACCCTGGGGCCCGAGCGCCGCGCCACCTATGCCCCGGTGCTGCCGGTGTGTCCGCGCACCGGGCAGGTGCTGCAGGTGCCCATCCTGGAGGTGAACCGCGACGCCGGCACCGTGGTCTACGAGGATCCGGAAACCGGCCACAAGACCGAAGTCCCCGTCACCGGCGGCCATTGCAAAATGCAGTGGAAGGCCGACTGGGCCCTGCGCTGGTATGCGCTGGGGGTGGATTATGAAATGTCGGGCAAGGACCTGATCGACAGCGTGAAGCTGTCCTCCCGCATCTGCCGTATCCTGGGGGCCGACCCCCCCCAGACCCTGACTTATGAGCTGTTCCTGGACGACAAGGGCGAAAAAATCAGCAAGTCAAAGGGCAACGGCCTGACCATCGACGAATGGTTGCGCTACGCCCCGCCCGAGAGCCTGGGCCTGTACATGTTCCACCAGCCCAAGCGCGCCAAGCGGCTCTATTTTGATGTCATTCCCAAAACGGTGGATGACTATCTCACCCACCGGCAAAAGGCGCCGCAACAGCCGCCCGAAGACCGCCTGAACAACCCCGCCTGGCACATTCACGGCGGGCAGATTCCGGCCGATCCCGTGCCTCTGTCCTTTTCCATCCTGCTCAACTTGGCGTCCGTCTGCCACAGCGAGGACAAGGCGGTGCTGTGGCACTACATCAGCCGCTACGCCCCCGGTGCCACACCGGATCGGGCGCCGGACCTGGACAGGCTGGTGGGCTACGCCATCACCTACTACCGGGATTTCGTGAAGCCGTTCAAGAAGTACCGTCCGGCCAGCGAAGAGGAACGGGCCGCCCTGGCGGACTTGGAACAGGCCCTGACCGCCCTGCCCGCCGATGCCGATGCGGAAGCCATTCAGGCCGAAGTCTACGCCGTAGGCAAACGTCACCCGGTGTTTCCCGACCTGAAAGCCTGGTTCCGGGCCCTGTACGAAATCCTGCTGGGTCAGGAGCAGGGGCCGCGCATGGGCTCCTTCATCCAGCTCTATGGCCTGGCCGAGACCCTGGCCCTGTTGCAACGGGCGGCGGCGGGCGACTCCGTGGCGCCCTGATCCGCGGGGATCAGGGCGTCAGTCAGGAACGGGAGCCGTCCACCCCTCCGGTGGCGACAACGAGACCCGCGGGACTGCGCAGCACCATGCGCACCAGGGCCGGCTGGCTGTCCACCCCCATCTTGGCGAAAATGGTGCGCACGTGACTGCGGACGGTGTTGATGGAGACGCCATCGCGCTGGGAAATCTGGTTCAGGTTCAGGCCATCATAGGCCAAGGCCCAGGCTACCCGCGCCTCACGCGGGGTAAGACGATAGAGCGTGCACAGAATCCGCCAGTTCTCTTCGGACTCACGCTGCGTTGGCGCCACGGCGAACGCCACCAGCACCACCGGCCCGCTCGCGTCCCCGGCCGGAACCAGAGGCTGAACGATGACCGCCAGGGGACCGCTGTCGGCCATGCGGTCGTCCCACACGGTCACCGCGTTGGCGCCCCTGGCCTCCCGCCCCGCGGCGGCGGCGGCGGCGATTCTGGTCAGAGTCTGTTGCAACCGGGTATCGCTTTCGGAACGGGCGGCCCGCAAGCGGCCGTCGCCATCCCGCACCAGCCCCCTTCCCTGCTGGAGGAATCCTTCGGCCCGGGCGTTGGCATGCAGAATGGACCCGTCGCCCTGCACGATCATCAACCCCAGATCCAGACCGTCCAGGATGCGAGCGGTCCACTGCCGTTCCAGGTCCAACAGCCCCAGGCGATGCCGCAGGCGGAGGGCGGTGCGGAGGTGAGGGTGCAACCACCCCAGGCGCAGGCCATCCTGGTCATCAAATACCGGCTGTGCCCGACACCGGTACAGCCACAGCAGACTGGCGGCGTCCCCACTGATACCAATGTGCAGGCCCACCCGCCGCGTTTTCCCCCACCGATCATGAACCAGCGCGCAAAAAGTGTTATCGGGGTCGGGGTCGGTGTCATCGGGCACCACCAGCCCCTCCGGCCGGCCCAGCGCCCAGGCCGCCAAGGGATCCCGGCCATAGCCGTCACCCCCCGGAGCGGCGGGATCCCCGTCGCCTGTGATCACCCCGGCCAGGTGAGCCGATTCCCCGCCCTCCCCCCGGCTGTTCAGGTGGTAGGTCACGCAGTGGGCGGCATCCACGGCCAGGACCGTGGCCAGCCCCCCCATGACATGGGCCAGGCACGAGACCCGGCCGCCGCTTCATAAAGCTGCTCCACCAGGGAGGTCAAATCCGCATCAAGCATAATCGTTTACAGCCTCCTGGTCTGATTCCATAGGTGGCATCAGGCACCAACAGACAACAAAACCCGTTCCTGCATAACTCACGGCAGCAGGATGCCTCAAAGAAAAGTGCACAACCACACCTTCTCTATTCTTAGTCAATTCTTTCGTTTGATGTTCGCCGATTGGCGACGACGGACCGGCGGTTTGGTCTCGCCAATCACGCGCCCAAGTTGTTGAACGCTAACATTTATAGACAGTCAAAACATCGTTCAAATTGACGAAGCGGGGCTGATTTTTTGGCGACAACACGCCTTCAGTAGAGGTAGGAAAAAAGGCCTCGTCAAATCCAACCAATTTTGTTTCAACTGAAGCGAAATCCGCCATCACTATAAAAATTTTTTGGGGGGTTTTGCCTGAAACAACAACAAATGAGTGCGGCCGCCGCCGGCCCCGGCGCCTTGCCCCCCTGCCTGCTGCGCCAATTCCAAACGTCACCGACGCCACCTCATGGACCGGTGCCGTCAGTCAAGGGGAGCAATGTCGCCCCGGGACTGGTCATGCTGAAAGGCCGCCCGCCAGGCCGCCAGGGTTCCCGCGGCAACGGCGTCCCGCAGGCCCGCCATCAGCCGTTGATAATAGCGCAGATTATGCCAGGTGAGCAGCATGGGCCCGAGAATTTCCTGGGCCCGAAAAAGATGATGGAGATACGCCCGGCTATAACCGGTACAGGCGGGACAGTCACAGTCGGCTTCCAGGGGCCGGGGGTCGTCCTGGTGACGGCGGTTGCGCAGATTCACGGACCCCCGGCCGGTAAAGGCCTGGGCCGTGCGCCCCGAGCGGGTGGGCAGCACGCAATCAAACATATCCACCCCCCGATACACCGCTTCCACCAGATCGGTGGGCTTGCCCACGCCCATGAGATAACGGGGCTGGTCCTCGGGCAGGGCGGGCACCGTGTGCGCCAGGGTTTCCAGCATGGCCGCCTGCCCTTCCCCCACCGCGAGCCCGCCGATGGCATAGCCCTCGAAGCCGATGTCTTGCAGCCACGCCGCCGAACGCTGGCGCAACTCGGGATACACACTGCCCTGGACGATGCCGAACAGGCCATAGCCCGGACGGGCCACCCAGGCGGCACGGGAGCGTTCCGCCCAGCGCATGGACAGTTCCATGGAGGTCCGCGCCCCTGTCTCGTCGATGGGATAGCGCGGGCATTCGTCAAAGGCCATGGTGATGGTGGCGTCCAGCAGATGCTGGATGGCCACCGCCCGTTCCGGATCCAGGTGGTGACGGCTGCCGTCCAGGTGGGAGCGAAAGGTGACGCCGTTTTCGTCCAGGGTCCGTAAGGCGGCGAGGCTCATCACCTGAAAACCGCCGGAATCCGTAAGCACCGGCCCCGGCCAGTTCATGAAGGCGCGCACCCCCCCCAGCGCCGCCACCCGCTCCGCCCCCGGGCGCAGCATCAGGTGATAGGTGTTGCCCAGCAGGATCTCCGCGCCGGTGGCGGCCACCGATTGGGGCAGCATGGCCTTGACCGTGGCGGCGGTGCCCACGGGCATGAAGGCAGGGGTTTCCACCGTGCCGTGGGCCGTGTGCAGCCGACCCCGCCGGGCATGGCCGTCCCGGTGCAGGCAGTCCCAGGAGAAGGCGGTCACGGGGCGTCTGTCCTTTCGTCAACGGGCCCGCGCTCCAGCAGGCAGGCATCACCATAGGAATAGAAACGATAGCCGGCGGCGATGGCATGGGCGTAGGCCGCCCGCATGGGGGTCACGCCGCGGAAGGCACACACCAGCATGAACAGGGTGGACCGGGGCAAGTGAAAATTGGTCAGCAGCCGGTCCACCACCTGAAACCGGTAGCCGGGCAAAATAAAAATATCCGTATCGCCGTGAAAGGGCACGATGCCGCCCCCGCCGTCGGCGGCGGTCTCCAGCAGGCGCAGGGCCGTGGTCCCCACCGCCACCACCCGGCCGCCTCGGGCCCGGGTGTCGGCCACGGCCGCCACCGTCTCCGGCGGCACCTGCCCCCATTCGCTGTGGATGGGGTGATCGGCGGCCCGCTCCGTCTTCACGGGCAGGAACGTGCCGGCGCCCACGTGCAGAGTCACGCTGGCGGTGCGCACCGACCGTGCCGCCAACGCCGCCAGCAACGCGGGCGTGAAGTGCAGCCCGGCGGTGGGCGCGGCCACGGCGCCGGGGGTGCGGGCGAATACCGTCTGATAGTCTTCCCGATCCCGGCCGTCGTCCTCCCGCCCCATGTAGGGCGGCAGAGGCATATGGCCGTGGGCTTCCAGGGCGGCGGCGAAAGGCGCGCCCTGTTGGTGGAAGGCCAGGACCACCGCGCCGTCCTCTTCCCGGGCCCGTACCGTGGCGTGCAGGTCCGCCGCCACCTCGAACAGGTCACCAGGCCGCAGCTTGCGTGCCGGTTTGGCCAGGGCCCGCCAGACCTCTTCCCCGTCTGGACCAGGGGTGAGCCGGCGCAGCAGGGTCACAGACACCCGCGCCGCCCCGCGCCGCCCGTTCAGACGGGCCGGCAGCACCCGGGTATCGTTGAACACCAGCACATCGCCCGGCGACAACAGCGCCGGCAGGTCGCGCACGCCGTGATCGGCCAGACCGGTGGCGGTCACATGCAACAGACGGGCGCTGTCCCGAGGCGTTGCCGGCCGGGTGGCAATACGCTCCGGCGGCAGATGAAAATCGAAATCGGCGGTCAGCATGGGGATGCGCTGGCGCCCTCCGTCACCCGAACCAACAAACCATCCAGCACCCGGGCCAGCCGGTTCAGGTCCGCCGGCCGGGACAGGCGATGGTCGCCGTCCTTGATCAGGGTCACCACCACATCTTCCGCCATCAGGCGTTCCGCCAAGGTGAGAGCGGTGGCCCAGGGGACCGAGCCATCCCGTTGGCCCTGCACCAGCCGCACCGGACAGGAGATCGGGATCATGCCTCCGCCCAACACCAGATGGTCCCGGGACTCATCCAGCAGCGCCCGGGTCAGGGTAAAGGACAGACCGCCTTCCTCGCCGGTGATCGCCACCGACCCTTGGGTCTCCAGGGCCTGGCGCTGGGCGTCGCTCAGCCCGGGCCGCAAAAGGGTTTCCGTAAAGTCGGGAGCGGCGGCGATCCCCAGCAGGCCCGCCACCCGGTGCGGTCGGGCCAGAGCCGCCAGCACCATCAGCCATCCCCCCATGCTGGAGCCCACCAGCACCTGGGGGCCGGTGGTGACCTGATCCAGGACCGCCAGGGCATCATCCCGCCACTGGCCCAGGGTGCCGTCCTCGAACCGCCCCCCGGACGCCCCGTGGCCGCTGTAATCGAACCGCACGAAGGCACGTCCCTGCTGCCGGCAATGGGCCGCCAGGGCCTGGGCCTTGCTGCCCGTCACGTCCGACAGGAAGCCGCCGAAAAACATCACCCCCGGCGTCTCGCCCGGCGTGACACAACAGGCCAAACGCCGCCCCTGAGGCGTGATGATCTCTTGCCGGGAGGAGTCGGGCTTGTTATCGCTCATATTCTGTATCCTGCTCCCTGAAATCGTGCCACCTGCTATCGTCCCATCTACAATCGTCCCATCTGCAATCGCCGGGGTGCCCCACCATGACCCGAGCCACCCATGCCGCGCACCCTACCATCCCCCCGGCGCCGTCGGAAGGGCGGGCGGTATTGCAGGTGGTGCCCCGCCTGGACAGCGGCGGCGTGGAACGAGGCACCCTGGAAGTGGCCGCCGGTTTGGTGGCCGCCGGGTGGCGGGCGGTGGTGGTTTCGGCCGGGGGCCGCATGGTGCCGGAACTGGAAGCCCTGGGCGCCACCCATATCCCCCTGCCCGTGGCGACCAAACACCCCTGGCGCATCCGCCGCAACGCCCATCATCTGGCCGATGTGATCCGGGAACACCAAATCGCCCTGGTCCACGCCCGCAGCCGGGCACCGGCCTTCAGCGCCCGCGCGGCCACCCGGGCCACCGGCCGCCCCCTGGTAACCACCTATCACGGCACGTACAACCGGGGCCCCTGGGGCATCAAGCATGCTTATAACGGCATCATGGCCCGGGGGGATCACGTCATTGCCATCTCCCATTTTATCGCCGACCACCTCCGCCAGTATTATCCCGTGCCGCCGGAACGGCTGACCATCATCCCGCGTGGGGTGGCGGTGGAGACCTTCGACCCTGCCCGGGTCTCCGTTGACGCCAGCGCGGCCCAGCGCGCGGCCTGGGGCGTACCGGCGACGGCCCCCCTGGTGCTGCTGCCCGGTCGTCTGACCCGCTGGAAGGGACAGACGGTCCTGATCCGGGCCCTGGCGGCCCTGACCAAACACCCGAACACGCACGGGGTGCTGCTGGGCGACGATCAGGGGCGGCACCGCTATCGCGCCGAACTGATGGCCCTGATCCGCGCCCTGGGGCTGACGGACCGGGTTCATCTGGCGCCCCATCACGCGGACATGCCCACGGCCCTGGCCGCCGCGGATGTGGTGGTGAGCGCCTCGACCGAGCCGGAGGCCTTCGGCCGTGTGGCGGTGGAGGCCCAGGCCATGGCCCGTCCCATCATCGCCACCGACCACGGCGGCGCCCGCGAAACCGTGTGTCCCGGTGAAACCGGCTGGCTGGTGCCACCGGGAGACGCGCCCGCCCTGGCCCAGGCCCTGACCGAGGTCCTGGCCCTGCCGCCGGAGGACAGAGCCACCCTGGGCGCACGGGGCCGGGCGCATGTGCAACGCTATTTCACCACCGCCACCATGGTCTCCCAGACGCTGGCGGTTTATGATCGCCTGGTTCCTGTTTCGCCAAAGGACTGATGGATGATGTCCCCTGACGCCGCGCCCTCCTTTGCCCGCAGCGCCCGAGCCCTGTTTCGCCTGGGTCGGCACCCTGGTCGCCCCGTGGAGGAGGACAGGGCCTTGCGGGCGGCGCTCAACAAGGCTTTGCAACTCTGTGGCCGCCAGGATGACGCGGCGCAGGCCGCCTTGCACGAAGCCGTGGACCTGTTCGTGCAGCACCGCCTCGCCCCCACCGATGTGGAACTGGTGCCTCATTTCTTTCGGCTGGCGCACCGCTGGCACGACGAGGACTGCCTGGCTCGGCTGCGGCCTCCCCTGGCCGAGTGGGTCGCCGTGGTCCGCACGGACATGCCCCATGAGGAGGATCTGCTCTGCCGGTCGGAAGCCAACGCCCTGCTGCACGCGCAGAACACCGGGCATTCCGTGCATGAACGCCTGGAAACCTGGATGACCCGCTGGGGCAGCCACCCCCCGGTCCACGGCACGGACATTCTGGAGGCCATGAAGCCACTGGCCAAGGCGTGTAATCGTCAGGACTGGCTGGGGGCCCTGACCCTGGGCCTGCAGGCCCTGGCGGTGCACAAGGCCCTGAGCAAGAGCCTTCCGGCCGAGGACCAGATGATCCTGGGGGCGCGCGAGCGGCCTGTTGCACTGTGTCTCACGGCGGACGGTGCCGATGCGGCGCCGGCCGTGATCGACGGTGTGGCTCGGGAACTGGCCTCCCTGCCCGGCCCCCGCAGTGTGCGGCTCAACGCCACGCATTTCGCTGATTTGAAGACGGCCGCGACGCGCTTCGCCGCCGTGGTGCCCGGCGCAGAGATCCATTTGCGGCTGGAACAGGTCCCCGAGGATCCCGAGGCCCTCATGGCCATGGCCGCCGGGGCCGCCAGCCTGTGCCTGGTGGCCACCGATCCCCTGTCCCCGGCCCTGCTGTCCCCGGCCCTGGTGGCCGCTCTGGATGCCCTGGACCAGGCCCAACAGGCGGGCGATTTCGCGCCCCTGGTGATGGTGGAACTCCCCGCCGATGCCGAACCCGCCCAACGGGCCAACATCCACGAGCATCGCCCCTCCATTACCATTCTGGCCATTCATCGCGACGCGCCCGATGGCCCGGCGCCGGCCCGGGCCTGCGCCGCCTGGGCCGGCCTGCGCCTGGACCGGGAAGGCCGCCCCACCCTGTGCGCCCGTCACCCGGACCACCTTCTGGCGGCCACGGGAGTCACCGGTCGGCCGTTGCTGACGGTGTGGCAGGACACCCCGCTGGCCGGCCTGCGCCACGCCCTGGCCACCCGCCAGGCGGCCGAGGCCCCCGCGCCCTGTCAAACCTGTCCGGTGGTGGCCCCCCTGCCCTGCGGCCCCGATTAGAGCCTATCGCGGTCAATGGGACCCAATTCTCGGGTCCCATTGACCGCGTGAATCGGCTCTATCTATTTGTTTTAGAGCGGATCGCGTCCCTTGATCTCATTTTCGCAAAAGTCCTCGGCCATCAACACATCCGGCCCATCGGCCAGCCGCAACCGGAACCAGGCGAAGCGCTGCTCGGCGCCCTTGGGGGTGACATGGATCTCGCGGCGTTCCTCGATCAGGCTGATGCCCGCGCCCAAAGCGGAAACCAGCGCCGGTCCGTCATAGCGCACCACGGGCAAGCCGCTGCATTTCTCCGGCCCATCGGGGGCAAAGGTGGCCAGGATCGCCTGCCCCCCGGGCCGCACCGCCTGGCGCAGGGCATCGGCATAGGCCTCCCGGGCCAAGGGCTCGGTGAGGAAGTGAAACACCGCCCGATCATGCCACAGGTCCCAGGTGCGGGCCGGCTGGAAACAGGTGACATCGGATTCGATCAGGGTGGCCGGCACGCCCCGGGCCGCCAGACGGTTCCGCAGGGTGTGCAAGGCCGCGCCGGACATATCCAGCGCGGTGAGATCGGACCACCCCTCGGCCGCCAGGGCCTCCAGCAGCGTGGCCGTGCCCGCGCCCACGTCGATCACCCCGCTTTCCGGGCCAAGGCCGGTGGCATGGATCAAGGACAGCGACAAGGCGGGGTGTTTCTGATACCAACTCACCTCGTCGGAGGCTTTTTCCTGGAAGACCGTTTCCCAGTGCGTCTTGCGGTCCATGGGGGGGTTCTCCATCTTGGGAGTGGAAGGAAGCAGGATCCATTTCCGACTGTCGCAGATCGCGAGCATTCCCGACAATATGGCGAGAGGGCGCGTCATGACCAGCAAGAATACACCCAAACCGGTGGTCCTGTGCATCCTGGACGGCTGGGGCCATCGCGACCAGACCGAAGACAATGCCGTCGCCCTGGGCAACACCCCCAACTGGGACCGCTACCTCAGCACCATGCCCCACAACATGGTGGAAACCTCCGGCACCGCCGTGGGCTTGCCCGCCGGCCAGATGGGCAACTCGGAAGTGGGCCACACCAACCTGGGGGCCGGTCGGGTGGTGATGCAGGACCTCCCCCGCATCGACCAAGACATCGCCGACGGCTCCCTGGCTCGCCAGCCCGCCTTGCGCAAACTCATCGCCCGTCTGAAGGACAGCCGTGGCGCCCTGCACCTGATGGGCCTGCTGTCGCCGGGCGGTGTGCACTCCCACCAGCGCCACATGGCGGCGGTGGCCTGCGCCGCCTCCCACGCCGGCATTCCCGTATGGGTGCATGCCTTCACCGACGGTCGCGACACCCCGCCACGCTCCGCCCGTGACTACGTGATCGATTTCATGGAAGACGTGCGCGAATGCCCCAGCGTGCGTTTGGGCACCCTGGGGGGCCGCTACTTCGCCATGGACCGCGACCACCGCTGGGAACGGGTGCACAAGGCCTATGACGCCATGGTGGACGCCGCCGGCCCCCGGTTCGAAACCGCCGAAGCCGCCATCACCGATGCCTACGACCGCGATATCACCGACGAGTTCATTGAGCCAGCGGTGCTGGGCCACTACACGGGCATGCGCGATGGCGATGCCATCATGATGATCAACTTCCGCTCCGACCGGGCCCGCCAGATCCTCCAGGCCCTGCTGGACCCCGCGTTCCACGGCTTCCAGCGCCCGCACAAGGTTCAGTTGTCGGCCGCGCTGGGCATGGCCGAGTACAGCCGGGAACTCAATCCCTTCATGGAAACCCTCTATCCGTCGGAGGAATTCACGGACATCCTGGGCGAGGTGGTGTCCCGGGCCGGCCGCACCCAATTGCGCATCGCCGAAACCGAGAAGTACGCCCACGTGACCTTTTTCTTCAATGGCGGCGAGGAACAGCAGTTCGAAGGCGAGGAACGCATCCTGGTGCCCTCGCCCAAGGTCCCCACCTACGACCAGCAGCCGCAAATGTCGGCTGCGGAGGTCACCGACCGTCTGGTGCGCGCCATCGAAAGCGACCGCTTCGATCTGGTGATCCTCAACTATGCTAACGGTGACATGGTGGGCCACACGGGGGTGCTGGATGCCGCGGAGACCGCCACCAGCACCGTGGATGCCTGCCTGGGCCGCCTGGAACAGGTGGTGCGCGATCATGGCGGCTGCATGATGGTCACCGCTGACCATGGCAACTGTGAACTCATGCGCGATCCGGAAACGGGCCAGCCCCACACCTCCCACACCGTGGGACCTGTGGACATCGTGCTGGTGGATGGCCCGAAAGACGTGACCGGCCTGGACCGGGGCTGTCTCGCCGACGTGGCGCCCACCCTGCTCGACCTCATGGGATTGGATAAACCCGAAGCCATGACCGGCCATTCCCTGCTCAAACGGGGGTGATCCGCCCCCCCCGGACGGAGGGGCCATGACCCGTCGCCCGATGCTGCCGGTGATTGTCCTGGCACTGCTGCTGGGAACCGGTGCCCACGCCCAGGCTCCTGCCCGTGACGAACAGGCGGTGAAGGAAGCGCTCGACCAGCTTCAGGAGGAACTGAAGGGCGAACGGGCGCAACGGGCGCGGGGACAGGCGGCCCTGGCCGGCATCACCCGCGAACTGGCGGAGCTCAAGCGGGAAAGCGTGGACCTGGCCGCCCGCCTGCGCCACAGCGAAAGCGAACGGGACCGCTTGGTGGCCCGGCTGGATAATCTGGAGAACGAACGGACCGCCCTGCGCGATAGCCTGATGCGGCGCCACGGACAGGCGGCGGCGGTGTTGGCGGCCCTGCAACGCCTGGAATCCCGGCCCCGGGAGTCCCTGCTGGCCCGGCCCCAGGGCGTGACCGAGGCGGTGCGCAGCACCCTGGCGCTGCGGGCAGTGCTGCCGGCCTTGGATTCCCGGGTGGAATCGCTGCGCCAGGACCTGGCCGCCCTCAAGGGCCTGCGCCAACGCATCGACACCCGCACCACCGAACTGGCCGCCGTGCGCAAGCGGCTGCACGAGGAACGGCGGCGGCTGGCCGATCTGGTGGCCCGCAAGCAGTCGGCACAGCGCGCCACCATGGATGACCTCAAGGCCCGGCGCGAGGCCATGGACCACCTGGCCAACAAGGCGGGCTCGCTGCGGGAACTGCTGGAAGGTCTGAAGGCGGAACGGGCGGAAACCCAGCGCCGGCTGCGACGCCTCGCCCAACGGGCCGCCCGGGACAAACCGCCGCCGCCCCCCCGCGACACGGCCGTGGCCGAGACCACCGCGCCGGCCTCTTCGCCCCGCCCGGACTCACCACAGCCACCATCGCGACAGCCGCCCGAACCGCCGCAGGTGACCTTCGCCCCGGCCATCACCCGCCCAACGCCCATGGCCCAGGCGTCCCGGACCCAGGACCCGGCGCCCAAAAAAACCGGCCCCTCCCCGGCCACCACCCAGGTGGCTCAACGGGGCGCGGGGACCGGGGCGCGCCTCGACCAGGTGGCAACACGCAAGCCCGTGCCCATCGCCAGCCGCCGGGGCAAGCTGCCCCTCCCGGTCCGGGGCCGCATCGTGGAACGCTTCGGTGAAGAGAATATCCATGGAGTCACCAGCGACGGCCTGCGCCTGCGCACCGCCGGCGGCGCCACCGTCATCGCCCCGCACGAAGGCCGGGTGATGTTCGCCGGGCCCTTTCGCCGCTATGGCCAAGTCTTGATCATTGATCATGGCGACGGTTATCATAGCCTCCTAGCGGGGATGGCGGCCATAGACGCCACGGTGGGACAATGGGTGCTGGCCGGGGAACCGGTGGGCGAAATGGCTTCCGGCGGTGGGTCCCGGCCATCGTTGTATCTCGAACTCCGCCACGACAATGTCCCGGTGGACCCCGGGCCCTGGATGGCGGCCAATATCGGAAAGGTGAGTGGATGAAACCCAGTGCGCGCACGCGGTGGACCGGGCGGACCCTGGTCCGGTGGCTGACCGCCGGACTCGTGGCCGTCGTGGTCACGGCCACCGGTACGGCCATGGCCCAGGACGAGGACACGGCGGCGGAGCGCTATCGGCTCTTGAACCTGTTCGGGGACGTCTACGAGCGGGTGAAGGCCGACTACGTGGAAGAAGTGGGCGACCAGGAACTGATCGAAGCGGCCATCAACGGCATGCTCTCGTCCCTGGACCCTCACTCAAGCTACCTCAACGCCGACCACTTCAAGGACATGGAAATCCAGACCAAGGGCACCTTCGGCGGCCTGGGGATCGAAGTGACCATGGAAGATGGTCTGGTGAAGGTGGTTACCCCCATCGACGACACTCCGGCCTCCCGCGCCGGGCTGGAACCGGGGGACCTGATCCTGAAGCTGGATGACAAGCCGGTAATGGGGCTGACCCTTACCGAAGCGGTGGAAAAGATGCGCGGGCGCATCGGCACCGATATCACCCTCACCCTCCGCCGCCAGGGCGAAGCCCCCTTCGAGGTGACGGTGAC
This sequence comes from uncultured Rhodobacterales bacterium, assembly GCA_964535075.1. Taxonomy (GTDB): domain Bacteria; phylum Pseudomonadota; class Alphaproteobacteria; order Rhodospirillales; family CAJXLG01; genus CAZHRQ01. The sequence continues at coordinate 16,563 of CAZHRQ010000010.1, read as the reverse complement.
CCGGGACCGTATCCGTCTGAAATCCGTGCGCTGGACGGTGCTCGACAACAACGTGGGCTATATCCGCATCACCACCTTCAACGAACAGACCATGCCCGGACTCACCAAGGCCCTGCAAAACATCAAGGCCGACGTGGGCGACGCACTGCAAGGCTACGTACTGGATCTGCGCAACAATCCCGGCGGCCTGCTGGACCAGGCGGTGGAGGTCTCCGATACCTTCCTGGAGCGGGGCGAGGTGGTCTCCACCCGCAGCCGTAACCCTGACGATTCGCAGCGGTTCAACGCCCAGCCCGGCGACGACGCCGAGGGCAAGCCCGTCGTGGTGCTGATCAACGGTGGATCGGCCTCGGCCTCGGAAATCGTGGCCGGGGCCCTGCAGGATCGGGGCCGGGCCCTGGTGCTGGGCACCAAGTCCTTCGGCAAGGGGTCGGTACAGACCATCATGCCCCTAACCGGCCACGGCGCCATGCGCCTGACCACCGCCCGTTACTACACACCCTCCGGCCGTTCCATCCAGGCGGTGGGAATCGAACCCGACATCCGCGTGCCCCAGGCCAAGCTGACCGAAACCGAAAACAGCCTTGATGACGTGCGGGAAGAGGCGCTGCACAACGCCCTGACCCAGGATAACGGGAACGAGAACGGCGAGGGTGAAAGCGACAACGCGCCCGAGGCCGGCGACGCCGCCCCCGCCGCGGACGAGAACAACGGCGAGGATAATGGCGAAGCCGGGAACGGGGACGCCACCGCCGAGGACGACAACGAAGACGACCGCCCCGGCAATGCCGAGGTGGACCTGAAAAAGGACTATCAACTGCGCCGTGCGGTGGACCTGCTCCACGCTCTGGTGCTCTACGACCAGGCCCGGGGCGGATAAGCCGCGGCTGATCGGGGCTCCGTGCCCTCACCGACTCGGGTCGGTGGGGGCACGGGCTCCCTTTCCGGGCCCGGGTCCGGACCCTTTCGCCCGTGGCGAGGAGACCGATGCTGGGCAATTTCTCCAGTGGACCATCCTTCGACGATCCCCTGGCCGGGGACGATGGTCCCATTTTCGACTTCGACGATACCCAGGAATACGTCTCCATCCCCCTTCCCGGCGAACTGGAAAGCGCCGAGGAGGACGAAGGCAAGCCCAAGGCCACACCGGCGCAGATCTGGACGCGGCGCGGCATTATGGCGGCGCTGCTGCTGGCCCTGCTGGGAGGCGGCGGCTGGTGGACGTGGAAGGAAGGGATCCTGACCCGCAGCGTGGGCGAAAGTGAACCGGTCAGCGGCACCCTGCCCGGCGGTCTGCCCCCCGCGCGCATTGCCGCCTCAGCCCCAGAAACGACCTCCTTGCCAGCCCCCGATGCCCCGGTGGAAGGCCCCCCCGGCCAGGACCAACTGGCGCGGCTGACTCAGCCCCCGCCGCCGCCCCAGCCCATGATGGACTACCAGCCGCCCCGGTACGACACCCTGCCCCTGATCCAGGAATCCCTGACCCTGGCCCAGGCCCCGGTGGCGGACCTGGTTCAGGAAACGCCAGAGGGCCCCCTGCCCACCCGGGCCGACGGTCGGGTGCCATGGGAAGTGTATGGCCGGCCGGTGGAGCAGCAGTTGGGCCTGCCCAAGGTGGCCGTGCTGCTGTGGGACCTGGGGTTGCGCAGCAATGCCACCGAGGCCGCGGTGCAACGGCTGCCAGGTGCCGTAACCCTGGCCTATTCCGCCTATTCCCACGACATGGCGGACCAGCTCACCGCCGCCCGTAGCGACGGTCATGAGCTGCTGCTGACCCTGCCCCTGCAACCCCTGGACTTCCCCAACGAAGACCCGGGACGCAAAGCCCTGATGCAGTTCCTGGAAACCGAGACCAATCTGGGACGTCTTCACCGCATCATGGGCTCGGGCAGCGGCTACGTGGGCTTCATGACCCGGTGGGGGGGCGCCTTCACCCAGGACCCGGACAAGCTGCGCCCCATCCTGGCCGACATCCGCGACCGGGGCCTGATTCTGGTGCCCGGCCCGGACACGGCGCCGGTGGTGATCCAGACCGCCAGCGCCCTGAAGGTGCCCATGGTCCCCATCGACGTGGCCATCGCCGCCAACACGGAACCGGCCCGGGCCCGGGCGCTGCTGGATCGGGCGGTGGACATGGCGGCCGAGAATGGCCGCGCGGTGGTGGCCTTGCCGCCGGCACCGGCGTATTATCATACCCTGATGACGTGGTTGAACGACCGCGAGAACACCGATTTCGAACTGATGCCGGTGACCAGCCTGGTGCCCCTGACCCCCGGTCAGGCGGAGGGCTAACGCCCATCGAAGGCGTCGGCCGACCTTTGGAAAGATGATGCCTCGACAGACCACAGGGATGATGCCCTGACTGCTCACGCTTTGTGTCTGTCAGTGCACTCGGGACACCCAGCGAACGGGGAGATGTGCATCCGATGACGGCTGATCCCTCCACCCTGCCCTATCGGCCCTGTGTGGGCATCATGCTGCTCAATCCCGAGGGGCTGGTGCTGGTGGCCGAACGCAACGATGCCCCGGGCGCCTGGCAAATGCCCCAGGGAGGCATCGACCCGGAAGAAACCCCGGCCGAAGCCGCCTTTCGCGAGTTGCAGGAAGAAATCGGCACCGACGCCGCCGAAATCATGGCCGAAAGCCCGGACTGGGTGACCTACGATCTGCCGCCCCACCTGGTGGGCAAGGTATGGAAGGGGCGCTATCGGGGTCAGCGCCAGAAATGGTTCCTCATGCGCTTCATCGGCCAGGACAGCGATATCCGGCTGGACACGGAACATCCCGAGTTCATGGCTTGGCGCTGGGCGCCGGCCGCGCAGTTGCCCGATCTCATCGTGCCCTTCAAGCGGGCGGTGTACGAACAGGTGGTGGCGCTGTTCCGGGACCGGATCACCCCGGCCGGCTGACGCCACTCGCCACGGGGGAGGCCATCATGAACGGGGCTGCCGCGGATCCTTGCCCTGATACCGATCACCGGCGGGTGCAGCGCCGCCGCCGACGGCAGGTCCACCGTCGGCGGCTGGGCCTGCTGATCACCGGTCTGGGGCTGGTGATCGGTGGCGCCATCTTGCTGCCCACGCCGGTGCCGGTGGGGGCGGTGATGCTGCTGGTGGGGCTGTACCTGCTGGCGCGGGTATCGCGGCGGGCGCGGCTGTTGGTGGTGTGGCTGCGGCGGCGACTGCCGGCGGTCTCCCGTTTCCTCAACGACAACCGGCACCGGGTGCCGCCTCGGGTCCGTCATTTCATCGACCGCACCGATCCCGCCCTGGTGCGCCTGCCGCCGTCGTGAGACCCCCGTTCCGATCCCGCAAAGGAGCCGCCGTCATGTCCCTTTCCGATGCCCTTTCCGGCAACGTTCTCGCCCAGGCCGAGCACTGGTCCCGTTTCCTGCTGGAGGGGGTGGGCTTCCTGGTGGTGGCTGCCCTGCTCATGTACCTGCCGTGGGCGCAGGTGGTGGACCTGGAATCCCTGTTGGGCCTGGGGTTGTTGCTGGTCGGGGGGTTGCAGGGGCTGCGGGTATGGCATGCCCATCGCCAACGGGTGCGCCACTTCGCTGCGCACCTGTCGGCGCTGCTGCTGGTGGTGTTTGGCCTGATGCTTCTGGTCTTTCCCCAGGTGGTGCTGGAAACCCTGGCCCTGATGGTGGGGCTGCTGTTCCTCCTGGAAGGGGGGCTCCGGCTGGTGGAAGCGTGGCGCCTGCCGGGCCTGCTGTGGAGCCGCTGGCTGTTGATGCTGGCCGGTCTGGTGGGCGTGGCTCTGGGCCTGCTGCTGGCCACCGGCTATCCCACCACCGACAACTGGGCCATCGGCCTGTTTGTGGGCCTCAACCTGATGGTGCACGGCGTCACCATCCTGGTGCATGGCCTGGTCCTGCGAGGCGTGGCCCGGCGGGGAACGCTGTAATCCGCCCCATGAAAAAGCAAAACGCCCGAGCCTGCACCCGGGCGTTTTTTTAGAGCCGATCGCAACACGCTCTAAATCCAATAGATAGAGCCGATTCACGCGGTCAATGGGACCCGAGAATGGGTTCCCATTGACCGCGATAGGCTCTAGCAATCAAGCGCTCTTTTTCCAGCGCAACACCGGCTTGCGGGCGGCCTGGGTTTCGTCCAGGCGCCGCCGGGGCGTGAAGCGCGGCGCCCCGGTGAAGCGCTCCGTCTGACCGGCCTTGGCTTCCTGCGCCAGGGCCCGCACCGTGTTCACGAAGCGGTCCAGGGTCTCCTTGTTTTCCGTCTCCGTGGGCTCCATAAGCAACGCCCCATGCACCACCAGGGGGAAGTACATGGTCATGGGGTGAAAGCCCTCGTCGATCAGCGCCTTGGCGAAATCCAAGGTGGTCACCCCGGTGTCGGCCAGGAAGCTGTCGTCGAACAGCACCTCGTGCATGCACGGTCCGTCGTAACACAGGCTGAGATCGTCCTTCAGCCCCGCCAGCACGTAGTTGGCGTTGAGCACCGCGTCCTCCGCCACCTGCTTCAGGCCGTCGGCGCCGTGGCTCATCATGTAGGCCAAGGCGCGCACGAACACCCCGAACTGACCGTGAAAGCCTTTCAGGCGACCGATGGGCGCGCCGTCCACGTCGGCGGCGTGTTCCGCCAGCCGCGGCCCGTCGGGCGTCCTGACGATCCACGGCAGCGGTGCGTGGGGCACCAAGGAGTCCGCCAGCACCACCGGCCCCGACCCCGGCCCGCCCCCGCCGTGGGGGGTGGAGAAGGTCTTGTGCAGGTTCAGGTGCATGCAGTCGATGCCCAGGTCCGCCGGCCGCACCTTGCCCACGATGGCGTTGAAGTTGGCGCCGTCGCAGTAGAAATAGGCGCCCACCGCGTGCGTGGCCTCGGCGATAGCGAGGATCTCGTCCTCGAACAGGCCACAGGTGTTGGGGTTGGTGAGCATGATGGCGGCCACGGATTCGTCCAGGGCCGCCCGCAGTGCCTCCAGGTCCACCCGGCCCCGCGCATTGGCGGGGATGGTTTTCACGCCATAGCCGCAGAAGGCGGCGCTGGCCGGGTTGGTGCCGTGGGCGGACTCGGGCACCAGCACCACCTTGCGGGCATCACCCCGGGCCTCGTGGGCGGCACGGATGGTCATCAGCCCGCACAACTCGCCATGGGCCCCCGCCGCCGGCGACAGGGCCACCCCCGCCATGCCGGTAAGAGTGGTGAGCCAGTGGCTGAGCTGCTCCATCACCTGCAGCGCGCCCGGCACCGTCACCTGAGGTTGCAGGGGATGGATGTCGGCGAAACCGGGCAGCCGCGCCATGCGTTCGTTCAGGCGCGGGTTGTGCTTCATGGTGCACGACCCCAGGGGATAGAAGCCGGCGTCGATGGCGTAGTTCTTTTGCGACAAGCGGGTGTAGTGGCGCACCACCTGGGGCTCGGAGAGACCGGGCAGACCGATGGGCGCTTTCCGCGCCAGACCGCCCAGGCGGTCTGTTTCGCGGCGACGGGGCTCGGGCAGATCCACGCCGCAACGGCCGGGAGAATCCTGCTCGAACAGCAGTGGTTCCTCCATGTCCAAGCCGTGGTTGCCGGAGTGGGTTTCGAGAGGAGCACCAGTGGTCACGACAGCACCTCCTTCAGGGTGGTGGCCAGGGTGTCGCGGTCTTCCTGGGTGTTGGTTTCGGTGGCGGCCACCAGCATGAGGTCGGCCACGGCGGGATCATCGGGGATCAGGCGGGAGACGGGCACGCCCCCCAGCACACCCCGGGCCGCCAGGGCCTCCACCACCGCCGCGGCCGGTCCCGGCAGGCGCACCGTCACTTCGTTGAAGAAAGTGTCGTTAAGCACCGTCACCCCCGGCACCGAAGCCAGGGCATCCACCGTTTCCAGGGCCGCCTCGTGGTTGAGACGGGCCAACCGGGTGAAGCCTTCCTCACCCAGCAGCGCCAGGTGGATGGAAAAGGCCAGGGCGCACAGGCCGCTGTTGGTGCAGATGTTAGAGGTGGCTTTTTCGCGGCGGATGTGCTGCTCCCGGGTGGAAAGGGTGAGCACATAGCCCCGTCGGCCGTCCAGGTCATGGGTCTCGCCGGCCACACGCCCAGGCATCTGGCGGACGAAGCGGTCGCGGGTGGCCATCAGGCCCAGGCCAGGGCCACCAAAATTGAGGCTGTTGCCCAGGGACTGGCCTTCGGCCACCACGATGTCCGCCCCCATGGCCCCCGGCGGCGTCACCAGACCCAGGGACACGGGCTCGGCAACGGCGACCACCAACAGCGCCTTGCGGGCATGACAGGCCTCGGCCAGGGCGGTGAGGTCATGCAGCCGACCGAACAGGTCCGGGGTCTGCACCACCACGCATGCGGTATCGTCGGTGAGGTCGGCGGCCAGGTCTTCGGTATTGTGGGGATCGGCGGCATGGGCCACCAGATCCAGCCCCACGAAACGGGCATGGGTCTCGGTCACCGCCCGGTAGTGGGGATGCAGTCCACCGGACAGCACTACCCGCTGACGCCGGGTCTGGCGGCAGGCCATCATCACGGCCTCGGCACAGGCGCTGGCCCCGTCGTACAGGGAGGCATTGGCCACGTCCATGCCAGTGATCAGGGCCACCTGGGTCTGGAACTCAAACAGGGTCTGGGTGGTGCCCTGGCTCACTTCCGGCTGATAGGGGGTATAGGCGGTGAGGAATTCGCCCCGCTGGATAAGGGCATCCACCGCCGCCGGCACGTGGTGGCGGTAATAGCCGGCCCCCAGGAAGCAGGGCACGGCCCCGGCCGGCAAGTTGCGCGCGGCCAATGCCGCCAGCTCCCGCTCCACGGCCAGTTCCCCGGCATGATCGGGCAGGTCCAGACGCGTTTTCAGCACCGCCTCGGCCGGCACGTCCCGGAACAGCGCGTCCACCCCCGCCGCGCCGATGGCGGCGAGCATGGCGGCCCGGTCGGCCTCCGTATGCGGAAGATACCGCATCAGCCAAGCTCCTTGAGATAATCCTGATAGGCGGTCTCGTCCATGAGGCTGCCCAGGGCATCGGCATCGGTCAGGGTCATGCGGTACACCCACCCCTGGTCCTGGGGCGACTGGTTGATGGTTTCCGGTGTATCGTTCAGCACGTCGTTCACGGCGTTGATGGTCCCGGCGGCCGGGGCGTAAACCTCGCTGGCGGCCTTCACGGATTCGATCACCGCCACCTCGCCGCCGGCATCCACGGTGGTGCCGGTCTCGGGCAGGTCCACGAACACCACGTCGCCCATGGCGTTCTGGGCAAAATCGGTGATGCCCACGGTGGCTTCGTTACCGTCCACACGCAGCCATTCGTGATCGCGAGTGTAATAGGTGGTCATGGGTCTTTCTCCCGGTTGGATGGGCCGGTGTCAGGCCTTGTGATAACGTTGGGCAATGAACGGCAGGGCACACACGGTGGCTTTTTGGGGCTTGTTGCGCACCATCAGGGTGACGGTGGTGCCGGGCTCGGCCAGGGGGGCGGGCACGTAGCCCATGGCCACGGGCCCGCCCACGCTGGGGCCGAAGCCGCCGGAGGTCACTTCGCCGATGGGGGTGCCGTTATCGTCCACGATGGGGGTGTGGGCGCGGGCGGGGGCGCGACCGTCGGGTTTCAGCCCCACCCGCAGCCGGGCCGGACCGTCCCGCATCTGGCGCAGGATCACCTCGGCACCGGGGAAATCGCCGGTTTCCCGCCGCCGTTTGTTGACGGTCCAGCGCAGTCCCGCTTCCACGGGGGTGGTGTCCTCGGTGAGGTCACTGCCGTACAGGCACAGCCCCGCTTCCAGCCGCAGGGAATCACGGGCGCCCAGGCCCACGGGAGCCACGGCCTCCTCCGCCAGCAGGGCCCGGGCCAGAGCCTCGGCCCCCTCGGCGGGGCAGGAAATCTCGTAACCGTCCTCGCCCGTATACCCAGAACGGGTCACAAAGCAGGGCTGACCGGCCACGGTGAGAAAAGCGCCACGCATGAATTTGAGATCGGCGGCACCGGGCGCATGCCGCGCCATCACCGCCGCCACCTCCGGTCCCTGAAGGGCCAGCAGGGCGCGATCGGTCAGCACCGTCACCCGGTCGGCGCCCACCCCCTGACGCAGGTGAGCGATGTCCTGGTCCTTGCAGGCGGCGTTGACCACCAGGAACAGGTCGTCCTCGCGCCGGGTGACCATGAGGTCGTCGAGAATGCCGCCCCGATCATTGGTGAACAGGGTATAGCGCATGCGGCCGGGCGTGAGCGCCTGAAGGTCGCCGGGCACCAGGGTTTCCAGCCGCGCCGCCGCGTCCGTCCCGGTCAGGCACACCTGCCCCATGTGCGACACGTCGAACAGCCCGGCGCGGGCGCGGCAGTGGGTGTGCTCGGCCATGATGCCGGCGGGATACTGCACGGGCATGGCGTGGCCGGCAAAGGGCACCAGACGCGCCCCCAGCTCCACGTGCAAATCGTGCAGGGGGGTGTGGGCAAGAGGGGTTTGGTCGGGGGTCACGACGTCCTCCGATCAGGGGTTACGGGACCGCGACGTGCCGGTGAACGGAACGCCACGGACCCCCCTCTGTCGTCGGACCTGAAAGATTCACCCCCTTCGCGCCGAGACGGTCGCGGGGTTTACATCTTCGGTGAGGATGCATCGCATCCTGCTTTCCAGAGGCGCCATCCCCCCGCGGTCCGGGTGCCTGAGAGTTTCCGGGGGCGGTTGCTCCTTCGGCGGCGGCACGGGGCCGCGCTCTCCCACGGGGATCGTCTGGACGTGGCGATGATTCTAAACCGGGCCGGCGCCCCCTGACAACGCCTTTTTCCGCCGCCGGGGGGCTGGGCCGCCAGAATCCGCCTCAGTAGTGTTTCCGCAGATCCATACCCCGGTAAAGGTGGGCCACTTGGTCGCCGTAACCGTTGAACATGAGGGTGGGACGGCGGAAGAACTCACCAATGCGCCGTTCCCGGGCCTGGCTCCAGCGGGGGTGGTCCACCTCCGGGTTCACGTTGGCGTAGAAACCGTATTCCTGCGGCGCCATGGCCTGCCACAGGGTGGGCGGCTGCTCTTCTTGCAGGTGGATGCGCACGATGGACTTGATGGACTTGAACCCGTACTTCCAGGGCACCACCAACCGCAGGGGGGCGCCGTTCTGGTTGGGCAGCGCCCCGCCATACATGCCGGTGGCGATGAGGGTGAGATCGTTCATGGCCTCGTCCAGCCGCAGGCCCTCCCGATAGGGCCAGGGATAGCTGCTCACCCGCTGCCCGGGCAGGTTCTTGGGGTCCATGATGGTCTGAAAGGCCACGTAGCGGGCGCTGCCGGTGGGCTCTACCGCCCGCAGCAGGGCGTGCAAGGGAAAGCCCAGCCACGGAATCACCATCGACCATCCCTCCACGCAGCGCAGGCGGTACACCCGTTCCTGGGCGGGAAAGCGGCGACCCAGGGTCTCCATGTCCCAGGTGCCCGGTTTGTGCACCGCGCCGCCGATTTCGACCCGCCAGTTGGCCGTGCGCAGGTCGTCGGCGTTCTGTTTGGGCGCTTCCTTGGAAAACCCCAGTTCGTAAAAATTGTTGTAGCTGGTGGCATCGGCCCGGGGGGTGATCTTGTCGTCACCGGTGGCGGCCAGGGCCGGGCCCCCGGTGACCGCCGCCGCGCCCAGGACGGCGCTGCCGGCCAGGAAACGCCGCCGGGCCAGGTACAGCCCCTGCGGGGTGATGTCCGAACCTTTGATGTCGGATACATGACGAATGAGCATGACGGTTCTCCGGGTCAAAGAGGACACGTGCGCCCCTGGCGCCGATCACGGCCCATTGGCCCCAGAAATGGGGTCTCATGGGCTGCGTGTCACGAGGCCCACGGCCTCTTCTGCCCCGTGACCGGCCGTGGGCCATACGGTTAGCCACACCATCAGGACCAACCCGAGGTTCCGAATCGTCTCCATCATTCCCCCTTGTCTCAGTGGCTGGGCCGAAACCACGGCTCCGTCCCTCGCCCTTTCTGAGAGCGAGCAGGCTGTGGGGGGCACGGATCGGTCGCTCCAAGCCCGTCCAGCCAGTGATGCAGACAGTCGAAAGTCTCCCGGGCCGCCGCCACCGCCGTTTCCGTCGCGGCCGGCGTATCCAGGGGCGGGCGGGTGAAGCGCGCCTCCAGCACCTTCATAAAGTGCTGCCACGCCAGGTTGGCATCGGCGCCCCGGGCCCCGAAATAAGCCCGCGCATGGCGCACGCCCGCATCGGGATGGTAACGCAGGCCGTGGGAAAGCACGGCGCCGCCCAGCGTGGACCCCTCCATGACATAGCACACCCCAAAAGCCACCGCCGGGCTGTCCACCGCCGGCAGGCGGGGGCACGGCGCGACGCCGGCGATGCGCGCCGCCGGCCAGCCGAGGGCCGCCAGATCCGCTTTCAGATGGGGCGTGCGCCGCAGCCACGGCACGTCCCCCAGTTGGGGTTCCAATTGGGGCTCCAGTGGCCCGACAAAGCCGAGGAAGGCCGCCAACACCGCCTCATAGGCCGGGCGCGTCACCGTACCGGTCACCACCTGACGCAGAATGGGCAGGGCCTCCATGCGGTCATGGCCGGCGCGGGTGCCTTCCCGCAACTGACTGTGTATGCTCATGCCTTGCTTGGCCCCACCCATCGCCCTAATAATGGGAATGATAAAAGGATCATCCGGTCCGGACACCGCGCCAGGGGAGACGATGGTGACCTCGCCCAATCTAACCTTTTCGGCCCAGTGCGAAAAGGAACCCATCCATGTCCCCGGAGCCATTCAGCCGCATGGGGTGCTGATGGTTCTAGAGCCCGGACACCGGACCCTGCTGGCCTGGAGCGCCAACCTGGAGACGCTGTTTCCCGGCGTCCGCCCCGTCTGGGGCCGGCCCGTGGCGGAAATCCTGCCGCCAGCCTTCCTGGGCGCCCTGGAGGGGCCCCTGCACAACGACCCTGGCCCCGTGATCTCCTTCCGCGTGCGGGAAGGCGGCAGCACCCTGCTCGCGGCCCTGCACCGCAACAACACCGGCCAATGGGTTCTGGAGGTGGAGCCGGAGCGGTCCGATGATCCCGTCTGCTGCTGGGAATCCTTTATCACCAACACCATGGCCACGATTCGCGACGTAGACAACCTGGATTCCCTGGCCCAGGTAACGGTGGATGCCCTGCGCACCCTCACCGGGTATGAACGGGTGCTGATCTACCGCTTCGACCAGGAGGGCGATGGCATGGTGGTGGCGGAAAGCCACGTGCCCGACTGGCCCCAAAGCTTCCTGGGTTTCCATTTCCCGGCCCACGACATTCCCGCCCAGGCCCGGGCCCTCTACCTGCGCAGCCGCATGCGCTATATGCCGGATCGCGACTACACACCGGTGCCGCTGGTGCCCGCCGTCAATCCCGAGAACGGCACCGCCTTCGACCTGTCCCTGAGCCAGTTGCGCAGCCTGTCGCCCATTCATCGCACTTATCAGCGTAACCTTGGCGTCAATGGCAGCCTGTCCGTCTCTATTATCAATCAGGGGAAGCTTTGGGGGCTGGTGGTGGCGCACCACCGGCACCCCCATCGCCTGCCGCCGTCCCTACGCAGTCCGGTGGCCCTGCTGACCGACGGGTTCGCCCTGCGCCTTAGCGCCACCGAGTCGGCGGAAGAGCGCGATGCCCGCGCCAACCATACCCGCCTGCACCAGCGGCTGCTGGAACAGATCGCCGGCGCCGACGATTTCGTGAAAGCCCTTACCCAGGGCCCGGTGCGCCTCACCGACCTCTTTTTCGCCTCGGGCGGCGTGGCGGTGCTGCACGGGGACAGCGACCACAATCTCAACGTGACCACCGTCGGCGACACCCCGCCCGAGCAGGTGGTGCTGGAGTATGCCTACTGGCTGCGGCGCACGGGAAGGCTGCAAGATCTGCATGCCACCGAGTGCACCGGCTGCGAGCACCCGGGCATGCAGCCCTATGCCGACAAGGCGTCGGGGGCGCTGGCGGTGCTCCTGGGCGAGGCGCGCCAGCACATGATTATCTGGTTCCGGCCGGAGGTGATCCGCACCATCCACTGGGGCGGCCGGCCCGATGTGGTGAACACCGGTCCCGGGGGCATGGTACTGCCCCGGGAATCCTTCGACCGCTGGGTGGAGATCAAGCGCGGCCATGCCCGCCCCTGGCCGGCGTGGAAGCTGGACATTGCCCGCAGCCTGCGCAACGCCCTCAACGACCTGATTCTGCGTCAGATGCGGGCGGTGAAGGACCTGAACGATAAACTGCGCCGCAGCGACCGGGCCAAATCGGAATTCCTGGCCGCCATGAGCCATGAACTGCGCACCCCCCTCAACGCCATCATCGGCTTTTCGGAGATGCTGGAAACGGAGGTGATGGGGCCGCTCAATCCCAAGCAGAAGGAATACGCCGGCGATATCCTGGGGGCCGGCCACCATCTTCTGGCTCTGATCAACGACGTGCTCGACCTGTCCAAGGTCGAGGCGGGCCGCCTGGAGTTGCACGAGGAATGGGTGGCGTTGGCGGAAATAGGGGACTCGGTGCGGCGATTGGCCGTACCGCTGGCGGAAAACAAGAGTGTGACCCTGAGCATTGCCATCCCCGACAGCCTGCCCCGGCTGTGGGCCGATGCCCGCCTGGTGCGGCAGATGCTGCTCAATCTGGTGAGCAACGCCATCAAGTTCACCCCGGCCGGCGGCGCCGTCACCCTGACGGGTGGCCGGAACGAGGTGCACCTGTGGCTGCGGGTGGCGGACACGGGAATCGGCATCGCCGCCGACCAGATGGAGGCGGTCCTTCAGCCCTTCAACCAGGGCGCCAGCGACGTCACCCGGGCTCAGGAGGGTACCGGTCTGGGCCTGCCGCTAGTCAAATCACTGGTGGAGGCCCATGGCGGCCAGTTGCGAATGGAAAGCACGGTGGGCGATGGCACCACGGCCACGTTGCTGTTGCCGGCGGGGCGCCTGTGGCCGGCAACGCAGCCACATCCAACTTAATACTCGGCCGGCAACGCGGCCACATCCAAGTGAAAACCCGGCCGGAGACCCGGCCGGGTGTCTTTTATTCCTGGTCCTTCTCGTCCAGGTTTTCCATGACCTCGGCCATGTCCTCTTCGTCTTCGCCCAGGTCGGAGGGATCTTCGATCAGATCGTCCTCCACGCTGGTATCCTCGGCCTCGGTTGGCGTCTCCAGCAATTCCTCGGCCTCGGGCGCGGCTTTTTCGGCGGCCTGGGCCTTCTTGGCGGCGGCCGCGGCGGCGGCGGCCTTGGCCGCATCCCGTCCCCGCGACCGAGAGCCCCGGTTCAGATCCATGGCGGTATGACACTTGGGACACACGGGCGGATCCCGGTGAAGATCATAAAACCGTGCATTGCAACTGGGACAGGTGCGCTTGGTCCCCAGGTCAGCTTTCGGCACCGTGTTCCTCCCGACTCTAATAAAGCTCCCGGCCAAAAAACCGCGGTTGGCTCTCTGCCGTGCCGTGTCGGCCGGGGTGCAACCGCGGAAGGCTGCAATGCCATGGCGGACCCATCCTGTCAAAAACAAAATCCGGCCTGGGGCGCCCTCTGTTCCGGGCCCGTGGGGTGTGGTATAGGCTTGGGCGTTTCACGCAGTGGCCCTGCCAACATCCAGGAATTCCGTGCCCATGACTTCCTCCTCCGCCCCGACGTCCGAGGCTTCCGACACCCCGCGTCCATTGACCAGCCGCCGTGCCCAGGCCCTGACCGGCAGCGTGCGGGTGCCCGGGGATAAGTCCATTTCCCACCGTGCCCTGATGCTGGGGGGGGTGGCCGTGGGCGAAACCCGCATTTCCGGCCTGCTGCTGGGGGAGGACGTGCTGGCCACGGCCCGGGCCATGCGCGCCTATGGCGTGGACATCGCCCTGGATGACGACGGCGGCGCCGTGGTGCATGGGGTGGGCGTGGGCGGCCTGCGGGAACCCGATCAGGTGCTGGACATGGGCAATGCCGGCACCGGTGCCCGGCTGCTCATGGGACTGGCCGCCACCCATCCGGTGGTGAGCGTGTTCACCGGCGATGCCTCCCTGCGCCGCCGCCCCATGGCCCGGGTCACCGCGCCGCTGAGCCGTATGGGCGCCCGCTTCGTCACCCGGGAAGGCGGGCGGCTGCCGGCGACCGTGGAGGGCGCCCGTGACCCCCTGCCCATTGATTATGAACTGCCGGTGGCCTCGGCCCAGGTGAAGTCGGCCATCCTGCTGGCGGGCCTCAACACCGGTGGTGCCACCTCGGTTACCGAGCCCCGGCCCACCCGCGACCATACCGAACTGATGCTGCGCCACCTGGGGGCGGAACTGGAAGTGGAAAACCTGCCCGGCGGTGGCCGCATGGTTACCGTGCACGGCTGGGCGGAGCTCACCGGCCGCCCCGTGCGGGTGCCTGCCGATCCCTCCTCCGCCGCCTTTCCCCTGGTGGCGGCGCTGCTGGTGCCGGACTCGGCGGTTACGCTCACAGAAGTGGGCATGAACCCCCTGCGCACGGGCCTGCTGGACTCGCTGAAGGAAATGGGCGCCGACCTCCAGATCACCAACCGCCGCAGCGAGGCCGGAGAGCCGGTGGCCGACCTCACCGTGCGCCACGGTCCCCTGCGCGGCGTGACCATCCCGCCGGAGCGGGCGCCCACCATGATTGACGAGTATCCCATTCTGGCGGTGGCGGCGGCCTTTGCCGAGGGCACCACCACTTTGCTGGGCATCAAGGAACTGACGGTGAAGGAAAGCGACCGGCTCAACGGCATGGCCCGAGGACTGGCCGCCTGTGGGGTATCGGTTGCGGCGGACGCGGACAGCCTCACCATCCACGGCACCGGTCACCCGCCGGCCGGCGGCGCCACCATCGCCACCGAACTGGACCATCGCATGGCCATGGCCTTCCTGGTGCTGGGCATGGCCAGCACCGAGCCCGTGACCGTGGACGACGCCCGACCGGTGAACACCAGCTTCCCCGGCTTCGTGCCCCTGATGCAGGGCCTGGGCGCCATTTTTTCGGAGACCGTTTAGGCCGTGACACCCCCCTCTTCCCTGATCATCGCCGTGGACGGCCCCGCCGCCGCCGGCAAGGGCACCCTCGCCCGGCGCCTGGCGGCACACTACGCTCTGGCCTATCTGGATACGGGCCTGTTGTACCGGGCCACCGGGCTGGCGGTGGTGCGGGCCGGTGGCGACCCCGACCGGGAAGCCGACGCCGTGGCCGCCGCCCGCGCGCTCACCCCGGCGGCCCTGGAAGATCCCGCCCTGCGCGGGGATGTGGCGGCCGATGCCGCCTCCCGCGTGGCGGCCCAGCCGGCGGTGCGCACGGCCCTGCTGGAACGCCAGCGTCATTTCGCCCACCATCCGCCTCCCGGCAAACAGGGCTCGGTGCTGGATGGGCGGGACATCGGCACCGTGGTTTGTCCCGAGGCACCGGTGAAGCTGTTCGTGACCGCTGATGTCGCCGTGCGCGCCGAACGGCGGGTGCGGGAGTTGCAAGAGCGCGGCATGGAGGCTATACCTGAAACGATCCTGGCGGAGATGCGGGCCCGGGATGCCCGCGATGGGGAACGGGCCGCTGCCCCCCTGCGGCCAGCCGACGACGCCGAGGTGGTGGACACCACGCACCTGGATGCCGACGCAGCCTTCGCCCGGGCGGTGGCCCTGGTGGACGCCCGCCGGATCCCCTCCGCCTGAGGGCTCTCTCTCGATGAGGGAGAGACAAAAACAGGCCCAGGACCATCCGCCACGCCCCGGACGGGCGTGACGGGTGTTTTTTGCCGTTTGGACGGCCGCGCCCCGGGGCGGCGGCCGACCCCCGAGGCCCGGGAGCCCCTCCCGGGTGTTTGGCTCCACAAAGACCGCCGGAAACAACCGGCTGGCCGGAATAGCGTGTGAACTCGAAAGGACTCATTCCATCATGAATCAAGACATGCAGGACCCTTCCGACACCCTGGTCGGGGACATGCCGAGCTTCGACGAGGATTTTGCCGCCCTCCTCGATGAACAAATGGGCGGCAGCGGATTCGAGGGCAGCGTGCTCAAGGGCACCGTGCTCTCCGTGGACGACGACGCCGTGCTGGTGGACGTGGGCCTCAAGTCCGAGGGGCGGGTGCCGCTGAAGGAATTCGGTCCCGATTCCCTGGAAAACCTCAAGCCCGGCGACGAAGTGGACGTCTTCGTTGAACGCTACGAAGACCGCGACGGCATTGTCGTGCTCTCCCGCGACAAGGCCCGGCGCGAGGAAGCGTGGACCCAACTGGAACAAGGGTTCAACAACAACGAACGGGTGACCGGCGTGATCTTCGGTCGCGTCAAGGGGGGCTTCACCGTGGACCTGTCCGGCGCCGTGGCCTTCCTGCCGGGCAGCCAGGTGGACATCCGCCCGGTGCGCGACATTACCCCGCTGCTGGGGACCCCGCAGCCCTTCCAGATCCTGAAGATGGATCGCTCCCGCGGCAACATCGTGGTCTCCCGCCGCGCGGTGCTGGAGGAAACCCGGGCCGAACAGCGCGCCGAGCTGATCGAGAACCTGAAGGAAGGCAAGGTACTGGAAGGCGTGGTGAAAAACATCACCGACTACGGCGCCTTCGTGGACCTGGGCGGCGTCGACGGCCTGCTGCACGTCACCGACATCTCCTGGAAGCGCATCAACCACCCGACCGAGGCGCTGTCCATCGGCC
>CAZHRQ010000009.1:16816-34273 GCA_964535075.1 uncultured Rhodobacterales bacterium | reverse complement strand
TGGCGCAGCCCAGGTTCACCAGCCGGCCCTCGGCCAGCAGGATGATGCGCTTGCCGTCGGGGAACTCGATCTCGTCCACCTGCGGCTTCACCGGGTGCCACTTCAGATTGCGAAGGGCTTCCACCTGGATTTCGGAGTCGAAGTGACCGATGTTGCCGACGATGGCCCGGTCCTTCATCTTGCGCATGTGATCGACGGTGATCACGTCCACGTTGCCGGTGGCGGTGATGAAGATGTCGGCTTTGTCGGCCACATCGTCCATCTTCACCACTTCATAGCCTTCCATGGCGGCCTGCAACGCACAGATGGGGTCGATTTCGGTGACCATCACCCGGGCGCCCTGGCTGCGCAGGGACTGGGCCGTGCCCTTGCCCACGTCGCCATAGCCACACACCACGGCCAGCTTGCCGGCCATCATCATGTCGGTGGCGCGCTTGATGCCGTCCACCGCCGATTCGCGGCAGCCGTACAGGTTGTCGAACTTGGACTTGGTGACCGAGTCGTTCACGTTGATGGCCGGCACCAGCAGGGTGCCCTTCTTTTCCATCTCGTACAGACGCAGCACGCCGGTGGTGGTTTCTTCCGACAGGCCGCGCACGTCCTTCATCAGGTCCTGGTGCTTTTCGTGCATCACCAGGGTCAGGTCGCCCCCGTCGTCCAGGATCATGTTGGGGGTCCAGCCGTCGGGGCCGAAGATGGTCTGGTCGATGGCCCACCAGAACTCCTCCTCGCTCATGCCCTTCCAGGCGAACACCGGCACGCCCGCGGCGGCCACGGCGGCGGCGGCGTGGTCCTGGGTCGAGAAGATGTTGCACGACGACCAGCGCACCTCGGCACCCAGGGCGATCAGGGTCTCGATCAGCACGGCGGTCTGGATGGTCATGTGCAGACAGCCGGCGATGCGGGCGCCCTTCAGGGGCTGGCTCTTGCCGAATTCCTCGCGCAGCGCCATCAGGCCGGGCATTTCGGTCTGGGCGATGTTGATCTCCGCGCGGCCCCAGTCAGTCTGGGACATGTCGGCAACCTTGTAGTCGGTGAATTCGGTCATGGATGATCCGTCAGTTCTTGTGAACAGAAAGCCGGGCCGGTCGGGCCCGAAGCCGGGGCGGCGCCCGCGCCCCCCGGCGCAAGAGGGCCCCGGGACCATGAAAGCGCACATGATCCCGGAACAAAAAGGCGGAAACCGCCCTTAGAGCGGATTCACGCGGTCATTGGGACCCGAAAACGGGTCCCCTTGACCGCGATAGGCTCTAGATCTTCACACCGGCGGCGGCGGCCATGGCGGCGGCACGGTCGGTCTTTTCCCACGGCAGGTCGATGTCCTCGCGGCCGAAGTGGCCGTAGGCGGCGGTCTGCCGGTAGATGGGCCGCAGCAGGTCGAGCATGTGCACGATGCCCTTGGGCCGCAGGTCGAAGTGCTCGCGGATGAGTTTTTCGATCAGGGGCTCGTCCACCTTGGCGGTGCCGAAGGTTTCCACGTGCACGGACACGGGCTCGGCCACGCCGATGGCATAGGCCAGCTGCACTTCACACGCGTTGGCCAGGTTGGCGGCCACCACGTTCTTTGCCACATAGCGGGCGGCGTAGGCGGCGGAGCGGTCCACCTTGGAGGGGTCCTTGCCGGAGAAGGCACCGCCGCCGTGACGGCCCATGCCCCCGTAGGTGTCCACGATGATCTTGCGCCCGGTCAGGCCACAGTCGCCCACGGGACCGCCGATCACGAACCGCCCGGTGGGGTTCACCAGATAGCGGGTTTCGCTGGTGATCATGTTGGCCGGCAGCACCGGCTTGATGACCTCCTCGATCACCGCCGCTTCCAGGTCCTTGTACTCCACGCCTTCGTCATGCTGGGTGGAGAGCACCACGGTGTCGATGGCCTGGGGCTTGCCGTCGGCGTAGCGCACGGAGACCTGGCTCTTCACGTCGGGACGCAGCCACGGCAGCTTGTTGGCGCGGCGCATCTCGTCCTGACGCCGGGTCAGCTTGTGGGCCATCTCGATGGGCAGCGGCATCAGCTCCGGGGTTTCCCGCACGGCATAGCCGAACATCAGGCCCTGGTCGCCGGCCCCCTGGTCCAGGTGCAGGCCGGCGCCTTCGTCCACGCCCTGGGCGATGTCCGGGGACTGCTTGTCCAGCGCCACCAGCACCGCGCAATCGTGGCCGTTGAAGCCCATGCGGCCTTCGTTGTAGCCGATGTCCACGATGGTTTCGCGGGCGATGTCGGTGTAGTCCACGTTGGCGGTGGTGGTGATTTCACCGGACAGCACACACATGCCGGTGTTCACCATGGTCTCACAGGCCACGCGCGCCTTGGGGTCCTGGGCCAGGATGGCGTCCAGGATGGCGTCGGAAACGTTGTCGGCCACCTTGTCCGGGTGACCGGCACCCACGGACTCGGAAGAGAAAATGTACTCTCGTGCCATGAGAGGCTCTCTCCTGTTGTATTTGTCGGGCCAGAGGCACCATGCCCCTGGTCACGAAGGGTCCGGACCAAGGGTCCGGAAGAGGATCGGGCGATGGGCCCCCGGGATGGGGCACCCTTCGCGGGCAGAAACCGTCAGGCGGGCTTGCGGGCCACGTAGCAGCCCCAGCCGATATTGCCGGCGTGGGCATTGTCCACCCAGAACTGCAGGGCGTTGGAGGTGCGATCCACCGCTTCCTTGCCCATGCGTTCCTCGAACTCAGCCCGGCGGTTTTCCAGTTGGCCGCGCACCCAGGCGTAGGTGGGGGCCACGTTGGTGGACCAGTCCGCGTGTTCCTCCAGCGTGAAGCCCAGGCCTTCCAGGGCCTGCACATAGTCGCCGTCGTCCCACATGTCGGGGGCCTTCACCCGCTCGTAGATGCGTTGACGCACCTCGGCGGGGGTGTTGCGGCGCACCAGGATGTCGGTGAATACCAGCCGGCCGCCCGGCTTGACCACGCGGAAGGCTTCGTTCAGGACCTTCATCTTGTCGGCCGCGTGAAGAAAGGCTTCCTGGGACCAGTACTGGTCAAAGGTGGCGTCCTCGTAAGGCAGCGCGTGGAAGTCCGCCCACTGGAAGTCCACCTTGTCGCTGAGGCCTTCCTTTTCCGTCAGATCGCGCCCCCAGTCCAGTTCCTTTTCGGAAATGTTGGTGGCCAGCACCCGGCACCCGAAGGTCCGGGCCAGATAGCGGGCCAGGGCCCCGTGGCCGCAGCCCACGTCCAGGGCGTACACGTCGGCGGTCAGACCCGCCTTGGCGGCCAGCACCTCGTTGGACCGGTGCATGGCATCATGCAGGCTTTCCTCCGGATGCGCGAACAGGCCCAGGTGGATGTTCTCGCCCCAGATGTCCTGGTAGATGTTGTGCGCCGCACCATCGTAGTAGGCCTGGGTTTCCTCCACCACGCCGCGGGTCGTATCGTCGCTCATGTTCAAGGGCTCCCTGTTGCGCGGAAAGGGTCCGAAGCGCGGGGAGAGGGCCTCCCCGCGCCGCCGGGGATCAGCGACGGGGCGTGAAGCCCACCTGCTGGATGAAATCGGGCTCGTAGTGCTGATACGGGCGCTCGAAATCGCCATAGCGGTTCACGTCCACGAACCCGGCATCGCCGAGCAGGAAGCTCACGTAATCCTGGGTCAGCGGGTACATGTGCAGATTGTGCACGGCGCCGTTGGGGAAGGTGTATTCGAACTTGGTGCAGGTGCGGGTGATCTCCACCGGGCGGGCGTCCACGCCCTTGCCGGTGTAGTAGTACTGGTGCTTGCTGCGGTAGCCGTTCTTCAGAATGTCGTCGTAGTTGCGGTGATCCAGGATGATCATGCCGCCCGGCTTCAGGATCGCCAGCATGTTGGACAGGGCGTCGCGCCGGGTTTCGTGGTCGAACAGGTGGGTAAAGGCGTTGCCCAGGCAGATCAGGGCATCGAACTGGTCCGCGCCGAATTCCTCTTCCAGCTTCAGCCAGTCCACGGTGCGGGCGTCGGCCAGTTGCACGCCATGTTCGCGGGCGTTTTCCTGGGTCTTGGCCACCATGTTGGCGGCGCCGTCACAGGCGGTGACGTTGAAGCCTTCCTTGGCCAGGGTCACGGAGTGAAAGCCGGTGCCGCAGCCCACGTCCACCACGTTGCGCATGTCGTAGGCATCCAGGCGGCGGTGGAAAAAGCCCGCCTCGCTTTCCGCCCGGCCTTCCCAGCCGATCAGGTCGTCCCAAATGTCAACGAAGTCGTCGTTGTACTCCTGCTGATAAAAGTCGTCGTTCAGTACCTTGTTCATCCCGAATCCCTGGTGTTTGCGCAACCCGGCACACGACGCACCGCGCGGCGCGTCGTCGGGTGGGTTACTGGGTGATCTGGCTCCGCGCCAAATGATCGGGCGCGGCGGACGCTGTTCCTTTGTCGTCCCGGTCCGCCTCCCCCGGCGCCCCGTCATTGGAGCGCCTCAAGACGTCGGGACCGCCGGTGTGCCTCTCGGCCCGTTCCCGGCTGTCGGACAATGAACATGGCGGGCGTACCCACCGGTCCGCAGGGCTCCAAGGTGGGGAGAAAGAGGATCGATCACCCCCCCTCCGTGGGGGCGACTCCCCGGAACCCTGTGGGTGGCTCCGCCGTGTCGGGAACCACCCCGGGGGCTGAGTGCCCCCGACCGCGCCCTGATGTTTCCCCTCGGAAACCGGCTTTCGCGGCCGCCTTAAGAACAACGAATCCCGGCCCCATTTTGAACCTTTAAATTCTCTTTTTTTTGTGGTAAGAGCGCTGTTCGCCGGTGTATGACCGCAGGGCCCGGCACGCCGCCATCGGGAACGCAGATCAGGTAAGGGAGCGGCCATGAGGCGCTGGCGTCCGGCGGGGCTGGGGATGGGCGTGCTGCTGCTGTCCCTGTTGGCGCCCGGGCCGGCCCCGGCCAGCTTTCTGGACTGGGCGCGGCAGGAACAGCGGGAGCGGGAACAACAGCCCGCCATTCCCTATGAAACCCGCATCACGGGGACCGCCCCGGACGATCTGTTGGCCCTGGTCACCCGCAAAAGCGCCCTAGCTCAGGACAAGGTCAAGGCGCGGAACCTGCCGTCCCTGCGCTATCAGGCGCGCCAGGATGCCGAATACCTGGTCAAGGTGCTTCAGGCCGAGGGATTCTTCAATGCCCGCGTCCGCCCCCAGGTCACCGCGCCCGCCCAGGAGGGAAACCCCGCCCAGGAGGGAAACAAGGCCCGGGTGCATCTCACCGTCACACCGGGGGAGGTGTATCTGGTTTCCCGGGTGCGGCTGCTGTACGATCCGCCGCTGCCGCCCCGGGTGCTGCTGTCGCCGGCCGGGGAACGGCAGCAGGGCCTGCCGGTGGAGGGCGCCCTGCTGGGCCTGCGGGTGGGCGATCGGGTGGCCGTGGCCGACATCCTGACCGCCGCCCGGACCCTGGAGGAGGAGGCCCGCGACCACGGCTATCCCTTCGCCACCGTGGACAAACCGGAGGTCATTCTTTCCCACCGCAGCCGCACGGCGGACGTTCATCTGCACGCCAAACCGGGTCCCCGGGCGCGTTTTGGCACCCTGTCGGTGGGCGGTCTGGGACGGACGCACGAGTCCTTCGTCCGGCGGCTGGTGACATGGACGGCGGGCGAGACCTACGACCAGGCCAAGGTGGACGAAACCCGCGCCGCCCTGCTCGGCACCCACCTGTTCTCCGGCGTGAAGCTCACCCACAGCGACTCCCCCGATGCGGAGGGCGCCGTGGACATGACCCTCACCACCGTGGAGGCGCCGCCCCGCACCATCGGGTTCGGCGCGCGCTACGACACCGTGGATGGCCCCGGCGCCAGCGCCCTGTGGGAGCACCGCAACCTGTTCGGGGAGGCGGAAACCCTCACCGCCACCATGGACATCAGCGCCCTGAACCAGACGGCCGAGGTGGATTTCCGAAAACCCTATTTCCGCCGCCTGGACCAATCCCTGCTGGCGGGGGGCGCCCTGACCCGGGAAACCACCGACGCCTACGACAATCTGTCCTGGTCGGTGTATGGCGGGTTGGAGCGCAAGCTCTCCCGTTACTGGCAGGGCAAGGTGCGGCTGCGCTATCAGCTGGCCCGGCTCACCGACTACGGCACCACGCCCAAGACCGATTCGTTGTCCACGCTGCTGTCGCTGCCGGTGGCGCTTACCTACGACGACACCAACAACCGCTTCGACCCCACCAGCGGCGCCCGGGTGAGCTTGGTGGCCGAACCGGCGGTGGGGCTGTACGACCAGCGGGGCCTCGAGTTCCTCACCACGCTGGTGGACGCCCGCACCTACTACGGCGCCACCGGTTTCACCACCCTGGCCGGGCGGGTCCTATGGGGCAATATCCTGGGGCCCCAGACCGACCACCTGCCGCCGGACCGGCGGCTCTATGCGGGCGGCGGGGGCTCGGTGCGGGGCTATGGCTATCAAAAGGTGGGCCCGCTGGGCCGCGGCAACGATCCCACCGGCGGTCGCAGTTCGCTGGTGACCAACCTGGAGATTCGCCAGCGGGTGTGGGGGAGCCTGGGCCTGGTGCTGTTCCTGGACGGCGGGCAGGTGTCGCCCCAGACTTTGGCGCCGTTTTCCGGCGACTTTCTGTGGGGAACCGGCCTGGGGATGCGGTATTACACGGGCTTTGGCCCCATCCGCCTGGACCTGGCCACGCCCCTTGACTATCGTCCCGGCGTGGACAGCCGCTATTCCCTGTACTTCAGTTTCGGCCAGGCGTTCTGACCGTTCTCCCGAATCGCGAGGTGTGCCCATGTTGAGTCTGGCCAAGATCGCCGTCTTGGTGCTGGTGATTCTGGCGGTCTTGTATGGCGCCCGGGTGGTGACCTCCCTGGCGCGGCTGGGACGGGCCGTGGATCAGGAACGCCGCCGCATGGGCCGCCGCCCGCCCGGCGCCAAACCGCCGCCACCGCCGCCGGAGGACCCGGTGGTGACCCTGCACCCCTGCCCGGTCTGCGGCACCCACGTGGACGGCCGCAGCCCCTGCGACCGCACCGACTGTCCGTATCGTCGTTAACTTTCCCCGTCCTCGTGTTTCATTCCCCCGTCCTCGTGTTTCATTCCAGGGAGAACAATCGTGGCGTTGTTTCGGGCTATGGCCACCGTGGGCGGCTATACCATGCTCAGCCGGCTGCTGGGATTCGCGCGGGATGTGCTGATCGCCACCCTGGTGGGCGCGGGCACGGTGACCGATGCCTTTTTCGTGGCCTTCAAGCTGCCCAATCTGTTCCGGCGGCTGTTTGCCGAGGGCGCCTTCAACGCCGCCTTCGTGCCCCTGTTCGCCGGCCTGCTGGAGACCGAGGGCCGTGATACTGCCCGCTTGTTCGCCGAACGCGCCCTGTCGCTGCTGGCGCTGGTGCTGCTGGGGCTGACCATTCTCGTGGAACTGGCCATGCCGCTGGTGATGTATGTGTTCGCGCCCGGATTCGCCGAGGTGCCGGGCAAGATGGCCCTGACCACCGAGATGTCGCGCATCACCTTTCCCTATCTGCTGTTTATTTCCCTGGTGTCGCTGCTGTCGGGGGTATTGAACAGCCTGGGGCGCTTCGCCGCCGCCGCCGCCGCGCCGGTGATCCTGAACCTGTGCCTGATCGGGGCCCTGCTGGGGCTGTCGCCGCTGATGCCCACTCAGGGCCATGCCCTGGCCTGGGGGGTGGCCCTGGCCGGGGTGTTGCAGTTCCTGTGGCTCATATGGAACTGCCACAAGGCCGGCATGGACTTCTACCTGCCCCGCCCACGCTGGACGCCGCGCATTCGTCTCCTGGTGCGGCGCATCGGCCCGGGGGCGCTGGGGGCGGGGGTTTATCAGGTGAACCTGGTGGTGGATACCATCCTGGCCTCGCTGGTGGGCACGGGAGCGGTTTCCTTTCTGTTCTACGCCGACCGTCTGACTCAGTTGCCGCTGGGGGTGGTGGGCACGGCGGTGGGCATCGCCCTGTTGCCGCTGCTGTCGCGCCAGATCCGCGCCGGCCAGGACGGGGCGGCGCTGGACAGTCAGAACCGCGCCGTGGAGGTGGCCTTGCTGCTGACCCTGCCGGCGGCGGTGGCGCTGTTCGTCGTGGCCGGGCCGCTGGTGGGCGGGTTATTCCAGCACGGCGCCTTTTCCCAGGAAGACCGGGTGGCCACCGCCCATGCCTTGATGGCGTTCAGCGTGGGGCTGCCCGCTTATGTGCTGGTGAAGGTGTTGGCGCCGGGCTTTTTCGCCCGGGAGGACACGGCCACGCCGGTGAAGGTGGCGGGGGTGGCCCTGGTGGCCAACATCGTGCTCAACCTGCTCTTGATGGGGCCGCTGGGGCACGTGGGCATTGCCCTGGCCACCGCCCTGGCCCAATGGCTCAATGCGATTCTGCTGGCGTTGCTGCTGGTGCGACGGGGGGTTTACCGTTGGGATGCCCGGCTGAAACGCCGCCTGGTGCGCATGGGCGGCGCCTGTGTCGCCTTTGCCGGCGTGCTGTGGCTCATGGCCTGGGGGCTGCGGGGCTGGACCGAGGGCGACAGCCTGCACCGTATTCTGGCGGTGGGGGTGCTGGTGGTGGCCGGTCTGGTGGCGTATGGTGGCTTGGTGCGGCTGTTTGGCGCGGCCTCCCTCAGCGAGATCAAGGCCGCCCTGCGCCGGCCCCAACCGGCTGCCCCTGCGGAGTCCTCTTCCTCCTGAACAAGGATCATCGTCATGCGTGTTCTTTTCCTGGTGTCCGCCGGGGCCCTGGCTGCCGGTCTTCTGAGTGCCTGCGCCGCGTCCTCGCCGCTGGCGCCGGAAACCAGCACCGTGCCCCAGGCCATGCAGACCACCGCCACCCTGGTGAATGCCAGCCGGGATGCGTATCAGGCGCTCAATGTCTGTGTGGAGGGGCTGGAGGCGGCCAAGGCCGCCCGTTCGGCGATGGCCGCCCGGGCCGCCGGCGAGGCCTGCGCGGCGGTGGACCCGGCGGTGACGCGGCTGGAGGCGGCCAATCAGGCCATGAATGCCCTGGAACCGCCCCCGCGGGATGCCTTCACCGACGCCCAGTACCGCACGCTGGAAAACCACCTGGCGACGCTGAAGACCATCCTGGCCCGCATGGAACCCCTGAAGACGCGCATGGCCGCCCTGGATACAGGGCGGTAAAAAGAGGGGGGCACGAAGCAGTAAACGGCGAAGCAAACAGCCCGCCTAGGGCCTATCGCGGTCA
Source organism: uncultured Rhodobacterales bacterium (assembly GCA_964535075.1). Lineage (GTDB taxonomy): Bacteria > Pseudomonadota > Alphaproteobacteria > Rhodospirillales > CAJXLG01 > CAZHRQ01. The sequence goes on along the minus strand of CAZHRQ010000009.1, from coordinate 25,150 downwards.
ATGGGACCCAATTCTCGGGTCCCAGTGACCGCGTGAATCGGCTCTATCTATTTGATCTAGAGCGGATTCACGCGCACAATCTGGTTCACAACGTGAACCCGATTGGGTGCGATCCGCTCTAGGGAGAACAGTCCTTTATCGGAGTTGGCCATGTCCCTGAATGCCCAGATCATCGACCAGCAGGTCACCCGCGCCGTCCAGGATCATGGGGAAGCGCTGGCCCGGATTCTGGAACGCTCTTCCGAAGACTCGCGCATCCGCCCGGCGGCCTTTGTGCTGCTGGTGGTGCAGACCCTGTTCGATATGGCGCCGGAAAGCGCCCTGGATACCCTGGTGGACGGCGGGCAGGATTTCGGCATTGATGCCCTGCACATGAACGAGGAAAGCGATAGCGAATTCACCGTGACCCTGCTCCAGGGCAAGTACCGGCAAAAGCTAGATGGCGCGGCCAATTTCCCGGAAAACGATGTGCGGAAGATGATCCAGGCCGTGGGGGCCCTGTTCGATCCGGACTACGCCCTGCACCTGAACCCGCGTCTGGCTGCCCCGGTGGAAGAGGCCCGCGCCCTGATCCGTCAGGGGCTCATTCCCAATGTGCACGTGGTGCTGTGCAACAATGGGCAAGAATGGACCCGCGAGGCCCAGGCCCTGATTGATCAGGCCGGATTCGGCGACCAGGTCACCTGGCGGCACGTGGGCGCCGACGCCTTGGTGGCCCTGCAACGGGACACTCGGCCCATCACCCATCGCTTGAGCCTGACCGGGCAGACCCTGGTGGAAGACATGTCGGGGTTCCGGCGAGTTGTCATCGGCCGGCTGAAGCTGGGCGAGCTGGCGGACCTGTTCGAGACCCACGGCGACCGGCTTTTGGAAAAAAACATCCGCCGCTATCTGGGGCTGAAGGGCAACCGAGTGAACGAAGCCATCCAGGAAACCCTGTCCACGGAACAGGGACGGCAGAATTTCTACTACTACAACAATGGCCTGACGGCCATCTGCACCCAGTTCCGCACCAACCAGTTGCAGAAAGAAAACGTGCAGGTACAGGTAGAGGGCCTACAGATCATCAACGGCGGCCAGACCTCCCGCACCGTGCAACAGGTGGTGGCCGCTCATCCCGAAGCCGCCTCGGCGGAAATTCTCCTCCGGTTGTATGAACTGCCCTCGGACGACCATGATCTGGTGCTGAACATCACCCAGGCCACCAACAGCCAGAATCCCGTGGATCTGCGCGATCTGCGCTCCAACGACCAGCGTCAGCAACGCCTGCAGCTTTCCATCGAGGGGCTGGGCTACACCTACGGCCGTCAGCGGGGCGGCAACAGCGCTGACCTCACCAGCAGTCAGGTGGCCGACGCCGTGTTGGCGGTCTGGCGGCATCGGCCTCATCAGGCGCGACACCGCGCCGGCGATCATTTCGGTGCCTTGTACGACCTGATTTTTACCGAGGATCTCAATGGCACCCAGGCGGTTTTGGCCACCCTGATCCTCCGCGAGGCCGACCGGCGTCGCCGGGCCGCGCCGCCGGACGCGCCCCCCTTTCTGCCCTATGCCCACCGTTTCGCGGCCATGGTCATGGGGCGTTTCCTGCTGGAAGCCATGAATGTCCCCCTGGCGGGCCTGACCCATACCCATTTCACCCAGGCCCGGAGTCTCTTGGCGGCACAGGTCGAGGTCTGGTTCCAGCAAGCCCTGGAGGACATCGAAGACGGCCTGACCCAGCTCCAACCCCCCGGGCAGGCGGCCCCCTCCCTGCAGTGGCTGTCGGCCCAGTTCCGGCGGGTCGATCTGGTGGAGCACCTCATGGCCCGCCCCTTCACCGGCCGGGTGCCGCCGCCCGCGCCCTCAGCATGACTCCCCCTCCTCCGGCGGTTCCCCATCCAGCACCGCCAGGGCAATGGCGCGGCTGAAACCGGCCCGGGCCAGCACCCCCATGTCACGGTGCCGGCGGGCCGCGCGATCCTCGGCCGGGCGATAGGGCCCCAGCCGCCGCCGGCGTGCCAGCGCCCACGCCGCCGCCAAATCGGGATCGTCCGTCTGTTGGAAGAGATCGCTCAGGGCCGCGTCGATGACCTCGGCCGGCACGCCCTTGTCGCGCAGCCGGCCGGCAATCACCCGCCGCGACAGGCCCCGCCGGTGCAGCGCCGCCGCCCGGCCCCGGGCGTAGCGGGCATCATCCAGCCAGCCGGCCCGGCTCAGCCGGTCGCACAGGGCCGTCACCGCCGCCGCGTCGGCGTCGGCATCGCGGGTCTCGCCACCGGCCCGCGCCAAACGCCGGTTCAGCACCCGCGCCAGATGGGCCCGAGGGGTCTCGAACCGGGCCAGATGATGGAGGGCAATGCGCTCCAGCCGGGCCGGGCTCAGGGAAGGACCAAACGGGGCGTCGTCGGTCATGCCCGATCAGAACATGTCCAGTTGCACCCGCGCCACTTCCGACAGCCGGTCGGGGGTCCAGGGCGGATCCCACACCAGGGTGACCTTGGCCTCGGTCACCCCCGGCGCGGTCAACACCGCCCGCCGGGCTTCCTCGGGCAGGGAGCCGGCCACCGGACAGCCCGGGGCGGTCAGGGTCATATCCACCTCCACCGCGCCCGTTGCCGCCAGGCGGATGTTGTAGATCAGGCCCAGTTCATAAATGTCCACCGGAATTTCCGGGTCGTAGACGGTCTTGAGAGCCGCCACCACCCCGTCCTCGGTGGGCCCGTCCTCGGTGGGCCCGTCCTCGGTGGGAACAGCGGGGGCAGGAGGTTCTTGCGCCGTTGCCGTGCTCATGGTCTGTGGTCCTCACGCAAGCATGGCTCGGGCCCGGTCCAGGGCCGCGAGGAACTGGTCAATGTCCGCCTCATCGGTGTACAGCCCCACGGAGGCGCGGGCGGTGGCCGCGAGCCCGAACCGCTGCAACAGGGGCTGGGTGCAGTGGTGGCCGGTGCGGATGGCCACCCCTTGGTGGTCCAGCAGGGTGCCCAGGTCGGCGGGGTGGCCGTGCGCCAACACGAAGGACACCACGCCGGTACGCTCCGGCGCCGCCCCCAGGATCCGGATCCCCGGCACGGCGGCCAGCCCCGCCCGCAGGCGGTCCCCCATCACGTGATCGTGCGCCTGGATGGCCGTCATGCCCAGGCGTTCAACGTACTCCAGGGCCGCCCCGAAGGCCACCACTTCGGCAATCACCGGCGTGCCGGCCTCGAACTTGAAGGGCGGCGGGGCATAGGTGGACTCGGCCAGGGTCACCCGGTCGATCATCTCGCCGCCGCCGTGATAGGGGGGCAGGCGATCCAGCCACGGCCGGCGGGCATACAGCACCCCCACGCCGTTGGGGCCGTACAGCTTGTGGCCGGAGAACACATAAAAATCGCAGTCCAGGGCCTGCACATCCACCGGCATGTGCGGCACCGCCTGACAGCCGTCCACCAGCACCGGAATGTCCCGCGCCCGGGCCTCCCGCACGATCTCGGCCATGGGGGTGACCGTGCCCAGGGTGTTGGAAACATGGGTCATGGCCACCAGCCGGGTGCGCGGCCCCAGGTGTTCCGCCACCGCCGCCGCCGAGACGGTGCCATCGTCGGCCACCGGCACCGCCACCACCTCGATCCCCCGCTGGCGGGCCAGCAGATGCCAAGGCACGATGTTGGCATGGTGCTCCAGGCCGCTGATCACCACCTGATCCCCCGGTTCCAGCAACGGGCCGAGGCTGCTGGCCACCAGATTGATGGACTCGGTGGCGCCGCGGGTGAAGACGATTTCCTCCCGCACCTCGGCGTTGAGGAAGGCCCGCACCTGATCGCGCACGGCCTCGAACCGGGTGGTGAGCCGCTCGGAGAACAGATAGGCGCCGCGGTGAACGTTGGCGTACTGTCGGCTGTACACTTCCGTCAGGCACTCAATCACCGCCCGGGGCTTCTGGGCCGAGGCCGCCGTGTCCATGAAAGCAAAGCGCTTGCCGTGCACCGTTTCCGCCAGGGCGGGGAAGTCTTCCCGCACCCGAGCCACGTCATAGGGCGATGCGGCGGCGTCCGCCGGCGTGACCGGGAGCGTAAGCACCGTCATGCCGCGTCTCCTTCCAGGGTCACCGGCGCCGGCACCCGGTCGCCCAGCCACGCGGTGGCCCGGGCGGCGAACAGGTCCCGGGTGGCCGCGTGGGGCACCAGATCCAGCAGGTCATGCACGAAGGCCGAAACCATGATGGCCTGGGCCGTTGCCAGGTCCAGCCCCCGGGCCCGCAGATAGAACAGGGCCTCACGGTCGATCTGGCCCACGGTGTTGCCGTGGCTGCATTTCACGTCGTCGGCATGGATTTCCAGGGACGGCTTGCCGTCGGCTTCCGCCTGGTCGCTGAGCAGCAGGGCGCGGTTGAGCTGATGGCTTTCCGTCTGCTGGGCGCCGGGCCGCACCATCACCGTCCCCTGGTAGACGCCGCGCGCCCGGTCGTCCAGCACCGACTTCAGGGTCTGGCGAGAGGTGGCGCCCACGGTGGCATGGTCCATGAGCAAGGTGGTGTCCACGTGGCGGTCGCCCCGCCCCAGGGTCACGCCGTCCAGGCGCACATCGGCACCGGGGCCGTCCAACACCAGCCGGGCATCATGGCGCACCCAGGCGCCGCCGGTGGTGAGGGTGAACCCGCTCAGGGCCGCCGTTTCCGCCACATGACCCCGGATGGCCAGCACCCGCACGCCCTCCGGCACGGCGCTGTCCACGGCGCCGGGCGCGCCCTCGCACAGGCGATCCAGCCGCAGCCGGGCCCCGGCCGCCAGATGCACCTCGGTGACGGCATTGAGGAAGGTGGGCGCGGCGGCGGCCACGTCGGTGGCGATGTGCTCCACCACGGTGGCCTCGGCCCCCTCCGCCAACAGCACCACGCCGCGCCAGTGGCGGGCCCGGGGGCGGTCATCGGCGGCGTGTTCCAGATGCACCACCTGCACCGGCCCCGGCAGGGTCACCCCGGCCGGCACCCGCAGCACGTAGCCGTCCTCCACCAGCGCCGCGTTCAGGGCAACGAACAGGTTGCCTTCATCCATGTCGGTGACGGCGAAGTGAGGCCCGGGAGTCTCGCCCCGGTGCAGCACCGCCGCCAGCCCCTCCAGCCCTACGCCGTCGGGCAGGCCCTCGGTATGGCCCAGATCGGGCCGCCAGTGGCCATCCACGAACACCAGCCGGGCACACGCCCCCGCCAGGGGCGGCACCTGGGGTACCGGCGCCGCGTGCCAGTGGGCGGGATCGGTGCGGAAGTCTTCCTTTTCCAGGCGCAGCGGCCGACCGTATTTCCAGGTTTCCGTCTTGCGGCCGGGCCAGCCCAGGGCCTTGAACCGGGCCAGGGCCTGGGCGCGCCGACGGTTGAGGCCGGGATTGCTGCCGCCGGGCAGGGCGGGCAGGACCTGTTGGAACCGCTCCAGCCAGGGGATGACGCCGGGATCGCTGTCGGACATGGGGTCGTTCTCCCTCAGGCTGCGGGGGGGACCAGGTCGCCGTAGCCCTGCTGCTCTAGCTGGCGGGGCAGGGAGGCATCCCCCGAATGCACGATGCGGCCGTGGGCCAGCACATGCACGTGGTCGGGCACGATATAGTCCAGCAGCCGCTGATAGTGGGTGATCACCAGCATGACCCGATCGGGGGAACGCAGGGCGTTCACGCCCTCGGACACGATGCGCAGGGCGTCGATGTCCAGGCCGGAATCGGTTTCATCCAGGATGGCGAGGCTGGGCTGCAACAACGCCATTTGCAGGGTCTCCACCCGCTTTTTCTCGCCGCCGGAAAAGCCCACGTTCAGCGGCCGGCGCAGCATGTCGTCGGTGATGTTGAGGGGCTTGCCCGCCTCGCGCACTTGCTTCAGGAACCCCATGGCATCCAGTTCCGGCGCGCCCTTGGCCTTGCGGTGGGCGTTCAGCGCCGTTTTCAGGAAGGTGGTGGTGGCCACCCCCGGAATCTCCACGGGATACTGAAAGGCCAGGAACACCCCGGCCCGCGAGCGTTCCTCGGTGTTCATGGCCAGCAGGTCCTGGCCCTGGAAGCGCACCTCGCCCCCGGTGACGGTATAGTCCTCGCGCCCCGCCAGCACATAGGAGAGGGTGGACTTGCCCGAGCCATTGGGCCCCATGATGGCGTGCACTTCCCCCGGGCCCACCGAAAGGTCGATGCCCTTCAGGATGGGGGTGTCGTCCACACTGACCTGCAGGTTACTGATTTCAAGCATGATAACGGTTCCCTGTTCGGTGACGGGGGTCACCCCACACTGCCTTCCAGGCTGAGACCCACCAGTTTCTGGGCCTCCACGGCGAATTCCATGGGTAGCTTCTGCAACACTTCCTTACAGAAGCCGTTTACCACCAGCGACACCGCTTCCTCCGCGTCCAGGCCACGCTGGCGGCAATAGAACAACTGCGCCTCGTCGATGCGGGAGGTGGTGGCCTCGTGCTCAAGCTGCGCGCCGGGCTGGCGGCTTTCCACATAGGGGATGGTATGGGCGCCGCAGCGATCGCCGATGAGCAGGCTGTCGCATTGGGTAAAGTTGCGGGCCCCGGCGGCGCGGGGCAGCACCTTCACCAAGCCGCGATAGGTCTGCTGGGACCGGCCGGCGGAAATGCCCTTGGAAATGATGGTGGAGCGGGTGTTGCGCCCCACGTGGATCATCTTGGTGCCCGTGTCCGCCTGCTGAAGGTTGTTGGTGATGGCGATGGAATAGAACTCGCCCACCGCCCCTTCGCCCTGGAGCACACAACTCGGGTACTTCCAGGTCACGGCCGAGCCGGTTTCCACCTGGGTCCAGGAGATCTTGGAATGACGGCCGCGACAGGCCCCGCGCTTGGTGACGAAATTGTAGATGCCGCCCCGGCCCTCGGCATCGCCGGGGTACCAGTTCTGCACGGTGGAATACTTGATTTCCGCGTCGTCCAGGGCCACCAGCTCCACCACGGCGGCGTGCAACTGGTTTTCGTCCCGTTGCGGCGCCGTGCAGCCCTCCAGATAGCTCACGTAGCTTCCCTTGTCGGCCACGATCAGGGTGCGCTCGAACTGACCGGTGTTGGCGGCATTGATGCGGAAGTAGGTGGACAACTCCACCGGACAGCGCACCCCCGGCGGGATGTAGACAAAGCTGCCGTCGGTGAACACCGCCGAATTGAGGGTGGCATAGAAGTTGTCGTTCACCGGCACCACGGACCCCAGATAGCGCCGCACCAGCTCCGGATGGGTGTGCACCGCTTCCGAGATGGAACAGAAGATAATGCCTTCCTCTTCCAGCCGTTCCTTATAGGTGGTGGCCACGGACACGCTGTCGAACACGGCATCCACGGCCACCCCCGCCAGCCATTCCTGTTCCTTCAGGGGAATGCCCAGCTTTTCATAGGCTTCCAGCAGATCGGGATCCACCTCGTCCAGGCTCTTGGGGCCTTCTTTCTGCTTGGGCGCGGCGTAGTAGTGAATGCCCTGGAAGTCCACCACGTCGTAGACCAGCTTGGGCCAGTGGCGGGGTTCATGCATGGTCTTCCACTGGGCGAAGGCTTCCAGGCGCCATTCCAGCAGCCATTCCGGTTCGTTCTTGCGTTCCGAAATGAAATGGATGGTGCTTTCGTCCAGGCCCTTGGGCGCCATTTCCGATTCGATTTCGGTGACAAAGCCGTATTTGTACTTGTCACCGGCCATATCGTTGACGGTTTCCTCAACGGTAGACATGACGCCGTCCTCTTTGCTCATTTCACCGCCCGCCATCGGCGGGGAGGGGGGCCCCGGCCATCATTTCGGCCAGGGTGAGGCCGTCCAGGGCCTCGCGCATGCGGTCGTTGACCCGCGCCAGCCCGGCCTGAACCACGCAGGCGTCCACCCGCTCGCAGGGACCGTCGGCGCCGTCCTCGAAACAGTCCACCAGGGCCACCGGCCCCTCCATGATACGCACCACCTCGCCCACGGTGACGGCGCTGGCGGCGCGATCCAGGCTGTAACCGCCGCCGCGCCCACGGTGGGAACGCACCAGCCCCGCCTGGGCCAGGGTCTTCAGCAGCTTGGCGGCGGTGGTATCGGGCAGATCGGTGCGCTGGGCCACCTCCGCCGCCGACAAGGTACGGGCCGGATCGCGGGCCAGCGCGGCCAGCACCGCCAGGGCATAATCGGTCATGCGACCCAGACGCAGCATCGGCCGGGTGTCCTTTCCACCTGACCCCGACCTCTCATGTGGCGCCGGGCCCCGTTGTTTTAAAGACCAATCTGGTCCCCTTTTATCGCAGCCCCGCCCGCCGATGGCAAGTCCCCCCTGTCACAAAAAGGTTATTGAAAGGGTATCCATATATGCCCTCAGGCGCCGGGCGGCGGCTCCGCCGCCTTGGCTCGCCCCTGACCGGGAGATAT
>CAZHRQ010000009.1:5650-16716 GCA_964535075.1 uncultured Rhodobacterales bacterium | reverse complement strand
TATGCCCTCAGGCGCCGGGCGGCGGCTCCGCCGCCTTGGCTCGCCCCTGACCGGGGCGGCGCGCCGTCGCGCGCTTCATGAGCGCAAGCGCTCATGGTGACAAATTCTCAGGCGCCGGGCGGCGGCTCCGCCGCCTTGGCTCGCCCCTGACCGGGAGATATATATGCCCTCAGGCGCCGGGCGGCGGCTCCGCCGCCTTGGCTCGCCCCTGACCGGGGCGGCGCGCCGTCGCGCGCTTCATGAGCGCAAGCGCTCATGGTGACAAATTCTCAGGCGCCGGGCGGCGGCTCCGCATGACCCCAGCGCAGGCGGCGCATGGCCCAGGTGGGGGCCGGCGCCCCCGTTTCCGCGCAGGCCGCAGCCAAAGCGGCGGAGTCGAACTGGTCCTCCCGGTCCACCAGCCGCTCCCGCAGCAGGCCCGTGGCCACCAACAGAGACTCCATCCCCGCCGCAACCGCGCCCGTGATATCCGTGGCCAGGGAATCGCCCACCACCAGCACCCGCTCGGGCGCCCCGCGCAGGCGGGCCGCCGCCTCCCGGAACAGGGCCGGGTCAGGCTTGCCACGCAGGATCACCGATCCCCCCAGCGCCTCGTAGGCCTGCGCCAGGGCCCCGGCGCAGATCACTTCCTCGCCAGCCACCTTCACCGTAATGTCAGGGTTGGCGCACACCATGGGCAGCCCCTGGGCCACCGCATCCATCAGCACATGCCGGTAATCCTCCACGGCGATGTCCGGCCGGGGCGGCGGGCCGATGTTGAGCACGAATTCCGCATCGGGCACCTGCTCCACCGCCTCCAAATCGGGAATTCCCTCCAGAATGCTGCGGTCCTCCGGCGGGCCCAGCACGAAACAGCGCTGTCCCAGGGCGGCAAAGGCGGGATCCTCTCGGCGGGCCAGGGCCTGGTGCACCGCTTCCCCCGAGGAAAACACGGCATCATAGGCGGTGCGCGGCACCCCCAACCCGTCCAGCCGCGCCACCACCGACGCCGCCCGGCGCGGGGCGTTGCTGAGGAAGATCACCGGCAGGCCCCGGGCCCGCAGCGCCTCCAGCACCGCCAGGGTGTCGGGATAGGGGGCCACGCCCTCGTGCACCACCCCCCAGAGATCAAACAGGAACCCCTGGTAGCGGTCGGCCAGGGGGGCGAAGGCGGTGAGCACGGCGGTGGCGCGCATGAGGGCAATCCAATCGGCTGAGAAAACCAGTCTTTCTCAACGCGCCGCATCCACGCCGACGGCTTCACGGATATGGGTAAAGCCGTCGATTTTCAGCAGCCGTTGCAGTTCGTTGCGGATGTGGGCGATCAGGCCCGGGCCCTCGAACACCAGGGCCGAATAGACCTGCACCAGGGTGGCGCCGGCGCGGATGCGGGCATAGGCCTCGGCGGCGCTGTCGATGCCGCCCACGCCGATCAGCGGCACCCGCCCCGCCGTGAGGCGGTAGAGATCCGCCAGCACGTCCGTGGCCAGGGGGGCCAGGGGCCGCCCCGACAGTCCGCCCCCTTCCGCCCGGTGCCGCCCCTGCAAGGAGTCGGGCCGGCTGACGGTGGTGTTGGTGCAGATCAGACCGTCCAGCCCCCCCGCCAGGGCCACGGCGGCGATGTCGGCCCGGTCATCGGCCGTAAGATCGGGCGCAATCTTGAGCAGCAGCGGCGGCCGCGCCGGCAGGGCGTCGCGGACCGTCGCCACCGCCGCCACCAAGGTCTCCAGGCTGGCCCGATCCTGCAAGGCCCTGAGTCCCGGCGTGTTGGGCGAGGAAACGTTGATCACCAGATAATCGGCCAGCGGTCCCAGGGTTTCCACCCCGGCCACGTAGTCGGGCACCGCTTCGACGCTGTCCTTGTTGCGGCCCAGGTTCACCCCCACCACGCCCGGCCGCCCCTGACGGGCCCGCAACCGCGCCGCCATGGCCGCCATGCCCCCGTTGTTGAAGCCCATGCGGTTGATGATGCCCTGATCCCGCACCAGCCGGAACAGCCGCGGACGGGGGTTGCCCGGCTGGGGCCGGGGGGTGACGGTGCCCACCTCCACAAAGCCGGCCCCCAGGCGCAGGCAGCCCTCCACGGCGGTGGCATCCTTGTCGAACCCCGCCGCCACCCCCACCGGATTGGGAAAGTCCCGGCCGAATACGGTCTGGGCCAGGGCCGGCGTGGGCGCCCGGCTGGCGCCCGGCACCAGCCGCCACCGCAGGGTCCACAAGGCCAGACCATGGGCCCGCTCTGGCGACAGCAGGCGGAGCAGGGGAAACATCAAGCGATAGGGCGTCATGGTCTTGGCCCCTCCCGGCAGCCGAGGATCGGTCAGAACTGGCGTAAAATGCGAGACCATCGCATTCCGCAACGGTCGGACTGTTTCGTTTCGCAAGACCGAGCATCCCGCCCAGAATCATTACCGTTGTTTTCCAACGTGTTATCGCGAAAGACCGACTTGGCCGCTCGTTTGCAGAGGTGTGCGGGACATCACACTTCAGGCACAGGAGACCCTGCCATGACCATGTCCCCCTCTGTTCCGTCCACCGCGGTCACCCGCGCCCTGGCGGCCCTGGACGAAATGACCCAGTGCGACCTCACCCTGGTGAGCATGACCCCACTGCCCGAAACCCTGGCCGCCGCCCAGCGCATCGCCGGTGTGGACGAAGAAACGGCCCGGCGCCTGTGGGCCACCCTGCTCATGTTGCAGGCCGGCATGGCCGATGCCGACGATCACCCGCTGCTTTTCGGCGACGACTCGCCGGCGGACGGCTCCGCCCCCGCGTCGTGAGCGGTCTCGCCATGGAAGTTGCGATTGATGAGCACCAGCACCTTTTCCTCCAGTTGCTCGGGAGGAAAAGGCTTGGCGATATAGGCAGTGACCTCGTGGGTCATCGCCTCCTCCACCGCCGCCATCTGCGCCAGGGCGGTGACCATGAGGAAGGGCTGGCTCGGGCGCACGGTGCGCACCTGTTTCAGAAATTCCAGGCCCGACATGCGGGGCATTTTCCAGTCGGCGATGATGAGGTCGAATTCGTCCTCCCGCCCGGCGAACCGGTCCAGGGCGGCGCGGCCGTCTTCGGCGGTGACCACCCGCGAGATGCCCATGTCGTTGAGAATCATACAGATATAGTCCATGGAGGCTTTTTCGTCCTCCACCACCATCACCTGTAGGCTGCCCAGGTCGCGGAAGGACACCTTGGCCGCCTTCAGCTTGTGGCGCAGGCGTTCCATGGTGGCGGCGATTTCCTGCCCGCCCTGCTGACCGGCCATGAAGGCGCGGATGAACTGGGGCCGGCGGATTTCCCGCTCCAGGAAAGCACGGGCGGCCTCGGCCACCTGAGGTTCGGTCAACGCCCCCTCGGCGCACAGGTCCAGGATCAACAGGGCGTGGGAGACATCGTTGCGGTCGTGATCATTGCGCTGCAACAGCCCCTTGGCGCGCACCAGGGTCAGTTCCATGTTGTCCAGGGCCTGGGCCAGGTCGCGCTTCTTGCCGGTCCCCAACAGACTGTCCTGCACCAGCTTCTGCACATGGGTAACGGTGCGGATGCGGTCCTCCACCACCCGGGCCGAATCCATCAGGCGCGCCGGCAGTTCCCGGCTTTCCAGGAAATGCAACAGATAGTCGTCCACGGCCCGCCGGCTGGCGTCCCCGAACACCGCTTTTTGCAGATTGAACAGGTCCACGATCTTGGCGTAGTAGCTCTTGCCGCGCAGCACCTCCGCCAGGCGGTCCTCGCTCACCAGCAGGGCCACCCGCCGTTCCAGCAGCTCGGGGGTGCGGCTGCCGCCGATGAAGCGGCCGGAAATGCGCATCTTGCTGGCCAGGGTGGAAATCGCCAACAACTCGTCCACCAACGACTGGGTCTGTAACAGGTCCTGGTCGGACAAGGGCTTCATGCGCTGGGGGGAGGCCAGTTCGCGGTGCAGGCTGCGGACCAGCGCGGCCCGGGTTTCCGGCGCTTCCTGCCCGGCCAGGAAGCTTTTCACCTGGCGCAGCACCGCGGGGGCGTCCTGCCGCAAGGGGGCAGCGGCCAGGAACACGTCGCACAGGTCTTCCAGCAGCCGGGCCAGGGTGCCGGGCGACCCCAAGGTGGCCCGCAGCGGCACGGGATTATCCACCAGATCGGCCAGAATGCTGTCCACCACCTGCGCGGTGCCGGGATCGGGATCGGCCCCGGCCAGCCCCAGCAGGGCGGAGGCGCGACCGGCATAGCCGTCGGCCGAGGCCAGATGACGCAGGACAGTGGCGGTGGCCAGGAACCGCCCCTTAAGATCGCGGCCCGCCACCCGTCCCACGTGATCGGTCATGGACTGGGGGGTGAGGGCCGGCAGGGCGGCATCCGCCAGCCACTCGGTGGCCTGCTTGTGAGCGGCGTGGATCAATTGATCAATGGCCTGCTGGCGGTGGCCGGTGGAGATGCCCTCCCGCCATGCCTGCGCCCGGGCGGCGCGGTCCACCGCCGCCTGACGCAGGGAATGCTGGGCGAAGGTGTCATAAAGCGCCGGGTCGTGCAGCAGGTCCACGGGCAGCAGGGCATTATCCTGCAGATACTCCCGGGCCGCCCCGGCGATGGCGTGGCGGCCGTTGGCGCTGTAGAGGTCCGCCACCGCGTGACAGGTGATCAGCTCGGGGTGATCACCGGCCGGGTCGTCCGGAGTCTCGGGGGGATTCGCGCTCATGCCTGTCCTCGTTCAGGGTCCGGCGCCTGACAGATGCGGGTCAGGGCCGCCACCAGGGCATCAGGGTCCACCGGCTTGGCGGCGAAGTCGGCGATCACCCCCGCCGGGAGCGAGACCCGCGAAGGCTCCGCACCGTAGCCGGAGATAAACAACACCCGCAACGGTGTTGATTGTCGCGCCAGATCGGCCACCAGGGCCGGTCCGTCCGTTCCGGGCATGACCATGTCCGTCACCAGCACATCGAAGGCCGTGCCCTCACGCACCCGGGCCAGGGCCGCATCGCCACTGGCTGCTGATACGACAACGGCCCCGTGTTCTTCAAGCACCATCTGGATATAGGACCGCACACTGTCCTCGTCTTCGGCCAGCAACACCCGCAATCCCCACGGCGGGCCCGATTCCGGCGCGGTGGCACCTCCGGCCCTGGCCTCCTCTCCGCAGACGGGCAGATAGAGGGTGAAGCAGCTCCCCTCCCCTTCCGTGCTGTCCAGGGTAACGGTGCCACCGGCGGCCCGCGCCACCTCGTAGACCATGGGCAACCCCAGGCCGGTGCCGTGGCCTGGGTCCTTGGTGGTGAAGAAGGGTTCGAAAATGCGTTCGCGCAAGGCGGGCGGCACCCCCGTGCCCTGGTCGGCCACGGCGATCACGGCACAGGGAATCTCCGGCAGGTGAGGCGTCTGCTGACGCACCGCCGGCGGCGGCGGGGCCACGGTCAGCGACACCGTGACCGTCCCCCCCTCGGGCATGGCGTCGCGGGCATTGATGGCCAGGTTCACCACCGCCTGATGAACGCCGGTCACGTCGCCGTGGAACCGCACCGGCGCCTCGGGGACCGAAACCGCCAGGGTAACGGTCTCGCCCAGGATGGGCCGCAGGAAGCCCTGTACGTCCCCCAACAGCGTGCCCAGGTCGGCGGTATCCTCCCGGGCCCCCACCTGCCGGCGGCTGTAGGCCAGCAGTTGACCGGTGAGGTGGGCCGCACGGTCGGAGGCATCCACCACGTGCTTCAGGCACTGCGCCACCCGGGCGCCGTCGTCGGGGCTGCGCTGGGCCATGCGGGCGAAACCGCCGATGGCCGTGAGCAGGTTGTTGAATTCGTGGGCCACGCCGCCGGCCAACTGGCCCACCGCCTCCATTTTCTGCGCGTGTTGCAGGGCGGTTTCTGCCCGACGCCGGGCGGTGACATCGTTGAGGGCCATGAGCTGAACCGCCCGTCCTTCGTGGCGAAAGCCGGTGACGGCGATTTCGGCGGTGCGGGTTTCGCCGTCGCGGGCGTTGACCGTCACCTCGCGCGGGCCGACCCCGGGATGCAGGGTTTCCAGCGTTGCGGCGTCCAGCAGGGGCACGAGGCTCTCGCCCACCACCGCCGCCGGCTGCGCCACCCCGAACAGGGCGGCGGCGGCGGGGTTGGCGAACAGAATCCGGTCCCCGTCCCACAACACCACGCCCACCGGCGTGAAGTCCACCAGATCCCGATACCGGTTTTCGCTTTCCCGCAGGGTTTCCAGGGTATGGGTGCGTTCCAGCTCGGCGGCGGCGCGGTCGCCGAACACCCGCAACAGCGCCTCCGCCGTTTCCACGTGGCTGATGGCACGCCGCGACAGGACGGCGATCACCCCCACGGGCCGGTCGTGGCTGTCCCGCAGGGGAAGGCCCAGGAAGCTCTCCGCTTTCAGCCGAGCCAGCAGACGGTCGTGCGGGAATTGCGCACGCACCCCCTGACGGTAATAGCAACGGCGGCCGGCGCTGGGGAGGGCGCACAAGGTGGGCGTCGCCTCCCACACGAACGGCTCCAGCAGCCGGCCGTCATCCCACAGGGCGAGGCAGTCCAGGGCCCCATCGTCGCGCACCCGGGCCACCAGGGCATAATCCACCGCCAGGGCCCGTCCCAGGTGCGTGACCAGGGCCTCGAAAAAGGCGGGGCCCGTATCGCGGGCGATGTTCTGGGACAGGTCGGTGACCACGCTTTCAAAATGGCGGCGCTCGGTCACGTCGGCGAAGCTCACCACCCGGCCGCCGCCGGGCATGGGCCGGCAGGCCACCTCCAGGATACGGCCGCCGGAAAGGGTCAGCTCCATCACGCCGTCGTCGGAAACCTCGTCATGGTCGAAGGGCCCCTCCAGCAGGTGACGCTCGCGCAGCAGGGCGCGCAGATCGGCGGCGGTGGTGCCCTCCTCCAGCAGGGCGTGCGGCACGTCCAGCAGCCGCACAAAGGCGGCGTTCCAGGTGCGAAGGCAGCCATGGTCGTCAAACACCACCAACCCCTGGTCGATACTTTCAAACACCGTGCGCAGCAGGGTGGAACGCTCGGACAACGCCTGTTCGTGGTGCTTCAGTTCGGTGATGTCCATCAGCACCTTGACGATGCCGCCGGAGGGGGTGGCGTGTTCGCTGATGCGGTACCATTGGCCGTTGGTCAGTTGCTGATCCACGGGCGCGGCGTGGCCCAGGTGACGCTCCAGGCGTTCGTGGATCCAGGTATCGCTCACCGGGGCGATCTGATTGCGCTCCGCCGCCTCCCGGAGCAGGTGCGCGAAGGAAACACCAGGGTGCAGCACGTCCGCCAGATGGGGATAGGCCTCGCGGTAGCGGTCATTGCATAGCACCAAGTGATAATCGGGCCCGAACAGCACGAAGCCCTCGGAGATGGCCTCCACCGCCTCCCGCAACAGGTCGCGCATGCGGGCCACCTCCGCCGCCTCCCGCATGCGGGCGGTGACGTCGTTCATGATGCCGCGATAGCCCAGGAAGACGCCCGTGGCGTCGTGATACGGTTGCCCGTCCAGGCGCAGAATCAGCGGCGCGCCGTCGGGCCAGCGCAGATAAAGCCGCAGTTCCCGGAAGCGGCGGCCCTGGCGCAGGGCCTCCCGCAACGCCTCCCGACCGTCCTCGCCACTGAGCCCGGCGCCGTGGGCGTCGGGGGGACGGGCCAGCAAATCCGCCAACCCCGCCCCCAGCACCGGCCGCAACACCTCCGGCACCATGGTAAAGGCGTGGTCGGGGCCGGTGGTTTCCCAGAACCAGTCGGAAGAGGATTCGGCGAAATCCCGGAAACGACGCTCGCTGTCGGCGGCCCGGCGGGCGGCGCGGGCGGCGGCGACGGCCACCGTCTGCCCCCGCCACAGCAGCAGTCCGCCCCCCAGCAGCAACAACGCCAGCCCCGCCACCAACGGTGGCAGCAGGTCCAGGGCCATGGCCTGCCCGGCCCGCGACGGGCGCCAGGTCAGGGTGCCCAGCACCGCCTCGTCGGCGATATGCAGCATCAGCCCCGCGCCCCCGGCGGACCCGGGGTGGAAGCGCAGGCCCTCCAGGGCCGCGCCCACGCCCTGCCCTCTCAGGGCATCCGGTGACAGCAGCCGCACCACCACCACCCGTTCGCCCCGCCCGGTATCCCCCACGGTGGCCGCGCCCACGGCCTGCCCGCGGGCCACCAGCCCGGTCACCGGCCCCTGCTGGGCCCGGGTCCGCAACGAGTCCAGGCCCACCACATCGGACAGGGAGGCCGGCCAGGGCGCCCCGGCAGTCCGGACATAGGTCCACCAGCCATCGGCCCCGGTAACCAGGGCCTGGTCGCCGGCGGACGGCGCCCGGTTCACCCGGGCGGTGACCAGGGCGGCCCGGGCCCGGGTTTGCTGCGTGAGCGATTCCAGCAGATGACGGGCCCGCTGTCGGGACTGGTCGGCCACCCGGGCATCGTGCTGCCGGGCGGACAGCGCCAGCAGGCCGAGAATCACCGTGGCCGAGACCACCACCAGCAGGATGGCCAACAGCCCCACGGCCCGGCCGGACCAGGCCTCGGACGACGCGGAGGCGGAGGACTCAGCAGCCACGACAACGCCTCTTCCGGTCTGCGGACAAGGGACTCGGGTCAGCGGCTCCGGCGGCCGGCACCGTTCTCCAGCCAATGCACCAGCAGGGTCTCCTGCAGGGTACGGGCCCGGTCCAGCCAGGGCCAGGGCCCCAGGGTGCCGGTGGGACGACGCTGGTCGAAGGCCAGCCGGGCCTCCTTGTCGTTGATGAACAGGGCAAAGATCAGCGGATCGCCCGCCGGCGGATACAACCACCCGGCCAGCGCCACGCCATAGTTCATGGTCCCGGTCTTGGCCCAGACCCGCATGCCTAGCAGCGGCACCGCCAACACCCGGTCCAGGGTGCCCTTATAGCCATTGATGGGCAGGGTCCCCACCAGGGCGCCATCGGCGGTGCGCTGCCCCAGGGTGAGCACCGCCGCCAGTTGCGCGGGCGTCATGCGGGCCCCGGCCGACAGCCCGGAGAAATTATCCCCCTGCCATCCCGTCCAGTCCACCCCCGGCAGTCTGGCCTTCAACCAAGCATCCACGCGGGCCCGCGCTTCGGCCAAGGAGGCGGGTGGTGTCCTGTCCAACCGCCGCGCCGCCGCCACCCCCAGCAGTTCGGCCATCAGGTTGTTGGAATGCTCCATGGTGAGGGTCACCAGATCCGTCACCGGCTGGCCATGGTGGGCGGCCACCAACCGGGCCGAATCGGGCAGGGGCTGGGCCGTCCGGGCCGGCGCCGCCCCCACCGTCACCCCGATTTCCGTCAACAGGCGACTGAACTGGCTGGCGGCATAGTAACCGGGCCGCCGTACCGGCAGCCATTCGCCCTTTTTGCTGGCGGGGATGGTCCAGGTGGCCACGCCGCCCCGCTCCGAGCGCCGATAGCCGGAACCGCCGCTGACGGTGAGTGCCGACCAGGCGGGAATGGTGCCAAAGGTTTCGCCATCGGCCTCCCGCAGCACCCGAATGCGGTTGAAGCCCACCGACAGAGGGCTGATGGCCGGATTGTAGGTTTCGTGCAGGGGCTGACTGCGCTTGAGGTAGGGCCACTCGGGAAACGCCTCAACGCTGTAACGCACCTGCCCGGTGAGCCCCCGAATGCCCCGGTGGCGCACCCGCTGCGCCAGCACCATCAGATCATTGAGATCCAGGAAGGGATCGCCCTCCCCCTTCAGGTAGAGATTGCCTTGCAACACCCCGTTTTCCACCGGGCCATCCCCGTAGACGGCGGTGCGGAAGCGATAATCGGGGCCCAGCAGGTCCAGGGCCGCCACCGCCATGACGATCTTGGTGACAGACGCCGGCATGTAGGGGGTATGGCCGTTGTGCGCCGCCACCGTATCGCCGGTGCGGGGGTCCAGCACCACATACCCCACCCCCCGCGCGGGCAGGCCGGACCGGGCGATCAGCGGCGCCGCATCACCGGGCAGGGGCGCCGCCGGCGCCGAGACGGGTTGGCGCGGCGGCAGCTCACGCGGCGGCGGCGGCACCTGAGCACAGGCCGGCAGCCCCAGGGTCGGCAGAATCAGCAGGCCCGCCAGCAGCGCCCGCGCCGCCCTCACGACGACTCCTCCGGCGGGTCGCCGCCAGCGGAGTCGCCCGTGGCCGGAGAACCGCCATGGCGCAGCAGAAAGGGCATTTGCGCCATGGTGAAGGCCAGGGTCAGGCCCATGAGCCCGAATACCTTGAAGGTCACCCACACGCCGGTGCTCTGGGTGCGCCACACCACCTCGTTGGCCGCCGCCATCACCAGGAAAAAGGCGGCGAAGCGCAACGACAAGGTGCGCCAGGCGGGATCGGGCATGGTGGGAAAGGCATGGGCCAGCAGGGGCTTGATGGGGCTGCGGCCCACCGCCACCCCGCCCAGCAGCACCACCGCGAACAACACCTGCACGATGGTGGGCTTCATCTTGATGAAAGAGTCGTCGTCCAGCCACAGGGTCAGGCCGCCGAACACCGCCACCACCACCGCCGTCACCAGTGGCATCACCGGCAGCCGGCGCTCGAACCACAACGCCGCCCCCAGGGCCACCAGGGTCACGGCAATGAGCACCGCCGTGGCCACCATCAGCCCGGCGCTGAAGTAAGCGACAAAAAAGGCCAGCAAAGGGCCGTAATCCACGGCGGGCCGAAGCCAGGAAGGAGGGGCGGCGGTCATGGGTGTTCCACCATCACGCTAGAAGGACAAAAGCAGCGGCGGCCTTAGAGCGGATCGCCTCCAATCGGGTTCACGCTGTGAACCGGATTGGGTGCGTGAATCCGCTCTAAAACAAATAGATAGAGCCGATTCACGCGGTCACTGGGACCCATTTTCGGGTCCCAGTGACCGCGATAGGCTCTAGAGCGGATCGCCTCCAATCGGGTTCACGCTGTGAACCGGATTGGGTGCGTGAATCCGCTCTAGGGTATACTCTCGTTGGCCGGCGCTGTCACGTGGGCGTGGGGGCAGGAATTCCCCCTGGGGCGCAATCGGCTCTTGCATAAGAGACCGCTCATGCTGTTTTCTATCGGCGCCGATCCGTCGCGCCGGCCTGGGCCCGGCGCCGGTGACCACCGGGTTGACAAGCCTTTTGGCGCCAGCCGCCTACGGACCGGCTATCGGACGACGCGGTATG
>CAZHRQ010000009.1:0-5640 GCA_964535075.1 uncultured Rhodobacterales bacterium | reverse complement strand
GGTATGATCCATGGGACCCGCGCCGGCCCACCGGCAACCAGACCCCACCGGCAACCAGACAAGGAGTCTTATTCTCATGAAGCTCAAGCACCTGGCTCTTGCGGCCGTGGCCGCCACCACCGTCACCGCCACCTCCGCCATGGCCGCCGATGGCGACGCCAAGAAGGGTGAGATGGTGTTCAAGCGCTGCATGGCCTGCCACACCATCAAGAAAGGCGGCCCCAACCGCGTGGGTCCCAACCTGTGGGGTGCCGTGGGCCGCAAGTGCGGCGGCAAGGAAGACTTCAACTACTCCCCGGCCTACATGGACGCCTGCAAGGACAGTCCCTGGACCTGGGACAACGACGCCATCTTCGCGTACCTGCCCGATCCCTCCGGCTTCCTGAGCGAAAAGGCCGGCAAGAAGGTGATGTCCCGCATGACCTTCAAACTGCCCAAGGAGCAAGAGCGTCATGACGTGATCGCCTACATGGACGAGCACAGCGACGACGCCAAGGCCGAATAAGACCCTTCCGAATCCATTCGGACAGGAATCGCCGGAGGGTCCCCTAAGGGGACCCGCCGGTTTTTATTCAGGAAACGGGCACGAGGGCCGCCGCCGCCGGGCGCCCCTCGGACAGCAACACCGCCAGGGTGCGACAAGCGGCCGGGGTGGCCATCACCTCCACCGCCACGCCCGCCTGGCACAAAGCCACCCGCAGGGGACCCGCCAGGGGCACCAGGGCATCGCCGGTGCCCAGCACCAGAATTTCCGGCAAGGGATCCAGGAGGCGGACCGGGGCCAGGGCCGCCTCGGTCACCGGCACCGCTGCCTCCGGCCAGGGCAGAACCCCGGCCGGGGTCACCAGCACCGGCCCCGCGTGCCAAGTCTCGCCCAGCCGAAAGCCGCCCGGGCCATACCCCTGCAAGGCCGGCCCGTGGGCGGGGGGCTGCTCGGTGAACACCGCGTCCGCCCCTCAGGAAGGATGCGCCTCGGAGGCATCTCCCGCCTCCGGCGCGCTGTCGGCCGGCCGCTCCAGCCCCAGCCGCATCAACAGCCCCACGGCCACGAAAATAGAGGAATAGGTGCCGATCACCACCCCCCAGATCATGGCGGTGGTAAAGCCGCGAATCACCGCCCCGCCGAACAGGAACAGCGCCAGCAGCGCCAGCAGGGTGGTGACCGAGGTCAGCAGGGTGCGCGACAGGGTGCGGTTCACCGCCAGATTCAACACCTCCCGCAGGGGCATGACCTTGTACTGGCGCAAGGTCTCCCGCACCCGGTCATAGACCACCACGGTGTCGTTGATGGAATAGCCGGCGATGGTGAGCACCGCCGCCACCGTGGAGAGGTTGAAATCCAGTTGCAGGATGGCAAACAGGCCGATGGTGGCGATCACGTCGTGCATCAGGGCGGCCACCGCCCCCACGGCAAACTGCCATTCAAAGCGGAACCAGATGTAAATGAGCATGGCGCCGATGGCCAGCACCACGGCGGTGATCCCCGCGCGAATCAGCTCCTGACCCACCTGGGGCCCCACGAATTCCGTGCGGCGATAGGTGACGGTGTCGCCCAGGGTCTCCTTGACCTTCTGAATGGCGGCCTGCTGTTCGGTTTCGTCGCCATCCTGGCGTTGAATGCGAATCAGCACGGTGTCATCGGCCCCGAATTCCTGCAAGGAGACATCGCCCAGGTCCAGACCGCCCAGGGTGCCCCGCAGCGCCCCCAGGTCGGCGGGGCCCTCCGTCTCCACCTCCAGCAGGATGCCGCCGCGGAAGTCGATGCCGAAGTTCAGGCCGAACACCGCCGTGGCCAGGATGGCAAGGGCCAGCAGAATGCCGGAAAACACCGCCGCCGGCCGCCGCAGACCGATGACGTCGATCTTGGTGTCGTGGGGAATGCGGAAGAAGGTACGCATGAAATCTCCTCCGCCGCTCATATGGGCAGGGCCTGCGGCCGGGTGGATCCCCGGCGCAGCCACAGCACCACAAACAGACGAGTCACCATGATGGCGGTGAACATGGAGGTGACAATGCCGATGGACAGGGTCACCGCGAAGCCGCGCACCGGGCCGGAGCCAAAGGCAAACAGCAGCACGGCGGCGATGAGGGTGGTGATGTTGGCGTCCACGATGGTGCTAAGGGCCTGACGATAGCCCGCGTCCACCGCCGTCACCGGAGCGCGCCCGTTGCGTTGTTCCTCCCGCATGCGCTCGAACACCAGCACGTTGGCGTCCACCGCCATGCCGATGGTAAGCACGATGCCGGCGATACCGGGCAGGGTGAGGGTGGCCTGCAATGCCGACAACACCCCCAGGATCAGCATCATGTTGATCAGCAGGGCGGCATTGGCGAACAGACCGAACAGGCCATAGGCCAGAGCCATGAACACCACCACCGCCGCCAGGCCGATGAGGGAGGCCACCTTACCGGCGGCGATGGAATCAGCGCCCAGGCCAGGGCCCACGGTGCGTTCCTCCAGGATGGTCAGCGGCGCCGGCAACGCCCCGGCCCGCAGCAACAGCGACAGGTCCTTGGCCGATTCCACCGTGAAGCCGCCCTCGATCTGGCCGCTGCCGCCCAGGATGGCGGTGCGGATCACGGGGGCGCTCACCACCTCGCCGTCGAGCACGATGGCCAGTTGCCGGCCCACGTTCTTCTGCGTGGCCTCGCCGAACAGGCGGGCGCCCCGGGTATCCAGGCTGAAGGCCACCACCCACTGGCCGGACCGCTGGTCCAGGGTGGGCTGGGCGTTCTTGAGGTTGCCACCGCCCACCACCACGCGCTTTTTCACGGCCACATAGCGGGGCTGGCCTTCGGGACTGTCGGCATGGGGCAGCCGGCGCACGCCCGGCGGCACCCGTCCCGACGCCAGTTCCGATGGCGAGACGTTTTCGTCCACCAGATGCAGGGTGAGCTTGGCGGTCTGGCCCAGCAGGCTCTTGATCCGCTCCGGTTTGTCCACACCGGGGAGCTGCACCAGGATGCGCCGTTCGCCCTGGCGCTGAATCAGGGGTTCGTTGGTGCCCAGTTCGTCGATCCGCCGGCGGATGATCTCGATGGACTGCTGCACCGCCTGGCTGGTTTCCTCGCGCAGGGCTTGTTCCGTGTACTGCAACACGAAGGTGCCATCGGCTTCTTCGGAAACGGTGACGGCATCGTCCAACCGGCGCAGGCGGGTGCGGGCCTCGGCCCGCTGGGCGTCCTGCGGGATGGTGACGGTCACGGCGCCGTCCTGCACCCCCAGGGCGCGGTAACGGATGCGGCCGTCCCGCAGGTCGGCGCGCACGGCGCCTTCCAGGTTGTCCAGGTTCTCCCGCACCACGGCGTCCACATCCACTTCCAGCAGCAAGTGGGAGCCGCCCTGAAGGTCAAGGCCCAGGTTCACCTGTTTGTGGGGCAGCCAGTCAGGCCAGGCGGTCAGGGTGGTCTTGGAGAACAGGTTGGGCAGGGCAAAAAGAAGGCCGCCGACGCAGATCAGCGCCACCAGCACCATCTTCCACTTTTCGTATTGGACCATGAAGGATTTCCGTTGCCGGGGGCACGCCGGGAGTCGGCGTGCCCGTGGAACCGGGGAGGGATCAGGCGGACGGCTTACCGTCGTCGCCGCTCATGAGCCGGCCCAGATCCTTGGCCCGGCCGCCGGACTCCTTGTCGTCGTCACGGTCCTCGCCCCGATCATCATCGCGATGGTCGTCGTGAACATCGTCGCGGGACTCGGTGTCGTCGTCTTCGTCCCGCTCATCATCGCGTTCGTCATCGGCCGGCCGGGCGCGCTTGTCGTCCTTGCGGCTTTTGCGCTTGCCGTCGCCGGCCGGTTCGGTCTTGGCCCGCACCTCGGAGATGGTGGCCCGAACCACCCGCACGCGCACACCGTCGGCCAGTTCCACCATGGCCTCGTCGTCGTAAACGCGGGTCACGGTGCCGATCAGCCCGCCGGCGGTCACCACCCGGTCGCCCCGGCGCAGGTTGGCCACCATCTGCTGGTGCTGCTTCATGCGCTGACGCTGGGGCCGGATCAGCAGCAGATAGAAAATGGCAAAAATCAGGATCAGCGGCAGGAAGGCCTGGAGCATGGCGGCGAAACCACCCGCCTGCGCGGCGGCTTCCTGGGCGTGGGCGGGAGAGATGAACATGGTACCTCCTGAAGGGTGGGCCAGAGCCGTGGGGACTATACCCGCCGGGCCCGATGATGCAAACCTAGCGATGTGACCCCGTCAACGCCTTTTCACCACGCGAGCCCCGTGATGCCTTCTTCCCTGTTGCCCCTGCTTCAGCGCATGACCAGCGCTTTGGAACGCCTGGCGCCGCCGCCGGTGCCCACCCCCGATCTCGCCGCCGCCCATGCCTTTGTCTGGGATGCCCAGCGGGAGTACCTGCACCCGGTGCCGGAAGTGAACACGGTGCCCCTCGCCCTGTTGCAGGGCGTGGACGAGGCCCGCGACCGTCTGCTGGCCAACACCCGCCGCTTTGCCGCCGGTCTGCCCGCCAACAACGCCCTGTTGTGGGGGGCGCGCGGCACCGGCAAGAGCTCGCTGGTCAAGGCCGTGCACGGGCAGGTGGTGCGGGAGACGGCCGAGGCCCCGCCGGCCCTGGTGGAACTCCATCGCGAGGATCTGGACGCCCTGCCCCGGCTGCTGGCCCTGCTGCGCCACGGCGAACGGCGCTGCGTGCTGTTCTGCGACGACCTGTCCTTCGATGCCCACGACACCCGTTACAAGGCGCTGAAGGCGGTGCTGGAGGGCGGGCTGGAGGGCCGACCGGAAACGGTGGTGTTCTACGCCACCTCCAACCGCCGTCATCTGCTGGCCCAGGAGGCCGGCGACACCCGCTACGATCCCCTGCACGGCGGCGACTCGGCGGATGAGATGGTGTCTCTGTCCGACCGCTTCGGCCTGTGGCTAGGCTTCCACCACATGGGCCAGGACACTTATCTGGCCATCGTCCGCACCTATGCCGCGGCGGCGGGACTGTCCACCGACACCCTGGAGGCCGACGCCCTGGAATGGGCCATGACCCGGGGGGCCCGCAGCGGCCGGGTGGCGTGGCAGTTCATTCAGGACCGCGCCGGTGCCGAAGGCCGCCCCCTCGCCTTCCGCGACCCGGGCCCGGAGAGCGCGCCATGAAACACCTCCTTGCCGCCCTGGCCCAACCGCCATCGTGGAACGCCTCCGCCCAACGCTGGCAAGTGACGGTGGGCCCCTGGACCCTGGTGGCAACAAACCAAACCTGTACTTAAAGCGGGTCGCGATTCATCGGAGCCAAAATAAGGAAGGACCATGACCGACCGGATGCCCTCTCCCTGCGTGGATGTGTGCAAGTTCAAGCGGGACGGCCGCTGTGTGGCGTGCGCCATGACGGAGAAGGAAAAGAAAAAGTTCAAGAAGCAGAAGAAAGAAAGCAAGCGGCTGGCATTGTTCCAGGAAGTGGTGGCCCACCAGAAGACCCTGGGGATCCACGAGGCGTGGCGCAAGACCTTTGCCCGCAAGGCCGCCAAGAAAGGACTGACACCGCCCCCCCTGGACTGAAACGCTCGCGATCCAACAGATAGAGCCGATTCACGCACCCAATCCGGTTCACAGAGTGAACCCGATTGGGTGCGATCCGCTCTAACCCGGATTATTCACCGGGATTGGCGGGTGTAGCGTAAGATCCTGAGAT
>CAZHRQ010000008.1:0-35520 GCA_964535075.1 uncultured Rhodobacterales bacterium | reverse complement strand
CTATCGCGGTCAATGGGACCCAATTCTCGGGTCCCATTGACCGCGTGAATCGGCCCTATATTTCGATGCCGTCCGTATAATCGGGTTCGCGGGGAGGGCCGTCCGCCGAATCCTCTTCCGGCGACAAGGGACTGTCCATGCGGCCGATGGGCGGCGGCGGTGGCAACCCCAAATACCGGGCCACCGCCCGTTCCAGCTTGCGCCATGCCCACCAACGCATGGTGGTCTCGGTATAGTTCTGCGGGCAGACCATGCGCACCTCCACGTTGGTGCGCGGGTCGATGGCGGCCACCTCCACCGTTTCCCCCTGCCGGATGAACTCGAACAAAACCTCGTTCAGTTGAGGGGTCCAGGACTTTCCCTGACGGTCCTGATAGCCGCGAAAAATGGTCATGACGCGCTTGACCTCCCCAGACCAGACCACGACGGTGCACGAAGCTTCACATCCCTGTTCCTGATATGATCCGGTTCGTACGGCCGGTCAAGTCTCCCGGGCCTGCCGGTCCATGGCCTCAAGGGCCTGGACGAAATGGCGCGCCATATCCGCAGCATCGGCCAGGGAACTGCCGGCCAGACGTGCCGGCAGGGCCGCGCGCAGGGCGGCCAGTCCGTCTGCATCCCGGATCGCCGCCACCGCCCGCCCCACATAATCCCGGGGAGTGTCAGATAGCCAGTCGGCGAGTCCCAGGGGAGTAAGAATGCTGGCCGCCAGACGCCCCCGGGGGGGCTCGGCGTTCATGGCCACCACCGGACAGCCCATGCCCAGGGCGTCCAGGGTGGTGGTGCCCGCATTGCAGGGCCAGGGGTCCAGGGCCACGTCCACCTGCTGGTAAGCCAGCCACGGGGGTGAATCACACAGCAGTTCCACTCGGGCCACGGGCACCCCATGGGCGGCGAAGCGGTCGAGAAAAGCGGCGCGGCTGTCGGGATGGCGGAAGGGGTGGGCATTGAGCAGCAGCCGCGCCCCGGGCAACGCCTGCAACAGCGCGCCCCAGGTCTCCAGGACCGGCGGCACCAGCCGATCAAGGCGGCCGAAATACCCGAAGGTCGCCTGCCCCCGGACGTGCAGGGGCAAGGGTCCTGGCGGCGGTCGGGTATCCTGAGGCCCCGGGCACAAGTAGGGCCGATCCAGCCGCCAGACCTTTTCGGTCACCAGGGCCTCGCTGCCGGGCGGCATCAGCACCGAATCGGCCAGGAACCAGTCCATGGCCGGCAAACCGGTGGTGGCCGGCAAACCCAGCCATGTCACCTGCACCGGTGCCAACCGGGCCGCCAGCAGATGCATGGGTTGCTCCCCCGTGAAGCCGGCCACGTCCACCACCACGTCCAGGTTCAAATCCCGCAAACGGGGCACCAGGGACGCCACCGGCTCCCGCCGCACCGGGAGCCATTGGGCCACGTGCCGCCGCAGTTGGGCCGTGGTGGTGTCCTCCACTGTGTCCCAAGGCAGGGCCACCACCTGCACCCGCTCCGGTGGCAGGTGGGGCCACAGAGCCGCCAGATAACGGGCCACCACGTGCCCCCGCAGATCGGGCGACAGGAATCCCACCCGCAGGGGCCCGGTGCGGGGACGGGGCGACAGGGGCGGAAACGCGGGCAGGTTGGCCGTCACCGTGGCAGCATGGGCCGCGATGCCCTGGCGAACGTCGGTCGCGGTCAGGGTGGGATCATGCAGCAGCGCCCAGGGAATATTGGCCACCCCCAGACCGACAGGCACCAGCCGGCGCACCTGTTCATAGGCCGCCCGGGCCGCGGCCGGGTCGCCCAGGGCCATGGCGGCCTCGGCCATGGCCCGCCAGGCCCGCCAATTGCCGGGGTGAACGGCCACCACCGCCTCGGCCTCGCGTCGGGCGGCCGCCGGTTGCCCCCCTTGAGCCAACAGATACACCCGCGCGCCCGCCAGCCGTCCGTCGGGGTCGGGGACCCCCCGGGCCAGCGCGGCCTCGGCCCGGGCCCGGGCCTGCGCGGTGAGCCCGGCGGCATGCAGGCCATCCACCAACCGGCACCACGCCTCCGTATGCCCGGGATCCTCGGCAATCAAACCTTCCCAGGCTTCCCGGGCCGCCGACGCCTGTCCTGCCTCCTCCAGAACGATGCCCAGATTGAACCACAGGGGTGCGGGTGGCTGCCCACCTAGCGTCAGGGCGGTGCGATAGGCCGTCTCCGCCGCCCCGAGCCGCCCCGCCCCCTGGCAGGCCCGTCCCAGATGCCCCCAGATCACCCCGTCGCCGGGACGGATGGCGCTCAGAGTGTCCAGGGCGGTCACCGCGTCTTCCCAGGCTTCCGCCTCCAGGGCCAGCCGAGCCAGTCCCTCCCAGGCGTTTTCCTGCGCCCGATCACGCGCCACCGCTGTCTGGAAGGCCTCCCGGGCGGCCCTCTCACGACCCAGGGCCTCCAGGGCCAGCCCGCAATTGGCCGGATGCACGGCGGAGTCAGGGTCCAGGGTTTGTGCCCGTTGGAACAGCGACAGTGCCCCGGCGGCATCCTCCGCTTCCAGGGCCAGGGCTCCAGCCAGGGTCAGGCCGGGCACATGATCCGGGACGGCCGCCAGCAGCCGAGCCACCAGCGTTCGAGCCTGATCCGCGGCGCCCCGTTCATGGCAGGCGAGGGCCGCTGTCCACAGGGCCTCGGCGTCACTCACGCCCCGGCCTCACCAGCGGCCAGCACCGCGGACAGATCCGGCAGGGCCTGATCCCGCTCCGAAAGAGCCACCGGCGGCAGGGGCCAGGGGATGGCCAAGGCGGGATCGTTCCAGCGCACGCCACGGGCCGCTTCGGCCCGATAGGCCGGGGATATGCCGTAAAGCACCTGGGTTTGATCGGCCAGGGTCTGAAACCCGTGGGCCACCCCCGGTGGCAGGTACAGGGCCTGACCATTCTCCGGGGTAAGTTCCACCGTCACCACCGTGCCCGCGTGGCCCGGGCGCAGATCCACCGCCACGTCGAACAGCGCCCCCTGCAGACACCGTACCAGCTTGGATTCCCCGTGAGGGGTGGCCTGGAAATGAAGCCCGCGCAGGGTGCCCTTGTAACGGTTGGTGGCCAGACTCCATTGTTCGTCGCAGGGGCGCGCGCCATGGGCCATCAGGGAATCGCGGCAGTACAAGCGCTCGAAGGTACCCCGGGCGTCCTCGTGCCGGTGGCCATGCACCAACAGCACGTCGGGAATGGCCGTGGGCGTGACGCTCAGGCGGCTCATGACACCCCTCTCAGTTCCGCAACCGCAGGGAAGGCACGGTAATCAGGAACCGGCCACCCCACTCGGCGATGCCGGCGCACTGTTGGGCAATCTCAGCCTCCAGGTTCCACGGCAGGATCCATACCTGGTCGGGTCGCGCCGCCCACAGGGCTGTTTCGTCCCGCACGGGAATGCCACAACCGGGAATGATCAGGCCCTGCTTGTGGGGATTGGAATCCACCACGAAAGGCACGTCCGCCGGCGTCAGGCCACAATAATTGAGCAGGGTGATTCCCTTGGCGGCGGCGCCGAACCCCACCACCGTTTCCCCCGCCGCCTGAGTGGCCGCCATATGAGCCCGCACCTGGTCGCGCAGCGCCTCGCAGCGGGCACCAAAGGCAGCGTAGGGCGCGGGCGTATCCAATGCCGCCGCCGTTTCCGCCGCCAGCACCCGCGCCACTGCCGGCGAGGGCGCCGGGGTTTCCCCGGGACGGCCGATCCAGTAACGCAGGGACCCGCCGTGGGTCGGCAGTTCCTCCACATCAAACACCGCCAACCCATGAGCCCGCACCATGCGGTCCACCACCGCCAGTCGCAGGTAGGAATAGTGTTCGTGATAAATGGTATCGAACTGCAACCCCTCGATCAGGCGCAGCAAGTGGGGCGCCTCCACCGTCCACACCCCGCCAGGGGCCAGCAACAGGGCAAAGCCGGCGATGAAATCGTTGAGGTCCGGCACATGCGCCAGCACATTGTTGGCCACCATCAGGTGCGCCTGGATCCCCTGGGCCCGCAGCCGGTGGGCGGTTTCTTGGCCGAAAAAGGCCACCTCCGTAGGGATGCCGGCCGCGGTGGCCACCGCCGCCACATTGGCCGCCGGTTCCACCCCCAGCACCTTTGGGCCCTGGAAATACTGCAACAGATAGCCGTCGTTGCTGGCGACCTCCACCACCTGACTGTCCGGTCCCAATCCCAGGCGTTCCGTGGCCATGACGGCATAGGCCTGCGCATGCTCCAACCAGCTTTGGGAATAGGAAGAAAAATAGACGTAGTCGCTGAACAGGTCCTCGGGCGGTACGGCGTAATCGAGCTGCGCCAGATGACAGGCGCCACATACCCGCACCGCCAAAGGATGACGGCCGGCGGCCTCCGGTCCGGCAGCGGGCGGCAGCAGCCGATTGGCCGGCGGCATGGGGCCCAGGTCCACGAAGGGCCAGCTTTCCGCGGCCCCGCAGAAACGACAGCCGGTGCTCATGCCCCTTCCTCCCGCCAGATCCGCCACGGCGCCCGGTTTTCCGCCCATAGGGTTTCCAGGACGTTGCGGTCACGCAGGGTGTCCATGGGCTGCCAGAAACCGTCATGGGGCCAAGCGGTGAGATCATTCCGGTCCACCAGCCGGCGCAGCGGCCCATCTTCCAACGGCTCGTGATCTCCCTCCAGCACCTCGAACACCCCGGGGGTAAAAACAAAAAAACCGCCGTTGATGTGCCCACCGCCACTGGGTTTTTCCACGAACCCGGTGACCCGGGTGCCCTCCAGGGTGGCCGCGCCAAAGCGGCCCGGGGGCTGCACCACGGTCATGGTGCCGACGCGGCCCTGCTGACGGTGAAAGGCGATCTCCGCCCCGATATCCACATCCCCCACGCCATCGCCATAGGTGAGGCAGAAAGAGTCTTCGTCTTCCAGATAGCGCCGGGCCCGCAACAGCCGACCGCCGGTCTGGGTGGCATCCCCCGTCTCCACCAGGGTCACCCGCCATGGCTCGGCCCGGTCCTGGTGGACGTGCACGCTGTTTTGCGCCAGATCCACGGTGATGTCGGCCCGCCAGGCGCCATAATTCAGGAAATAGTCCTTGATCACCCAGCTCTTGTAGCCCAGCAGGACAACGAATTCCTCGATGCCGTGGGCAGCATAAATCTTCATGATATGCCACAAGATGGGCCGCCCGCCGATTTCCACCATGGGCTTGGGGCGCAGGTGGCTTTCCTCGGAGATGCGGGTGCCCCGCCCGCCGGCGAGGATAACGCATTTGCGGACCATGAGCCTTCTCCCTTGCCCCTGCTCCCTCAGGAGTCTTCCGGGGTGTCCTCCTCCAGACGATTGGCGACGCTGCTTTCAAACTGCTGCAACACGTCGCGCTGGTGCAGCACCAGGGCATGCGCCTGACGCAGCGCCTTATAGAGACTGCCCGCGCGCACCTCGTCCTCGATGCGGTCGGCCAGATCCTGGGCCGAGGGGGCGGCCTCCAGGTACTGATCCAGCAAATCGCGGTATTGTTGCAGATATTGACCCTGATGTTCGGGAAAAATATAGGCACACTGCAATGCGAAATAGACCCGGGTGGCAGGTGTGCAGGCTTCCTCTTCGTTCAAAATTTCCTTTTGCCGCAGCAGGGCCGCCTCGTTATGAACGATGAGCTTGGTATTGGGGCCACCGTTTTCCACAACGGCACCATTGATGATGAGTTTGTCATGGGATTTAAGGTCAATGATCAGGGGCACGGCCGGGGTTCCTTGCTGGTCGTCTCGCAGGGGGTTAGAGCGGGCCGCGCCCAATCGGGTTCACTCTGTGAACCGGATTGGGTGCGTGAATCCGCTCTAAAACAAATGGATAGAGCCGATTCACGCGGTCAATGGGAACCCATTTCTGGGTCCCATTGACCGCGATAGGCTCTAGTGTAGCAGAGTGATTAGGGGGGCGTCACCGCCCGGTCAAGCCCCGCCGCCACCACGGCCTCGGCCACCGCCAGGTCCAGGGCGGTATCCACGTCGATGCTGCGGCTGCGCGGCATCACCCAGGCCCGGGTTTCCGCCGTCAGAAACGTCTGATGGCGCCGGTACCAGGCCACTTCGGCCACGAACACGGCGCCGTTGAGTTGATAGGCCGGAGGTTCCTGCTGACGGACCCCGCCACCCCGGCCCGTGAGGGCGACCATTCGCGCCTCAACATCCAGCGTCACCATCCATGCCGGCGGCTTTTCCGTGGGGCACACCCCCACCACCGGCGCCCCCGTTTGCTGGCACAGGGCCACCGCCCCCTCGATGTCGGCGGCGGCCCGCAGGGGACTGGTGGGTTGCAGGAGCACCAGATGGGTAAAGCGGTCGCCCGCTTCCTCCAGCCGTGCCAGGACGTCCAGGATCACCGGCGGATGGGGCGTGAGGTCCTGGGCCAGGGCGGGATCGCGGCGGAAGGGGACCTCGCACCCGGCGTCCCGGGCCGCCGCCATGATGGCTTCGTCATCGCTGGAAAGCACCAGCCGGTCCAGGCTGGGCGCCGCCCGGGCCGCCGCCACCGTCCAGGCCAGCAGCGGCCGCCCCGCCAGGGGGCGGAGATGCTTGTCGGGCAGCCCGCGCGAGCCTCCCCGGGCGGTGATCAGCCCCAGGACCCGCGCCGTCATGAGTCCGCCTCCGAGACCCCCAGCCGTCGTTCGTCCAGGCGCTTCACGTCGTCCAGGGCCTGATGGTAGTCATTGAGGCGACCGATATCCAGCCAGTACTCCCGCAAAGGGAACACCTCGGTCCGCAGGCCATCGGCCATGAGGTTGCGGAACAGGTCGGGCATGTCCAGGGCCGCGCCCGCCGGCACCCGGGCCACGGCTTCCGGCCCCAGCACATACAGCCCGGCATTGATCAGGAACTGATGCACTGGCTTTTCCTGAATGTCGGTGATACGGCCCTGGTCCTGGATGACGATGCCAAAGGGGTTGGTGAACTCCAGCCCCCGCACGGCCATGGTGGCGGCGGCCTCGCCTTCCTCGTGCTGGTCCAGCATGCGCCCCAGGTCCACGTCCATGAGCAGATCACCGTTCATCACCAGCACCGCCTGGGTGGGCGGCTCTGGCAACAGCCCCAAAGGCCCGGCCGTCCCCAGGGCATGATCCTCCCGCAAATAGGTGATCTCCACACCGAAGGCCCGGCCGTCACCGAAATGCGCCTCGATTTGCTCGGCCAGATAGTTCACGGCCAGAAAAATACGGGTCAGCCCGCTGCGGCGGGCCATGTCCACCAGCCGCTCCAGCAGGGGCCGCCCCCCCACGGTGAGCATGGGCTTCGGCGTGTTCTCGGTGAGCGGCCGCAGCCGGGTGCCGCGCCCTCCCGCCAGGATCACACAGGCGTTGGCGCGGCGCTGATGGTCCCGTACCAATTCCTCCAGGGTGGCCAGCCCCACCACCCGCTGCTGCGCGTCCAGCAGCGGCAGATGCTTCAGGTGGTGGGTCGCCAGAAGATGCAGGCGTTCCTCCCGCCGACTGGCTGCCGGCGCATGGCGGGGCGACGGATTCATCACCGTGCTGACCGGCGCCTCCATGGACACATGGCGCAGGATGGCCCGACGTACGTCGCCATCGGTGACGGTCCCCAACAACCGTTGACCACCATCCACCACCAGACAAATCTGCAAGGCGGCCGCGTCCAGCACCTCGATGGCCCGGCGCAGGGGCGCATCGGGCAACAGCAGCACCTGGGTCCAGTCCTTGACGGCCATGGATCAGACTCCCTCCGGACGCGACAGGGGGCGGGCGGGGACTCCCACCACGGTCACTCCCGGGGGCACGTCGCGGATCACCGCCGCCCCGGCGCCCACGGTGGCGCCCTCGCCCACCGTCAGGCGATGGATGACGGCGCAACCGGTCCCCAGATGCACCGCCGCACCGATCACCGTGTGCCCGGAAACGGCCACGCCCGGGGCGGCATGGGCATGATCGCCCAGCACCACGTCATGGTCCAACAGGGCGCCCGTATTGACAATCACGTTGAGCCCCAGCCGGCAGCCCGGTGCCACCACCGCCCCGGCCAACACCTGGGCGCCTTCGGCCAGGGTGACGTCCGCCCCCACCACCGCCGAGGGATGCACCAGGGGCGGAAAGCGGAATCCCCGCTGGCGCGCGGACTCGAACACGCGGCGACGGGCGGTCACGTCCCCCACGGACCCCACACCGTTGGCCAGAACCACCGCCCCGGGATCGTGCGCCGCCAGCACCTCGTCGTCACCCAGCACCGGCACGTTCAGCACCGGCGGCCGGGTGGGATCGCGATCAGTGCAGCCCAGCACCGTGGCGCCCTGCCGCCGCAACAGGTCCACCAGCACTTTGGCATGACCGCCGGCGCCCAGCACCAGCCAAGGCCGGTTATCTTCCCGGTGGGTCATGACCCGATCTCCTCTTCACGGTCAAAGGACCGGGGGGCGGGGCGGTTCAGCCAGTCCCAGTACGCCAGGGGACTGATCCCGGTCCCGGGACGCCGCACCCCCAGCACCGTCGCCTCCAGCGGGACGCCTCGGGCCACGGGCCGGAGGGCCACCAGGCTCTTGCGGGCCACCATTCGGGTTTCCTGCTCCACCGGTTGAATTGTTTTTTCCGGCGCCCCCAGCGCCGCCTCCACGGTGCGGAGGGCGGCCACCAGGGCCGCGAACTGGTCCGGATCCAGGGAGGCCGCGTGATCCGGTCCGGAGCGGCCCCGGTCCAGGGTGAAGTGCTTCTCCACCACCCGGGCGCCCCGGGCCACCGCGCCCACGGCCACGGCATGCCCTTCGGTATGGTCCGACAGCCCCACCGGCACCCCGAAGCGATCCCGCAGGGTATCCAGGGCCCGCAGGTTCACCGCCTCCGGCGGTGTGGGATAAGCGCTGGTGCAGTGCAGCAGGGTCACCCGCTCTCGCAGCAGAGCACCGTGTGTTGCCAGGGCGGGCAGAAAGGCGGACCGGCCCGGCGGTGTTTCCCCAGGATGCCCCAGGCCAAAGGCCAGCACGCCCAGGGCCTCCGCCACCTCGTCCAGGGTGGCCATGCCGGTGGACAGAATGAGCCGGGCCCCGCTGCGGGCCGCCGCCAGCAGCAGGGGGCCGTCGGTGAGCTCGCCACTCCCCAGCTTGAGCCACGGCAGCCGCAAAGTCCCGGTCAAAAAAGCCAGGCTGTCCGGGTCGAAGGGACTGGCCAGGAACGCCACGCCCTCGTCGGCCGCGTGTCCGGCCAGCGCCACCAGGTCCTCCGGTGTCAGTTGCAGACGGGCCAGCATGGCCTGCTGGCTTTCGGCGGCCGGGGTTTGCCGGGTCTGATAGCGGGCCTTAGGCGCCCGGGCGGTGGTGAGGGCTTCGGCCTGGAACATCTGCACCTTTACCGCATCGGCACCGGCCCGGGCGGCGGCGGTGATCATCGCGCGCGCCACCGCCGGATCCCCATCGTGGTTGACCCCGATTTCGGCAATGATCCAAGTGCGATCGCTCATGACCAGCCCTTCTCCCCCGCAGGCGTATCGGCTCCGTCGTGGAAGCGTTTGACCCCGAGCAGGGCGGGATCCAGGGTGCGCAGGATCGCCAGGATCCGGGCGCTGGCGCCGGCACCGCCATAGGGCGGCACCATGCCGGTCAACCCGGCGCGGAAGGTGGGATCCAGAGCCCGGGCCAGGGTGTCGGCCACCGCCCGGGGCTCGGCCGGGCAGTCCAGCACCGAGTCCGCCCGCAGGCGGCCCTCTTGGCGGGGGCCGATGTTGACGGTGGGCACGCCGAAGGCCGGCGCCTCCACCAGTCCGCTGGAGGAATTCCCCACCACCGCCGCGGCCTGGGCCAGAACCCCCAGGTAACGAAGCTGCCCCAGACTGGGCACGGCCACCACCCTGTCCCCCTGGGCCGCGGCCCAGGCCCGCAAATGGGCCGCCACCCGCTCACGGCCGGGATCGGCGTTGACCCCGGTGAGAATCACCCGGGCCTCGGGCTGGCTGTCCAGCGCCCCGGTCATGGCGGCCACACCGGAATCGTCCTCGGATACCGGATGCCAGGTGACCAGCAGCCATGGCCGGGCGGGATCCAGCCCCAGATCGGCCGCCAGGGTGGCGCGGTCCGGCAACGGCAACCGGGCCAGGGCGTCCAGGGCCGGCGCCCCCACCACAAACACCCGCGCCGGCGCCTCGCCCATGCGCCTTACCCGGTGCGCATAGGGCGCCGCCGCCACGAAATGCAAGTGCGCCATCTTGGTGAGGGCGTGGCGGATGGCATCGTCGCGCATGCCCTCGGTAAGCTCACCCCCGTGGAGATGGGCCAGGGGCACCCCCAGCATCAGCGCCGCCTGGGCGCCGGCCATCATCTCGAAACGGTCGCCGGTCACCACCACCAGATCGGGCGCCAGGCGGTCCAGCGCCTCGGCCAGTCCCATCACGCCGATGCCCACCGACTTGGCCACCGCCAGAGGACTGTCGCCATGGAGCAGCATGTCCACCCGCACCGCCACCGGCAGGCCCGTGGCGGTGATTTCCGCTTCCGTACCGCCGTGGGCCGCCGCCAGATGACTGCCGGTGACCACCAACAGCAAGTCCAGGTCCGGCGCGGCGTGCAGGTCGGCGGCCAGCCAGCGTACGATGCCCCATTCCGCCCGACTGCCGGTGAGAAGCGCGATGCGGCGGACGGTCATGGCACCACCACCCCCGGGCAACAACGGGGCCCGCCCGGCAGACAGACCAGGGTGGTGGCCAGAGCCTCGGTCTCGGGCAAGGGACCGCGTGGGGCCGTGGCATACATGGGCAGGGTGTGCAGCGGATCCCACAGGGGCCGGGCGCCCACGCCCGCCGCGTTCAGACCCTCGATCACGGGCGCCAGGGCATCGGACGCGGCCAGACGCAACAGCGGCAGCCAGTGGTTGGGGGCGTCTTCCGCCGGCACCGGCACCAGGGCCGCCCCCGTCACCGGGGCCAGGGCGGCGGCATAGACAGCGACCAGACGCTGCTTGCCGGCCAGCCAGTCCGGTAGCCGGGCCAGTTGCGCCCGGCCCAAAGCGGCGTTCAGATTGGGCAGCCGATAGTTGTAGCCCACGCGATCATGGTGGAAGCGCCAGGGGTGAGGCGCCTTGGCGGTGCCGGCCAGATGGCGCACCGTGTGGGCCAGGGCGGCCTCGTGAGTCACCACGCCGCCACCGCCGCCGGTGGTGATGATCTTGTTGCCGTTGAAGCTGAGGATGGCCGCGTGGCCGTGGGTGCCGGGGGGCTGGCCGGCTCCGGTACTGCCCAGGGCCGCCGCCGCATCCTCCACCAGGGGCAGGCCGTGGCGGTCACATACGGCCCGCAGGGCCGCCAGGGCGGGCGGGCGGCCAAAGGCATGCACCGCCACCACCGCCCCCAGCCGCCGCCCGGTCTCGCCGTTGACCGGCCCGGCCGCACCGGGCACCGCCACCGCCGCCAGACGCTCCGCCAGGGCGGCGGGATCCAGACCCAGGGTCCCGGGCGCCACGTCCACGAAATGAGGGCTCGCCCCCAGATAGGCGGCGGCATTGGCCGTAGCCACAAACGTGGCGGCCGGCATCAGCACTTCGTCCCCGGCGTCCACGCCCACCGCCGCCAGGGCCAGATGCAGCGCCGCCGTGCCGCTGCTGGTGGCCACCACCTCGGGCGACGAACGGTTGGGGGGCGTCATCCAGGTGGCCAAGTCGGCCTCGAAACCGGCGATGCCACTGCCGGCGGTGGACACCCATCCCTCCGCCACGGCGGCCGTCACCGCCTGCTGCTCTTCCGGTCCGAACAGGGGTTCGTGCAGCGGCGCCGGCCCCGGCAACACCGCGGTCACCGCGGCCGTGACCGCCCGGGCCAGGAGGTCGGGCCCTGTCATGCCAGTCCGTCGGGCAGCGTATGGTTGCCGTGAAAGTCCCGATACGCCTCCGCGTCGGCGAACACGCCCTGGCGCAAGGCATTGAGCAGCTCTCGGATGCCATCGGGCACCGTATACCGGGGCGTGAAACCCAGCCGTTTCTGGATGCGGCGGAAGTCTACCCGATAATTGCGGGGGTCGCTGCCGTGCTCCTGGGTCCGCACCCGGGCCTGCGGCAAGCGTTCGCCGATGGCGTCCACGATGGCCTGCTTGGTGTAGTTGTTCACATCGCCGCCCGCATTGAACACATCGAAATCCACCCACGCCCGGGGCGCCTCCAGCACCCGGCGCAGCACCTCGGCAAAGTCCTGCACATGGCAGTAGGGTCGCCACGTAAGAGGATCATAGACCAGCAGGTCCTCGCCCTGGAACAAGGCCCGGGTGAACTGGCTGATGGTGAGATCGAAACGCATGCGTGGCGCTAGACCAAAGGCGGTGGCGAAGCGCAGTACCGCCCCGCTGTAGTCCACGCCCGCCTTGCGTTCCAGAAGGGCCTGTTCCGCCGCCACCTTGGCCTCCGCGTACAGGGACAGGGGCTTGAGGGGCGCGTCCTCGTCCACGGGCCGGTCGTCTTCTCGCAAGCCATAGTTGGAACAGGTGGACACGAATACCACCTTGTTCAGCCCGCGACGATCCAAACGATCCAGCAGGGTCAGGGTACCGTCCAGATTGATACGCCGGGATAACTCTGGATACTTTCGGGTGATGGGATCACCGACCAGGCCCGCCAGCACGATCACGTCGGTGACCCCTTCCAGACTGGCGGCCAGCAGGGTTTCATCGCGGAAATCTCCCGCCAGCAGGTGAAAGCCCGGCCGGCACAACAGCGGTACCATCACCGACTGGGTGCCGTAGAGGAAGGCATCCAGCACCCGCACTTCGTACCCCGCCGCCAGCAGATGCTCGGCCACCACCGGCCCGATGTAGCCGCCGCCGCCGATCAGCAGCACCCGCCGCCCCTGCAAATAACGGGGGCTGAGCACCTCGGCCGCCACCCGCATTTCCTCGGCGAACACGGCCGCCTGATGCTCGGGCGGCAGGGCGGCATTGACGGTAAAGGCCACGTGGTGGGCCCGCATCACCTGATCACGGGTGGGAATCATACCGACAGTCTCCGAACACGAGGGGGAATCCTCATTGGGCCAGGGCCAGGGTACCGCGCAGCAGGGAAACCAAGTCCTCCGTCTGGGGAGACCAGTCCAGCTCGCTCATGATCCGGGTGGGATCCACCACCAGCACCGGGCGTTCGTCCGGGCGGCGCGCGTCCACGCTGACGGGGATTTCCATGCCGCCGGCCTGCTCCATGGCGGCCACCGTCTCCAACACCGTGGCCCCCCGACCGGTCCCCACGTTGTAAAGCCGGCTGTCGCCCCCTTCCAGCAGGTGGCGCAAGGCCAGCCCATGGGCGGTGGCAAAATCGGCCACATGGAGATAATCACGCACACAGGTGCCGTCGGGGGTGGGATAGTCCTGGCCGTACAGATCCAGGTGACGGCGGCGACCTTGGGCCACCTCCATCAAGTGCCGCACCAGGGACGGCAGGGGCCCAGGGCCGCACCGCATCCCCGCCACCCCGCCCAGCACCGTATAGGCGCGCAAGGTCACATACCGCAGGCTGGGCGTCACGGTCGCCACCTGGGTCAGCATCCACTCGGCCATCAGCTTGCTGCGGCCATAGGCATCCTCGGGCACGCAACCGGCGCGCTCTGGCACCGGCACCACCACCGGCCGACCATACACCGCCGCGCTGGAAGACCACACGAAGCGCCGCACCCCGGCCTGCAACGCCGATTCCAGCAACGCCCGGGTGCGGGAGGCATTCACATCAAAGGTGCGCAGGGGGCTGGCAGCCGTGTCCCGTTCCAGGCCGGCGCAATGGATCACCGCATCCAGGCGACCATCGCGGCACAGGGCGTGAACCAGCCCCCGGTCCCCCACATCCCCTTCCACCAGCGGCACCTGGGGCGGCAGGGCCTCCCGCCGGCCGGTGGACAAGTCGTCAAGCACAATCACGTCCACGCCGTCCGCCCGCAACTGACGGACCACGTGACTGCCCACAAACCCGGCGCCGCCGGTCACCATCACGGCGGGACGTGTGCGTCGTCTGTCGCTGACCACCCTGCCCTCAATCCCGATACCGGTTGATAAGAGAACCGATTTCCCACAGCCGTAGAGCACAGTGCCACAAGCCCGTCCCGTGCGGAAGAGGGCTACAATCCATAAAGCAGCGGGGCCATCAGGCTGAACACCAGCCAGCATAAAAACATCAACGGCGCCCCGGCCCGCACGTAATCGGCAAACCGGTACCCGCCGGGCGCCATCACCAGCAGGTTGGTCTGATAGCCCATGGGCGAGGCAAAGGAGCAGTTGGCGGCCAGCACCGTGGCCACGGCAAACACACGCGGGTCCACTCCCACCTGGGCCCCCAGGGCCAGCCCCACCGGCGCGAACAGCACCGCTGTGGCGTTGTTGGTCAGCAGGTTGGTGAGCACCGCCACCAGCAGGAAATAGGCCGAAAGAATCACCGCCGGCCCGGCGCCGGTCAACAGGGACAACAGACTGTGGGCCAACCACGCCGCCCCGCCGGTGGCCTGCAACGCCTCACCCAGGGCCAACGCCGTGGCCACCAGCAGCACAATGCGGCGATCGAGGGCCCGGGTGGCCTGCCGCACGTTCAGGGCGCCCACCAACAGCATCCCCGTGGCCCCAGCCAAGGCCGCCGTCACCACCGGCACCAACCCGGTAACCATGGCCACCAGCATCAGGGTGAACACCAGCGCCGCCCGCCGTCCCGGACCACGCCGGGGCATGGCCGTGGAGGACCCGGAAATCAGCACCAGGTCATGGGGGGGCCGATGAAAGGCCGCCACCTGCCGGCGAGTCCCCTGCAACAGCACCACGTCACCTCCCTCCAGGCGGATGTCGGCCAACCGATCCATGTACATGCGGGCCCGGCGCTGAATGCCCAGCACCACACAGCCATAGCGCTGGTGGAACCCCACCAGCCGCAGGGTCTGCCCCACCAGCCGCGAGGCGGGGGGAATCATGGCCTCCACCAGCACCTGTTCCCCGGGCGCTTCCGCCACCGTGTCGCCCGCCACTTCCTTGCCGTCAGCCGCCTCGACGGGCGACGCCCTGCTGTCGGCCGGGGTGCGGAACAGACCGGGATGCTCCTTGCGCGCCCGGGTCAAGGCGTCGCGGGTCGCCGCCACCAGCAGGATGTCTCCCGCCCGAATGGCCGCGTCGGCGAAGGGCGGCAGCTCCGTGTGCTCGCCGCGCTGAATGGCCCGCACGGTCACATCGGGCAACATGGGAAACTGCCCGGCCCGGGCCCGAGTGCCCACCAATCCCGATTCCGCCGGAATCTCCAACTGGGCCACGAACTGACGACTGCCGCCGGGCAACCGGCCCGCCGCCGTGTCATAACAGGGCAGAAACCGTGGCAGAACGGTCAATGTATAGGCCAGTCCCGCCACCGCCATGATCACGCCCGGCAGGGTGAACTCGAAGAAATGAAATCCCGGGTGTCCCAGATCGCGCAGGGCCGAGGACACCAGCAGGTTGGTGCTGGAGCCAATGAGGGTGGTCATGCCGCCGAGAATGGCGGCGTAGGACAGGGGAATCATGATCTGGCTGGGCACACGACCAAAGCGCTGGCCCAGGGATTGCAGGATGGGAATAAAAATCACCACCACCGGCGTGTTGTTGAGGACCCCGGAAATCCCCGCCACCACCCCCAACGTGAACCCCAGGGCCAGGGTGGGCCGGGCCCGGGCCGGAGTCAGCCGCCGGGCCATGCGTTCCAGGGCCCCGGTCTGAATCAAGCCCTCCCCCACCACCAGCAGGGCCAGCACCGTCAGCAGGGCCGGATTGGCGAATCCCGCCAGGAGCCGCGCCGCATCCAGTTGATTGACGCCCGCGGCATCCGTCACCGGCACCACGTGGAACAGCACCAGCATCACCGACAGGGTGCCCAGGGCCGCCATTTCCATGGACACCCGCTCGGTCACGAGCAGGGCCACCGCCCCGGTCACCAGCACCAGGGACAGCACCATGGGCAGGTCGAGCACCGGGACGGATGTGGTCATGACTCCGCGAAGGCGATATGGATGCGCCGGTTCTGGCGCCCCTTTTTCTCGATCTTGCTCACCACCAGAGGACCGATCTCGCCCGTGCGGGCCACGTGGGTGCCGCCGCAGGGCTGCAAGTCCACGCCGGCCACCTCGATCACCCGCACCGTGCCCGCACCGGTGGGTGGCGCCACGGACATGGTGCGCACCAGTTCCGGCTGAGCGGCCAGGGCCTCATCGGTGATCCATCGCGCCATCACGGGATGGTCGTCGGTCACCAAAGCGTTGAGCGCCTCGGTCAAGGCTTCCTTGTCGGGGCTTTCCGCCAGATCAAAATCCAACCGGCCCCGCTCGTCATTGATCTGGCCGCCGGTCACCGGCGCATCCACCAGGGAGCACAACAGATGCAGTGCCGTATGCATGCGCATCAGGCGGTGGCGGCGGTCCCAGTCCACGGTGGCGGTTACCGCGTCGCCAGTGGCCAGGGCCGGGGCGTCCGTCGCCGGCACATGACAGGGCGCGTCCTCGGGGCCTTTCACGGTATCCACGATGGGAATCACGGCGCCGTCACTGTCGCGCACCAAGCGGCCGGTGTCGCCGGGCTGACCGCCACCCCGGGCATAAAATACGGTGCGATCCAGCATCACGCCGCCCTCGGGCGTAACGGTGGTCACCAAGGCGGTACAGGACGGTGCATAGGGGTCGTCACGGAACAGCAGATGGGTGGCGGTCATGAGGGATCCTCCTCGGCCAGCACGGCGGCAAAACGGTCCGTGTCCACATTGCCGCCCGAAAGCACCACGCCGACCCGACGTCCCCGGTTGGCATCCCGCTCGGCCAGGGCGGCGGCCAGGGCGGCGGCGCCCGCCGGTTCGGCCACGTTGTGGGTGGCGCGGAACAGCAGCCGTTGCGCCGCCCGGATGGCGGCATCGGACACGGTCACCACATCGGCGGCGCCGTCCAGGATCACGTCCAGGGCCGTCTCGTCGGGCACCCGGCAGGCGAGCCCATCGGCCTCGGTGGTCACCGCCTCGGTGCTCTGAACCGCGCCGGCCCGGAAGGACAGGGCATAGCACGGTGCGCCTTCCGCCACCACGCCCTTGACCCGGGTGCGGTGCCCCAACACCCGCCGGGCCGCCAGCATGGCGCACAGACCCGAGCCCTGCCCCACCGGCACATAGACCACGTCCAGTTCCGGCTCGGCCTCCAGCAATTCCAGCCCGGCGGACGCCACCCCCTGCACCAACCAGGGATGAAAGGGCCGCACCGGCAGCAAACCCTCGGTGGCCGCCAGGGCCATGGCGTGCTCAAAGGCCGCCTGGAAATCGTGGCCATGCTCGATCAACTCGGCACCAAAGGCAGCCATGGCGGCGTTCTTTTCCCGGCTGTTGCCGTGGGGCACCACCACCACCGCCCGCAGCCCGGCACGCCGGGCCGCCAGGGCCAGACTCTGGCCGTGGTTGCCCCGGGTGGCAGAAATCACGCCCTGCACGCAGGGCTGCGCCTGCCGCAGCCGGGTCATGAACCACACCCCACCCCGGATCTTGAAGGCACCGATGGGCGTGTGATTCTCGTGCTTCACCACCACCGGATGCCCCAGGGCCGAGTCCAGCAGGGGCCAGGCGTACTGGGGCGTGGGGGGCACGACGGCCGCGACCGCCGTCCGCGCCCACGCCAGGGTCTCCGCATCGGCCAATTCGGCCAGGGCATCCCGCACCATGGTGTCCTCTCTCGCGGTTGAGGGGTCATCATGCCCCACGCCCCCAGCCGACGGCAAGATGACGCCGACAGCGGAAAGCACGGTCCCGACGCAGGGGAAGGATGACACCACCCCCGCCTTTCCGTCATAGTTTTCCCGGAAGGCCCATCTTAAGAGGCCGCCGGAGGAATAGCTGACCAAAACCGGCAGGAGACCGGTCGTGATTGAAAACCCCGCCCCCGTGGACGATCCGCGCGCGGTCCATTGCCGGGACTGCGCCATTCGCTCCCTGGTGCTGTTCGCGGACCTAGTGGACGCGGACTTTGACCTGCTTCAGCCACCAGTGGAACGGCTGGAGGTGGCCGCCGGCGCCATTCTTTACCATGAAGAAGAGAAAGCGCTAGCAATGTTTACCATCAGGGATGGTTTGGTCAAACTGGTACAGACCCTCCCAGATGGAAGTGAACGGGTGGTACGCCTATTGCGCCGGGGGGATGTGGCGGGTCTGGAAGCCTCCCTGGGCGAGGCCTATGAGCATACGGCGGTGGCATTGCGGCCGTCGCGGCTATGCCGCCTGCCCCGCCTCACCATCCGCCGACTGCTGGAGGAAACCCCCCGCCTGCAACAGCAGCTCATGCGGCGCTGGCACGAATCGGTGCGCGCGGCCGATCTGTGGTTGACGGGGCTGTCCACCGGCCCGGCCCGGGCCCGGGTGGCCCGCCTGGTGCTGTGGCTGATGGAGCAGGAAACGGGCACCTGCCACCTGTTCGGGCGCGAGAACATGGGCGCCATGCTGGGGGTGACCACGGAAACCGCCAGCCGCACCATTGCCCGATTCAAGCGGGATGGTCTATTGCGGGAGATTGCTCCCAACCACTTCGCCTGTGACCGGGAAGCCCTGGAAACCCTGGCCAGCGAGGGATAGAGCCTATCGTGGCCAATCAGCCGCTCTCCCGCCCCCAGGCCAGCACCAGCCCCCCGCCCAGCAGCACCAGGACCAGCAGAATGGGCAGCAGCGGCACGGTGGTCACGCCCACGACCCGGCTGCCCTGGCCCCGGGGCACGCCCAGCCACCCCCGACCATGGGCACGGGCACCGGGCGTCACCCGTTCGATGCGCGGCAGGTGGGATTCCTCGGCCAGCCACATTAGCCCCCCTTCCCGGGCCGCCACCAGTGGGGCCAGACCCTCGGCGGTGGCGCGGGCATCCATGAGTTCGGGCGGATTGGCGCCGCCCACCGCCACCAGGGTGTGCAGATCGTCCATGGTCACCGTATAAACCCCAAGCCCCGCCACCCGCATGGCGCCCACCAGCCGGCCATCTCCCTCGTCGGTGAGGGGCACCGGCACCGTGCGGCCATCGGGCGTGGTCACGGTGGCCTCGCGGTCGCCGGGAGTCATGCTGTGGCGGACGATTTCCAGCCAGCCGCCGCCGGCCTCCGCTTGCAGCCGTTCCGCCTCCAGATCCGGTTCCCGCATCAGCCAGTGGGCCAACCGGCGGAGCAGCTCCCCGTGGGGCCCGCCCTGACGATACCCCCGCGCCCACAGCCAGAACTGTTCCGTCATCACCTGGGCCACCCGGCCCCGGTTGGCTTCGTGCACCATGAGCAGGGGCTGATCGCCGGGCCCCTGCATCAGGGCCGTGCCCTGCTCCTGCCGCCCGGAAATCAGCCGGAACCAG
This sequence comes from uncultured Rhodobacterales bacterium, assembly GCA_964535075.1. GTDB lineage: Bacteria > Pseudomonadota > Alphaproteobacteria > Rhodospirillales > CAJXLG01 > CAZHRQ01. Next base: position 16,272 of record CAZHRQ010000008.1, on the reverse strand, counting down.
GGGGCCCAGTCGGGCGTCTCCCCCGGCGCGCCGGCCCCCGGCAGGGCGCGGGTGATGGGGTGACGCCGCCCCACCTCCGTCAGACGGGCCACGAAGGGCTGTTCCAGCATTTCCCCGGTGGGCATGGCCGGCAGCACATGGGCCAGGGCGCTGTTGGCCACGGTCTGATTGCCGGCGAACTCCGGCCCCACCGCCACCAACAGGGCGCCGCCGTTCTCCACATACTGAAAGACATTGAACAGGTCCGCCAGTTGCAGCACGCCGCGCATGTGATAGCGGTCGAACACCACCAGATCGAAATCGGGCAGGCTTTCGCCGAACAGACGGGTGACCGGAAAGGCGATCAGGGACATTTCGTCCACCGGCGTGGGGTCCAGTTTATTGGGCGAACGCAGGATGGTGAAGTGCACCAGATCCACGGCCGGATCGGACTTGAGCAGGGTCCGCCACACCCGCTCGCCGCGATGGGGCTCGCCAGAAACCAGCAATACCCGCAAGCGGTCGCGAATACCGCTGAGCACCACGGCGGCCCGGTTGTTCACCGGGGTCAATTCGTCGGGCAGGGTCGCCACCCGCATGTCCACCGTCACCGGGCCGGCGTGAGGGACCGGCACGGTCAGCACCACGTCTTCCCCGGCGGTCACCGTGCGCTGCTCCAGCACCTCGCCATCCAGTTGCACGGTCAGGGGAACGCGGCCCCCCTCTTCCGTCCCTTCATCCTCCACCCGCACCGTGATGGGCACCGTGTCGCCCACGATGCCATAGGGCGGGGCCTCCACCACGCGCAACCGGCGGTCGTGGGTGTCCCGGCGGCCGGTGATCAGGGCATGGACCACCGCCTCGCCGCAACACCGGGCCTCTGGTGCGGGGATGTCGTGAATGGCGCCGTCGGTGACCAGGAACACCGCGGCCAGTCGCGCCCGAGGGACATCGGCCAGGGCATCGCGCAAGGGCCGGAACACATTGGTTTGTGGTGCCGCCGGGGTGGAGACGGTGACCGTCCGTACCTCCAGGTCCTCCTGCTCGGCGAGCCGCTGGCGCAGGTCCGCCACAGCCTCCCGGGTACGGTCCAGCCGCCCGCCCAGGCGTTGGCTGCCGCTGTCGTCCACCACGATCACCGCCACGTCGGTGAGGGGCTCGCGCACCTCGCGCAACCCCTGGGGTCCCGCCAGCACCGCCAGCAGCGCTCCGGCCGCCAGCAGCCGCCACAGGCTGCCCCGGGCACCCCGCACCAGGCCCAGCCCCACTCCCAGCGCCAACACCACCGCCAAGGCGCCCCACCACGGCCACGGCAGCAGGGGCGCGAAGGTGACATCGTAACCGATGCTCATGGCGTTGCCCTCCTACCGTTCCAACCGTTCCAGGATGGCGGGCAGGTGCACCTGGTCCGCCTTGTAGGTGCCGGTGAGGGCATACATCACCAGATTGACCCCGAAGCGTAACGCCAGTTGATCCTGTGTGGCCGGCGCGTCCTCCGCCAATCCCTGCCGATCGGCACGGGCCCCGGCCGCCCAGGCGGCCGCCCAGTCGTGGCTGCCCATGATCACCGCCGAGACATCGTCGTTGACCCGCGTGCCGGCCTCCTCCACCCACACCGGCGCCCCCGCATGACGGCCGGGCATGTGGTCCAGAAGATAATAGGATCGCCGCAACACATGATCCTCCGGCAAGACCTTCAGCGCCGGCAGTCCCACCCCATGCAGCAGACGCCGCAGGGGCATGAGATCGCCATCGCTGCGGGCGGTATCGAACAGGATCAGGCCACCATGATCCAGGTAGTGGTGCACACGCTGCCGCACCATTGGGCTCAGGGGGCGGGCATCCGCCGGCACCGGCCAGTAGATGAGGGGAAAGAACGGCAACGTATCCACGGCCGGGTCGATGCCCTGGGGGGCCGCCAATTCCACCGCCGTGCGCCGAGACAGCACCCGGGTCAGCCCCGCCAACCCGGCCCGCACCGTGCCATCCCGCGCACTGTCGCCGGTGCGTACATAGGCCAACCGAGCATTCACCGCCGCCGGGGGCACGGCCGTCGGCAGGGGCTCGGCCGCCCGGGCGGACTCCGGCCCGCCGGTCACCAGGACCAGCGCCCCCACCACACCCAACACCGTCCGTCGCCGCCCCAGCAACCCGCGCAGGGCCAGGGACACCATGGTATCCAGCACGAACAACGCCGCCACCACCAGCCACAAGGGACCGGCCAGGGAACGCCCCTGTTCGGTGGCGGTGAAGGAGCGTTCCTCCACCCCCGGCTTCCACGGCCCCAAGGGCTCAGGGGAGGCCAGCGCCGCCCCGACATTGAGGGCGAAGCGGGCCTCGGCACTGCCGTAATAGCCGGGCGGATGACGAGGCCCCACGGACACATCGTCGGCCTGATCGGGACGCAGGGGTTGCGCGGCCGGCCCCGGCATCTGCTGCTGGCCGAAGCCGTCCAGGGCCCGCCACGGCGGCAGCGGCTGATCGCCGGGCGGCGCCGTGCCCTCACCAAGCTGCACCAGCCGATCCAGCAGGGTCACGAACAACCCCGACAGCGGCAGATCAGACCAGGTCGGGTCGGCGGTGGTATGGAACAGCACCAGCCAGCCCTCGCCCTCGGCGCGTGCGGTCACCAGGGGCGTGCCGTCCTCCAGCTGCGCCCAGATGCGATCCGCAATGCGGGGCCCGGGATCGGCCAGCACCTGCCGGGAAACGGTCACCTCCGGGGGAACCGCCAGCCCGCCGAAGGGGCTGGCTGCGGGAAAGTCCCCCAGGGCCTGCGGCGTCTCCCAGGACAGGGCGCCGCCCAGGGTGCGATCCAGGGGCCGCAAGGCCACCGGCAGCAGCTCGTCGGGATTGGCGGCCAAACGGGGCCCGGCAAAGCGGATGAGAATGCCGCCCCGCGCCACCCAGCGACGCAAAGCGGCCCGGGTCTCGGCGTCCAGCGGGGCCACGTCGGCCAGGATCAGGGCCGAGATGCCGTCGGGCGGTCCCTCGGGCCCGATGCCGGGCAACACCCGGGGCGCGGCCGAGGGCTCCAGGGCCTGTTGCAGATAGTGCAGCGGATTGAGCAGCGGCTGGGCTTCCTCGTCGGTGACCCCGCCGGCCACCAGCCCCACCACCTGCCGCCGCCAGCGGCCATCCAGCAGCGCCAGGGAGGCGGCACCGGTGCCCGGTGTGATGCGCAAGGCCGTCACCCGGTTGGCGGCCTCCGTGGGCAGGCTGAGGTGGGCCTTTACCGTGGTTTCGTCGGCGGGCAGGATCAGGCCCTCGCCGCCGAGGACCCGGCCATTGCGGTCACGGGCCTGCACCGACACCTCCTGACGCGGACCGCCCAGGGGCCGGTCCAGGTGCAACGCAAACCCATCGGCGGTGCGGCGGGGCGGCCGCAACAGCAGGGGCGACGCGCCATCGGCCAGCACCGTCAGGGCCCCCAGCCGTTGCAGCGCCACCGCCAGATCCACGTCCTCCACCGCATCACGCCCCGCCAGACCGTCGGCCACCCACACCGCATGGGCTGGCCGGGGGATGGTCGCCACCCAGTCCAGCAGCCGGCCGCGATCGGGGTTCCAGGGCTGGGGGGCGATACCGGCCAGTTCCCCGCGCACGGTGGCTGCGGGGGCCAGCGTGGGCGCGGGCACGGCCCCGGCGTCGCTGTCGGGCGCCGTGGTCGCCAGCAACGCCGGCCGTCCTTCCTGCCGGGCCTGAGCTAGCAGGGCTTCCGCCGCCGCCACCCGCCGCGACCAGTCGCCGGCCGTGGCCCAGCCGTTGTCCATCACCAGCACCAGCGGTCCGCTGCCGTGCAGGGTCACCCCCTGGGGCAGCCCGGGCCGTGCCAGGGCGACAATCATCACCGCCAGCAGCCCCAGCCGCAGCAACAGTAGCCACCAGGGCAGGCGCCGGGCCTCTTCCTCGGCCGTCTGCACGCCGGCCAGCAGCCGCAGGGGCGGAAAGGCAATGCGCCGAGGCGCCGGCGGCGTCAGGCGCATGAGCAGGGCCAGACCGGGCAGTAGCCCCAGGGCCAGCAGGACCCAGGGTTCGGCAAAGCGCACCGACAACAGCCAGGAGACGGGCGCCAACGCCTGTAGCGCCGCCATCATGCCCCGCCTCCCGAGACGCGCAACGTCTCCGCCACCGCCAGCAGCACCCCTTCCGGCGGCTGATCGGTTTGGTGCTGAGTGAGATCAAAGCCGGCGGCGCGGGCTGCCTCCCGCAGGGCGATGCGATGCTGTTCCAGCCGTTCGTGATAGGTCTCGCGCACGGCTTCCACCCGCCGCACCACCAGCTCGCCCTGCCCTTCCATGTCCAGAAAGCGCACTCGGCCGTTCCAGGGCAGGGTGACCTCCGCCGGGTCCAACACCTGTACCAAATGCCCGCGCACCGCCCGCGCGGCCAGATCCTGCACCAGAGTGGCCGTGCCGGCGGCCGGGGCCAGGAAGTCGCCGATCAACACCACCTCGCCGTGAGGCGCCACCTCTCGGGCATTCAGGGGGACGGTGGCGGCCAGAAGGGCCTCGGCCACCGCCGCCAGCCGGCCGGGACCGCTCACCGGCGGCTGACCACTGCCCGCCACGGCTACTCGCTCACCGGCCCGCAGGGCCACCGCCGCCAGGGCCAGCGCCAGCAGCCGGGCCCGGTCGCCCTTGCGCGGCAGGGTCTCGTCGGCACGCCAATCCATGGCGACGCCGCTGTCCACCCACAGCCATAGGGTCTGCGCCGCTTCCCATTCCTGTTCCCGCACATGCACGTGCTCGGAACGAGCGCTGCGGCGCCAGTCGATGCTGCGCACGGGATCCCCGGCCTGATAGCGCCGGTATTGCCAGAATCCCCCCCCCGGCCCGGCCCGGCGCCGGCCGTGCAGGCCCTGGGCCACGGTGGCGGCCACCCGTTCCGCCGCCAGCACCAGATCGGGCAGCGCCTCGGCCCAGCGGCTGGCGGTGGCAATGGCATTCACGGAGTCGTGCCGGCCCTTGGCCGTCATGGGCGTTTCCTTTCCGCGCGCGGAGCTGTCACGCGGCCGTCACTGCACCAGAGCCACGAGACCCTCCAGCACGGTCTCCAGGGTGACGCCATCGGCCCGGGCGGCGTAGGACAAAGCCATGCGGTGGCGCAGAACCGGCCGCGCCAGGGCGGTCACGTCGTCCACCGACGGGGCGTGCCGGCCGTCCAGCAGGGCACGGGCCCGTACCGCCAACATCAGGGCCTGACTGGCGCGGGGACCGGGCCCCCAGGCCACGTGGCGGTCCATGTCCGGCAGCGGACTGGTTTCCGGCCGTCCCGCCCGCACCAGGGAGAGAATGGCCTCCACCACCGATTCGCCCACGGGCAGATGCCGCACCAGGGTCTGGGCCTCCACCAACAGTTCCGGGGACACCATCTGGCGGGGCGTGACTTCCGTGCCGCCGGTGGTGGCCAGCAACATGCTGCGTTCCTCGTCCAGGGCGGGATAGCCCATTTCGATCTGCAACAGGAACCGGTCGAGCTGCGCCTCCGGCAGGGGATAGGTGCCCTCCTGCTCCAGAGGGTTCTGGGTGGCCAGCACGTGGAAGGGATGCGGCAGGGGATGGGGATGGCCGGCCACGGTCACCCGCCGCTCCTGCATGGCCTGCAACAGGGCCGACTGGGTGCGGGGGCTCGCACGGTTGATTTCGTCGGCCATCAGCAATTCGGTGAACACCGGGCCGGGCAGAAAACGGAAATGGCGGCGGCCGTCCTCGTCTTCCTCCAGCACCTCGGAGCCCAGGATGTCGGCCGGCATCAGGTCGGGAGTGAACTGCACCCGCCGGGTGCCCAGGCCGAACACGGTGCCCAGGGTTTCCACCAGCCGGGTCTTGCCCAGGCCCGGCACCCCCAGCAGCAACACGTGCCCGCCGCTCAGCAGGGTGACCAGCGTTTCATCCACGGCATCGGTCTGGCCGAAGATGATCTCGCCCACGTGGGCCCGGGCGTCCGCCAGCCGGGCGCCGATGCGCTGGGCGGCACCGATGGGGTCGGCGGCGATGCGGGCGCTCACGGCTTCCACGTCGATGGCGGGGGCGACGGGCGCGGTTTCCGGCATGGGGAATCCCTATGTTGCAGCCAACGGGCACAGCAGGCCGGGTCCCGCCGTTGGACAACGGGTGACGGACACCGGTCCGATCTTCTATCATGTTCCACGCCCGGGGAGCAAAGAGCTTGCGGGCGCAGCGCGCGGCATCACCGGGGCAGAATCACCGGGGAGAGACATGGAACGACGTCATCCCGGCCGGGGCGCCGGGCCCCTTCCGGACCCAATGCCACACACCCGCGGGCAACGCCTGGCGGACAGTGCTCTCGACTGCCTGACCCGGGGTCTGGTGATGCCGGGGCGGCCCCGCCGCCGGGGAGAGGCCCCCGAGGCCCTGGACCGATCGGTGGCGGCGGCGGTTTTGATTCCCCTGATCGCCCGGCCCGAGGGCGTGCAGGTGCTGTTGACCCGGCGGGCCGACCATTTGAAGGACCACGCCGGCCAGGTGAGCTTCCCCGGCGGACGCATGGAGCCCGAGGACGAGGATCCCCTGGAAACGGCCCTGCGGGAAGCGTATGAGGAAGTGGGTCTGCCGCCTCATCGGGTGCGGGTGCTGGGGGGCCTCGCCCCCTGCCGCACCGGCAGCGGCTTTGTGGTCACCCCGGTGGTGGGGGTGATACAGGCGCCCTTTGACCCCGTGCTGGACCCCCGGGAGGTGGCCCAGGCTTTCGAGGTGCCGCTGGCCTTCCTGCTGGACCCCGTGAACCACCAGCAGCACGCCCTCACCCTCCCCGACGGCCGGGCCCATGCGGGTTTTGCCATGACCTACGAACGATGGTTCATCTGGGGCGCCACGGCGACCATGATCCGCACCCTTTACGAAGTGGTATCTTCTTCATGAGACGCATGCTGTTGCAGATCATCCTGCCCCTGGCCGGCCCCGCGCTGGTGTACCTGCTGTATCGCGCCTGGGCCCGGGGGCGGAATGCGCCGGAGATTCCCTGGTGGGTGGTGGGCGGCCTGGGGATGGGGCTGGCGGTGCTGGTGTCGCTGGTGGTGGTGCTGGGCCGGAATGCCGCCACGCCGGACGAGCACTACACGCCGCCACACATGGAAAACGGCCAACTGGTGCCAGGCGGGTTCACACAGACAAGCCCACCTGCTTCAGCGAACAGGTAACCCGCCCTCCTGAAAGCGCATTCAGATCTGACGAAAGCGGAAAAAAACAAAACAAGGGCCGCGACAGGCTCTATCCATTTGATTTAGAGCGGAGTCACGCACCCAATCTGGTTCACAGGGTGAACCAGATTGGGTGCGATCCGCTCTAGGGGAAGCGGCCCTTGTTTTTGAAATCATGGTGCCCAGGGGCGGATTTGAACCACCGACACGCGGATTTTCAATCCGCTGCTCTACCAACTGAGCTACCTGGGCGCTGAACGGCGGGACGCGGCGGGCGCCGACCCCGGCGGTGAGGAAGGCTTATAGACCACCCCACCAACCCCAATCAAGAAAAAAATGACCGAAATGAGTCACCCCTCGTCCTCGTCCCCGACCCCTGGGGCCTGGTCCTCGGTGGGCACGCGGTAGTGCCCGCCCAGCCACCGCCCCAGGTCCACATCGGCACAGCGTCGGGAACAAAACGGATGATAGCGGGCCGCCGCTGGCGCGCCGCAGATGGGACAGGAAACCGGGGTGTCCGGCTTGGACATGACAGACTCTCCACATCAGCAAGGGTCGAGGGGAAGGGCCCCCCCCAGTTGCCGCGCCAGCGCCCCATGGGCCGGACGCAGCGGCCCCGCCAGCCGCGCCGCCGCCGCCGGGGAGACGGTCAGCCGGGGACGCCACGCCGGATCGGCCAGCGCGGTCCGGTGCGCCTGGGCCAGGGCCGCCAGAGCCTCCCGGGTGGCGGCATCCCCCAGCCGCACCGCCAGCGGCGCCCGCCGCCGTTCCCGCACCAGTTCCAGCAGTCCCAGGGGACCAAAGCCGTGCACATGCACCGGCTGGGGGTCGTCGGCGATGGCCGCGCCCAGGGTCTCCAGCAACCGCCCCGGCCGGCCCCCCCCCCGAATCAGGTCCACCACCACCTGCCCCCCCAGGTCCCGCAGCCGCAGCGCCCCGCCCAGGGCGGTCAGGGCGGCATGGTTGGTCTCCCCCACCGGCCGCGCACCAGCGTTCACGTCCACCGCCACCAGGGCCGCGGTGGGCTCGATCACCAGCTCGGCGCCCCCCGCCAACGGCACCACCGGTGCCAGGGCCGCCGTCACCGCCTCGTCCAGCCACGCCTCGGCGTCCGCCACCGGCGGCGCCAACACCAGATCCGGGCGGTGTTGCTCCGCCCACGCCGCCACCGCCTGCCGCCACGCGCCCGCCGGCAGACAGACCCGGGTTCCCGGCGGGGCTTCGTCCCGTAACAGAGTCTCGGTAGAGGCCAGGGGCGGGACCGGATCGCCGGCGCGCACGGTGGTGGCCAGGGCGGTCAGGTGCGCCCGTTCTGCCGCCACGGCCGCCTCGGGCACGCCGGCGGCGGCGGGGCGAGGCCGCCAGTCCCCGGTATCCACGGTCAGCATCCCCAGGCCGCCCGGGAGACGCGGGCGGTCGCTCAGGCGGGGACCCTTGTCGCCGTATCCCTCCGCCACCACCTGCACCGTCACCGCCGCCCCCTCATCCGGCATGACGCGGCCGCCCCCCAGGAAGCCAGGGGTTTCTTGATCCGGCAGGGCCACCAGCACCCCGCCCGGCAGGCGGCGCACCACCCGCCCCGTCACGATGGCGTCCAGCAGGCCGGGACGGTCGGGCCGGGTTTCCTCCACCGCCAGCACGGCGGGGGATCGTCCCTCCCGCACCAGGGCCAGACGACGACGGCCCGGGGTTTCCACACCCCAGGCCGTCACCCGTGTGTCCCTCATGGCGACAGGCTCAGGATTCGTAGTGCTCGGCCACCCAGCGGTCCAACAGCGCCACGCCGTAGCCGGTGCCGCCCTTGGGCCGGGTGGGCTTGTCCTTCCGCCCCCAGGTGACGCCGGCAATGTCCAGGTGGGCCCAGGGTCGGCCGTTGTCGATATAACGCTTCAGGAACTGGGCGGCGGTCACCGCCCCGGCCTCGCGGCCGCCTACGTTTTTCATGTCGGCAATATCCGACTTGATCAACTCGTCGTATTCCTTGCCCAGGGGCAGGCGCCATACCCCCTCGCCGGTGTCGGTCCCCGCGGCCAGCAGGGCCTTGGCCAGGCTGTCGTCGTTGCTGAACAGCCCGGCATTCTCGGCCCCCAGGGCAATGATGATGGCGCCGGTGAGGGTAGCCAGATCCACCACCACCTGGGGATCATATTCCTGCTGCACCCAGGTGAGGGCATCGGCCAGCACCAGCCGGCCTTCGGCATCGGTGTTGATCACCTCCACCGTCTGCCCGGACAGGGAGGTGACCACGTCTCCCGGCCGCTGGGCATTGCCGTCGGGCATGTTCTCCACGGCGCCCACCACGCCGATGACGTTGGCGCGGGCCTTGCGGCCGGCCAGGGCCTTCATCAGCCCCAGCACCACGCCGGCGCCGCCCATGTCCCACTTCATGTCTTCCATGTTGGCGGAGGGCTTGATGGAAATGCCACCGGAATCGAAACAAACCCCCTTGCCCACCACGGCCACGGGACGGGTTTCCTCGTCGGCGCCACGCCATTCCACCGCCAGCAGCCGGCTTTCGCGGGTACTGCCCTGCCCCACCGCCAGCAACAGATGTAGCCCTCGCTCCCGCAAAGCGCCCTCATCCAGCACGGTAAGGCGGCAGCCCAGGGGAGCCAGATGGGTTTCGGCCTCCGCCACCAGGGCTTCGGGCGACAGCACGTTGGCCGGTTCGCTCACCAAGTCGCGGGTGAACAGGACGCCGTCCACCACCGCGCTCAAGGGGGCAAAGACCGCCCCGGCCGCCTCTGGCGCGCTGCAATGCACGTGCAGACGGTCCAGGCTCGGGATTTCGTCCTCGTCACGGGTGGTGCGGTAGCGATCAAACCGATAGGCCCCCAGACGCGCACCACAGGCCACCTCCGCCGCGGCCTCGGCCACGGCAGGGGCCCCTTCGGGCAGGGTATCCAGCACCACCGCCGCCGTGGCGGCGCCGGCCTTCAGGAACTCCTGCACCACCGTGCCGCCCATGCGTCGCAGGCTGGCGCTGTCCACATCCTCCGGCGCCCCCAGGCCCACCAGCAGCACGCGACTCCAGCGGCCGTCTCCTGGCGCGTAAAGGCTGAGGACGCTGCCACCTTTGCCCTCAAAGCGGGCCGCATCCATGGCGTTTTTCACCTGTCCGCCGCAGGCCTCGTTCACCTGCCCGGCGGCGTCGCCCAGGACAGCGCCCTGATAGACCCCCACCGCCAGCAGGCCCGCTTCGGGCAGGGTTGCGTCCTGGAACACGATCTCCATGGGGCTATCCTCCTTACAGAGCTAAATTGAACCCGCACCATAAAGCGGCGGGCAACAAACCGCAATTGCCCGCCGCCGGTGAGGGTGGCTCGGAGAAGACGAGAGCGGATCGCGCCATCAATGGCTCCCAAAAATGGGTCCCATTGACGGCGATCAGCTCTAGGATCAGCCGTTCAGGTCCCGGGTCAGGGAGGAGCCCCGGCCACCGCCCAACCGCATGCGGTAGATCTGCGTCCCCTCCAGCACCCGTTGCACGTAATGGCGGGTTTCCTCGTAGGGAATGCGTTCCACCCAGTCCACGCCGTCCAGCCGCCGAGTGGAGGGGTTGCCGAACTGGCGCTCCCACTGCCGCACCCGCCCGGGGCCTGCGTTGTAGGCCGCCAGGGCCATGGGGATGGAGCCGTTGAAGTCCTTCAGCATCTTGGCCAGATAGGCGGTGCCCAGCCGCATGTTGTAGGCGGGATCCCGGGTCAGGCGCGCCTTGCTGTAGGATTCGCCGATCCAGCCCGACACCCCCCGCGCGGTGGCCGGCATGAGCTGCATCAGCCCCTGGGCCCCCACGTGGCTGCCGGCCTGGGCGTTGAAGGCGCTTTCCTGACGCACCAGCCCCAGCACCAGCGGCTGTTCCACCCCGCCGGCGAAGGGCAGACGGGGCACGGGATAGGCCGCCTGGGTGATGGGCACCTGCTGCCGCTGGGCCTTCATGGCGCCATGCACGGTGAGGTCGTAACGCCCCATGCGTTGGGCCATTTGGGTGGTCAACAGGTGCTCGCCGGGGCTGCGGGCCACGTCATGGAGCTGCATGATGAAAGGCCCGACCCGGTCGCTTTCGTTCATCAGGTAGAGCAGCGAGGCCGCCTGCACCAGATCGTTATTGACGAAATTGGCCCGATCCTGGCCGGAGATGGTGGGATCACCGGGCAGGCGCCAGTTGCCGTGCCCGTGCAAGCGTTCCATGGCGAGTTGGCCGTAGTAGAAGGCCGGGAAGCGCGCCGCCCACTGGTACCAACGGCGGGCGTTGTTCTTGTCGCCCATGGCTTCCGCCGAACGGCCCATCCAGTAGCCGGCATAGGCCTGCCGGCGGGGATGGGTCACCGCCCGCTGCACATTCTGGAAGTGGCCGTAGGCGCGCTTGGGATCATTGAGATAGCGCAGGGCGATGAAACCGGCCATGCCCTCGGTGTCGATGAGGTCCCCCCCACTCTGGGGCCCATGGTTGGCCGCCACGCGATAGGCCAGCGCGGGCTGGTTTTGGTCCAAGGCCACCCGGGCCAGGCGGGTGCGCTCATAGGCCCAGGCGCTGGCGTCGCCCTTGTCTCCGGGATGGGCCAGCACCAGGTTGATGGCTTCGCGGTCGCGATCATCGTGCCGCAACCGCCGCGCCTTTTCATAGATGAGACCCGGATTGTTCCGCAGCGAGGCCGGCACCTTGGCCGCCACGCTCCAGGCATCGCCGGTCCCGTCGTGCAGCTTGCGGCGGGCTTCCGCCAGCGCCCGCCAACCCGACGGGACCAGCGGATACATGCGACGGGCCGAGCCGCTCTTGTCTTCCCACAACAGGCGGTCGATGCGGGCCACGTGATCCTGGGGCCGCAGGGCGCCGCCAAAGCGGGACAGCATGGTGCTCTGCTGGCTGGGTCCGAAATCCTCTTCGATCCAGCCGCGCCGAGCCACCTGCACCGCCTGCTGTTTCTGGCCGGCGCGAGACAGGGCGGTGGCCAGAGCCAGCACGCCGTCGCCAGTCACCGGCTGACGGTTGCCGCTTTGATAGAAGGCGATGATCTGACGGGCGGGGGTGGCGGCGGTAATCGCCTCCTCCGCCCGGGCCTGCAACCGTTCCTGCCGGGGCCAGTGGGAATGGGTCCGCAGGAAGGTGGCGATTTCCTGAAAGGACGCACCACTGCCCGTCTGCTGATACCAGGTCCAGCGGATGACGTCATTCAACCGGGGCTGCCGTCCCTGGCGGGTCAGGGAGAGGGCTTGCTGCCATTCGTTCGCCTTGACCGCGTCGAAGGCCCTGCGGTAGGTCTGTTGGTCTTGGGCGGTAAGAGAGACCTTGCCGCCGGCCGCCATGGCAGGTGCCGCCAGCATCATCAGGGCCCACAGGACCACCATCAGACGCAGCGTGAACGCCACAAGCGTGTGCCCCGAAGGGGCGGCATGGAATCGGGCGGTGTGTACCACGGACGGATGCATCGCTTTTGCCTGCGTTTGGAATGGGGGAACGGGTCGTCGCGGGCCGGACCCAAGCCCCAGGATTATGGCGCTGGCGCCTAAAGTTTGGTTAAGTAACCGGACGCGGTCCCCTCGGGCCGTTTGATTAATGCAGGGAGAAGTCCGATGTTCAAGGGTTGTTTCACCGCGCTGATCACGCCCTTCGCCGACGGTCGGGTGGACGAGGAATCCTACCGCGCGCTGGTGGACTGGCAGGTGAAACAGGGGGTGCACGGGCTGGTGCCCTGCGGCACCACCGGGGAATCGCCCACGCTGACGCCGGAGGAACACTGCCGGGTGATCAAACTGTGCCTGGAGGTGGTGGACGGACGCGTGCCGGTGCTGGCGGGCACGGGCTCCAACAGCACGCGGGAGGCCATCACTTTCACCCGCCACGCCCAGGAGGCCGGCGCCACCGGGGCACTGCTGGTGGTGCCCTACTATAACAAGCCCGGCCAAGAAGCGCTGTACCAGCACTTCAAGGCCATCCACGATGCCACCGACCTGCCGCTGGTCATCTACAACATTCCCGGCCGCTCGGTGGTGGACGTGACCGTGGAGACCATGGCCCGCCTGGCGACCCTGCCCCGGGTGGTGGGAGTGAAGGACGCCTCCAACGATCTGGCCCGTCCGGCGCTGACCCGGCTGGCCTGTGGCCCGGACTTCTGCCAACTGTCGGGGGAGGACGGCACCCTGGCCGCTTTCCTGGCCCAGGGCGGGCACGGCGTGATTTCGGTCACGTCCAATGTGGCGCCAGCCCTGGTGGCCGAACAGATCAACGCCTGGGAGGCCGGCGACGTAGCCCGGGTGGCAGCCCTGCGCGACCAGCTCATGCCCCTGCACCGGGCCCTGTTCCTGGAGGCCAGCCCGGCACCGGTGAAGGCAGCCATGCATCGCCTGGGCCATTGCCGCAATGAACTGCGGCTGCCCCTGATCCCGGTCAGTGCCGCCACGGAAGAGCAGATCGACAAGGCGCTCGCCCACGCGGGTCTGGCTCCCTAAAGCGGATCGCGACCCAAAAAAAAGAAACAAGCAACAACAAGAATAAGACTGGTTCAAAATGTCGGGAACACTAGTAGCCAACGGCACGACCATTGCCAAAAATCGTCGTGCCCGCTACGACTATACCATCGAAGACACCCTGGAAGCGGGACTGGTCCTCACGGGTACCGAGGTGAAATCCCTGCGCGCCGGCAAGGGGACCATAGGCGAATCCTATGCCGGGCCCATGGAAGGGGAACTGTGGCTGTTCAATGCCAACATCCCCGAGTACGGGCCCGCCAACCGCTTCAACCACGCCCCCACCCGGCCGCGCAAGCTGCTGCTGCACGGGCGCGAGGTGCGCAAGCTCATGGGCGCCCTGGGGCGGGAGGGCATGACCCTGGTGCCCATGGCCCTCTATTTCAACAAGCGGGGTTTGGTGAAGCTCAACCTGGGGTTAGCAAAAGGCAAGCGGAAGGTGGACAAACGGGAGACGGAAAAGGAACGGTCCTGGCAACGGGACAAGGCCCGCATCCTGCGCGACAAGGGGTAACCCCGGTCAGGCCTTTTCGTCGCGGAACAGGGCGCGGCCGTTGGGGGTGAGCCGGCAAACCAGCCAGTCGGGTTTGATGGGATTGGCGCGCCAGGGCTCCACCCAGCCGGCCGCGAGGCAGCGCTGCACCGTGCGAGGGTTGATGCGTCGCCCGTGATCGTCGAACAGAGGCAGCTTGCCCCCCGGCTGATCCAGCCCACGCCGCAGCCACCGCTTTTGCGCCGCCGTGGGCGCCGATCCGGCGGCCGCAGAGTCGGGAAGGTCCCCTTAGAGCGGATTCACGCGGTCAATGGGACACGGAAAAGCCCTTTGCCTTCAAACGATAGGGGGAAGCCACCATGAGTGCTGTTCTATTGTATATGACCGCCGCCGACGACGCGGAAGCCCGGGCCCTGGCCAGCCGCCTGGTGGAGTCGCGGCTGGTGGCCTGCGTGAATATCCTGGGCGCCATTCAGTCCCTGTTCCACTGGCAGGGCGTGCAGAACGAGGGCGAGGTGGCCCTGGTGGCCAAGACCCGGGCCGAGCTGGTGCCAACCATCAATACCCGGCTCCAGGCCTGGCACAGCTATGACTGTCCATGCCTGATCGCCCTGCCCATCGTGGACGGCAACCCCGCCTTCCTGGACTGGATCGCCACGGAAACGGCGGACCCGCTCTAAAACAAATAGATAGAGCCGATTCACGCGGTCAATGGGACCCGATTCTCGGGTCCCATTGACCGCGATAGGCTCTAGACCCGCTCTCGGCGTAAGGGGCGCCCCCGGAGGCACCGCGGGGTCAGGGCCGGTCGTTCAGGGGCTGATCGGCGGGCACCTTGTCCTTCAGGCTCAGGTCCACCCGGCCCTGCAGCGGCGGCAAGTTGCGGATCTGCTGCGGCGTGAGATCCAGGGCCTCGCCCATGGCCATGCTCATGCCACTCAGCTCCGCCCGGGGACCGGGCAGCCCCCCCACAATCACAAGATACTGTGGCCCCGGGCCCATGGCCTCCACCGTATAGGTGATGGGCCGGCGCGCCACCCGGTCCCCCACCAGCACCACCAGTTCGGCCGAGCAGTAATAAATAAAGTTGCGCTGATCCTGCTGCCGTTCACGCACCTGCCCCAACATGCCCTGGTCCCGCTTAAGGTCTGGCATGGTCGTGGCCAGCAGGCGGTTTTCGGAAATTTTCAACACCTCGCGCTGGATTTCCTCGCGGGTGCACCCAGGTGTGACCTGAGCGAACTGGGGCACGGCATAGCAGTCGCGATCCCCCAGGGTTTCCACACATTGCACCGTTTCGGCGAAGGCATTGCCGCATTCGGGATTGCTGCTGGTGGGCGTGCAGCCCTGGGAATCATTGACGTACGGCCCGAGACCGCTGGGCGCGGTGGTGCAGCCTCCCAGCGCCACCAGCACCCCCAGGGCGAGCCATTTGCCGTCCACTGCCATTGCATCCTCCTGCCTGCCGTGCCCCGGAACCGGGTGATCCCAAGGGATGTACCCCTCCCGCCGAATTCTTACAAGGGGCAGACGGCTTCCGGGGCCGGCTCCACCCGGTTGCGGCCGTTTTGTTTGGCCTGATAGAGCGCCAGATCAGCCCGGTTGAGCGCGGCCTGAATGCCGGGATCCTCCGCATGCCAAGCCCCCACCCCGATGCTGACGGTCACGTGCAAGGCGCCGTGATCGGTGATGACCTCGGCGGCCGCCACGGCTTCCCGCAGGCGCTCGGCAATGCGCGCGCCGCCGTTCAGATCGGTTTCGGGCAGCAGCACGGCAAATTCCTCGCCCCCATAGCGTCCCAGCAGGTCATCGGTGCGTAACTCCGCCTGCACCGCCGTCACCAGGGTCCGCAGCACATCGTCCCCCACGGCGTGGCCGTAGGTGTCGTTGACCTTCTTGAAGCGGTCCACATCCAGCATCAGGGTGGTGAGCGGCCGTTGATGGCGGAGGGCCCGGGCCGTCTCCCGCTCGGCGCTTTCCATCAGGTAGCGGCGATTGGCGGCCCCGGTCAGGGGATCGCGGCGGGCGATCTCCGCCAGCTTGGTGTTGGCTTCCTCCAGGGCCCGGGTGCGTTCGGCCACCCGCTGCTCCAGGAACTCGTTAATTTCCCGCAGCCGTTCGTACAGCACCACGTTGTGATAGCCCATGGCGATCTTGGTGGCGAAAACCT